>JAJDEM010000377.1 GCA_029259795.1 Planctomycetota bacterium
GTTCACGTAGATCAGCCCCATCTGCACGGCGCCGAGCGGGTCGGCGAGGTCGCGGTCGACGCTGTAGCGCTCGTCGGCAAGCCACGTGCTCTCGGGGCCCCAGTAGGTGTCCTCGGGCTGCCAGACGTCCTCGCGCCCACCGGCGAAACCATAGGTCTTGAAGCCCATGGTCTCCAGCGCGCGGTTGCCGGCCAGGATCATGAGGTCGGCCCACGAGATCTTCCGGCCGTACTTCCGCTTGACGGGCCAGAGGAGGCGGCGCGCCTTGTCGAGGTTCGCATTGTCGGGCCAGCTGTTGAGCGGGGCAAAGCGCTGCGAACCAGAGCCCCCGCCGCCGCGTCCGTCGGCGATGCGATACGTGCCTGCGCTGTGCCACGCCATCCGGATGAAGAGCCCGCCGTAATGGCCGAAGTCGGCCGGCCACCACTCCTGCGAATCCGTCATCAACGCGTCAAGGTCCCTCTGCACCGCGTCCAGATCAAGGCTTGCGAACGCGTCGGCGTAGTCGAAGTCTGCACCCATGGGATCCGCCAGAGGCGAACGCTGCTGGAGCACCTTCAGGTTCAGCTGGTTCGGCCACCAGTGTTGGTTGGACGTGGCAGCGTTCGCCCTTTGCGCGTGGGCTCCGCCCATCACCGGGCACTTGCTTGTGGGATCTGCCATGGGTTCTCCTTCGAGGATTGCGGATGCGTTCCCTCGGCGGCGGACTGGGGCGTGACAGCGTACCTGGGGCGCAGCGGGCGGGCGGCCTCGCTTGAAGCCTACTCCTCTACGACACCTGCGGCAATCTGATCATGATCTATCACGAGAAGCCCGGCGACTTGGAGCCGGCGTACAGGCGGTCCGCTCGTGGGGTGAGGCCTGCTCCCTTCCCCGATGCGAGGTAGGACCAAGGCCCGCGCGCGCTGGCGGCGACGGGCGCCGATCGGTAGGATCACGCCGCCGTGATGACACCCTCGACGACAGCAGCCCAACTTCGCACCGCTTGCGCCGCGCTGCGTGTAGAGGTCGTGGATCGCTACGGGGCGGGACGATGAAGCTGGTTTGCGTCAACGTGGATGTGCCGGAGGAGACCACTCGGTTCCTCATGGAGGCGTGTGCTGCACGCGACGTCGAGTACGAGGAGATCGACGCCCCGACATTCGACTTTGCGCCAGACCGTCGCCTCATGCCGGGCACGCTGCTCTTTCGGCCCGCCGTTGCGACGTCTGCACAACGCGTCGAGCAGTTTCTGTACGCCGACGGCGTGGCGACGTTCTACCGCACCGCCGACTCGATGTTCGCCGACATCTCTGCCTCGCCACTGCTCTTTCAGCGGGGTGGACTGCCGGTCCCGCGCACCATCTACCTGGCATCGACGGACCGGGCGCTGTTGGACGCGCATGTCGAGCGGGTCGGAGGCTACCCCGTGGTCGTGAAGACCCTGGGTGGTGAGGGTGGCGTCGGCGTGTTGCTGGTCGAGTCGAGGCGCAGCCTCTACGGCGTCGTCGACCATCTGGTTCACGGCGGGGCCAACCCGCTGCTCTGTGCGTACGTTCCGGACGCGATTCATTGGCGTGTTGTCGTGGTGGGGGAGCGGGCCGTGGCCGCGTATCGCAACCCCCTCGAAGCCGGCGACTTTCGTACCTACGCGAGCGAGGATCCCGAGGACTACCTCGCGGACGTACCCGCGGAGATGGCCCGCATCGCAGTAGAAGCCGTGCGCCTCGTCGGCACGGAGTTCGGCGGCGTGGACCTGCTGGAGCATGAGAGCGGTCGGCTCTACGTGCTCGAGGCCAACTACCCCTGCTACTTCCCGCAAGCCCAGGAGGTCGGACGCATCGACATCGCAGGCGCCATGGTCGAGCACCTGATGGGCAAGTCCAGGCGACTGGCTTCGGATGGCGCGCGGGGGAGCGCGTAGGGGCGGGACCCGCCGGCTCCTCGCGGCGCGCTACTTCGTTTCCGCAGTCTTCTTCTTGTTCTGCTCGGCGGCCTTCTTCTTGTTCTGCTCCGCGGCGGCCTGCTTGCTCGATAGCTTCTGCTTCTGCTCGGCGGCCTTCTTCTTGTTCTGCTCGGCTGCGGCCTTCTTGGCGGCCAGCTTCTTCTTCTGCTCCGCCGCGGCCTGCTTCTTGGCCGCCTTCTTCTTGTTCTGCTCGGCGGCCTTGCGGTGCTTCCGCTTGGCCTTCTCTTCGCTCGCCTTGGCATCGCGCTTCCCGCTCGACTTGCCCGAACTCTTGCCGCTGCTCTTACCGCTCGACTTGCCACTGGACTTGCCACTGGACTTGCCCGAGCTCTTGGCGAGCGCGTCGAGGGAATGCGTCGAGATGGCCGCGACGGCACCCGCCGCGGCGACGAAGCGAAACAGGCTGCGGCGCGAAACGGTTTGATCGGTCGGCGGTGCGACGCGTGCGGCCAGCAGGCCCTCCTCGGCGAGCCCGTCCAGGATCTCCCAGACCGACTGCTCCGTGGCCCCGGGACAACGTCCGGCTTGCAGCCGCCGCGTAATCGAAGCAACGGGCGTCGTGCCGTCGCAGGCCTCGAACACGACGGCCGTGACAGGCTCCAAGGTCCACGTGCGCCCGGCGGCGTCCGTGAGCTCCAGGGCTTCGCCCCTGCGAACGGCCGTCAAGCCTGATGTCTGTGCCTTGGGGTTCATCGCGGATCCTCCTCCGGTCGTCTCGGGAACAAGAGACGGACTCTACCGAAGCGCGCGGACGCATGCCAGGGCGCGGAGCCGGTGGCCGTGCTTTCCGCGTCACACGAGTCCCGAGCGGGGCACGGGGTCACCCCAAGAACCAGGGCTCGATGCCGTGGGCGGATGGGTCGTCCTTCTTGTGAGGGCGATGGTGCTTCGGCGAGGTGCGCCCGCCCTGCCCTGATGAGGCAGTGCGTCTTGGCGCGCACCGCCGCGCGGCTGTCGTGCGGTCGGGGGGGTACTCATGGCGGGTGCGTAGCGCCTGACCGGCTACCGAACGAGACTCTGCCAGGCGGATCTCAGTCGGGTAGGCCCCAGAGTACCCAGCCGGCCCAGTAGGACGGGTGCTTCCACTTCGGCTTCGCGCGGACTTCCTCCTGCGCCTTGCGCAGAGCGGCGGCTGCCGAGAGACCCGTGCCCGGCTTGGGGTTCCAGTGCCCGTAGAACGACTCCATCAGGGTGCGCGTTGCCTCATCGTCGACCTTCCAGAGGGAACACAGCACCCGCGGCGCGCCGGCGTGGATGAAGGCGCCCGTAAACCCGACGATGCCCTCGCCGCCAACCACACGGCCGACGCCGGTCTCGCAGGCTGAGAGCACGGCGAGGTCGGCCGGGATCTTCATGGCGATCACTTCGAGCGCGGTGAGGAAGCCGTCCTCCTCGGCTGACGGAGTGAGGGCCAGCGCGGAGAGCAGCGGGCGCTCCCGATCGATGATGCCGTGGCAGGCGAAGTGAACGGCTCGCCAGCGCTTCGTCTTGGTCAAGGCCTCACGAAGTTCGGTCTCATTCGCGTGATCACCCAGCAGGACGGTGTCGCCGACGGCCTTCGCCTCGGGTCCGCTCGCGGGCAGGGGCGTGAGGCTGCCGCCGCGTGCGAACACCCTGCCGCCGGCTGGCGCTGCCCCGCCATAGGTGGGATTGCCTAGGGCAAGGACGCCCTTGCCCGGTACATGCCGTTCACGCCGCAGCAGGGCATGGGTGGAACCCGAAGGTGTGAGCGTCACCGGGCGGTCGAAGACGAGCGCGTACGGGAGATAGCCGAGCGTGCTGTCCGGCGAGATGAGCAGGCGCTTGGTCTGCTTCGAGAGGCCCAGAGGATCCACGAGGAGCTTGCGCGCGGCGCGTGACGCCTTGCTCGGGTCCTGCTCCGGGTCGGACGCGATCACGGCCTCGGCGGCGGCGCGCACATCGCTCGAGGGCCCAAGCTCCACACTTCGCACGGTGGTCTTCGAAACGATGACGGCGAGAGAGGTGCCCGACCCCAGCCCATAGAGGACGAGCGCCTCGTCGGGCTTGAGCTGCGCCTGGATCCGTGTTGCGGTCTCGGGCCGCGGATACAACACCATGCCGGTGCTCGCCATCGCATTGCGGGTAAGGCGCTCGAAGGCTTCCTCGACCCGAGCCTGGGCGGCGTCGAGGATCTTCGCCGCCTCGCGCTTGGCGTCTCGGTCCGGCCCCTTCACGGCACGTTGGTAGGCGGCGCGCGCGGCGACCTCCGCGCCACGCGC
>JAJDEM010000378.1 GCA_029259795.1 Planctomycetota bacterium
ACTCGCCAGGTCGCTCCCGGGACGACGGTGCGCCAAGTGGCAGAGTCCATCGGCGCAGGGCTGGCGAAAGCGGCGTTGGCCGGTGCCATCGATGGAGAGATCGTCGAGGTCTCGCGACCGATCCACGCCGACGCTGCGTTCCGGATCCTGACCGCCCGCGACGAGGACGCCCTCGGGGTCCTGCGCCACAGCGCGGCGCACCTGCTCGCCATGGCCGTCCTCGAGCTGTTCCCCGGGACGGACCTGGGCTTTGGCCCGGCGACCGAGGACGGCTTCTACTACGACTTCAAGACCCCGCGTCCGATCACGGAAGAGGACCTTCCTGCCATCGAGGCGCGCATGAAAGCGATCGTCAAGGAGGGCCGCGCGTTCGCGCGCGTCGAGCTCGACCGCGCTCAGGCGAAGGCCCGGCTCGCCGACGTCGGCTACGACCTGAAGGTCCCGCACGTGGACGAGATCCCCGAGGATGTGATCTCGTTCTACGACTCGGGTCCCTTCACGGACATGTGCGAAGGTCCGCATGTCCCCGACACGTCGTGGATCGCGCACATCAAGCTCCTGGCGGTCAGTGGCGCCTACTGGCGCGGCGATGCCGAGGGCGAGCCGATGCAGCGCGTGCGTGGCACGGCCTTCTTCGACAAGAAGAGTCTCAAGGCCTACCTCGCACGCATCGAGGAGGCGAAGCTCCGCGACCATCGCAAGATCGGCCGCGAGATGGACCTCTTCTCCTTGCACCCCGAGGGGCCGGGGTTCCCGTTCTGGCATCCCAACGGCACCGTCCTCTGGAACGCCTTGGAAGGGCTCCTCCGCGAGGAGTTGCTGGCCCGCGGGTACGGCGAGGTGCGCACGCCCAGCGTGCTCTCCGACGAGCTCTGGCGTACCTCAGGGCACTACGAGCACTTCCGCGACGACATGTACTTCCTCGACATCGACGAGCGCTCGTTCGCCGTGAAGCCCATGAACTGTCCGGGCTGCTGCTTGATCTACGGCTCCAAGCCGCACTCCTATCGTGAGCTGCCGCTGCGGCTCGCAGAGTTCGGTAGCGTGCATCGCAACGAGATGTCGGGCGTCCTGCACGGCCTGCTTCGGGTGCGCTCCTTCACGCAGGACGACGCGCACGTCTACTGCACGGAGGATCAGCTCGAGAGCGAGATCGGCGACATGCTCGACATGACCCGCTCGGTCTACAGCGCCGTGGGCTTCGACGACATCAAGACGCGTCTCGCGACCCGTCCCGAGAATGCGATGGGCGATCCGGATGTGTGGGCCCGTGCCGAGCAGGCGCTGGGAGCTGCCCTGGACAAGAACGGGTTTGAAGGAGCCTGGGTCGAAGCCCCGGGCGAAGGCGCGTTCTATGGCCCGAAGATCGAGGTGCATGTCACGGACGCGCTCGGCCGCTCGTGGCAGTGCGGTACCGTCCAGGTTGACTTCTCGATGCCGGCCCGGTTCGGACTCGAGTACACCGGCTCGGATGGCCAGAAGCACACGCCGGTCATGATCCACCGAGCGATCCTGGGCTCGATGGAGCGCTTCGTCGGCATTCTCATCGAGAACTACGCCGGCAAGTTCCCCCTCTGGCTCGCACCGGTGCAGGCGAAGGTCCTGTCGATCACCGACAAGCAAGGTGCGTTCGCCGAGGACGTCGCCCGCCAGCTCGTGGCGGGAGGCATCCGGGCGGAGGCCGACGTACGTGGCGACAAGATCGGCTCCAAGGTCCGTGACGCGACCCTCGGGCGGGTGAACTACATGCTCGTGGTGGGGGGGCGTGAGGCCGAAGCCGGCTTGGTGGATGTGCGCTCTCGCGCCGGCGACCGCCTTGGCACCATGGACGTCGAGGCGTTTCTCAGCCTTGCTCGCGCCGAGGTCTCCGAGCGGCGCTGATTCCGATGAGGCGCCCCGGCGTGACGCCTGGGCGCCTTCTCTTTCTGCCTGCCACGGGGGCGGCTCGCGGCGAAAAGCGGGTCCGACTCGGAAAGACGGGTGTTCGGCCCGTCGGGAAATGGCAAACTGATGGGGCTCAAGGCATCCGAAGCCCCCTGGTTCACAGAGGGGCGCTGAGAGCTCCCTGATTCCTCCTGGAGATAAGCTCATTCGCCGCCATCGCTTCGACCGGTCCATGCCTCGTGACATCGGCCCGCGCATCAACGACCGCATCACGATCCGCCGCATCCGCCTCATCGATCACGAAGACGAGAACCACGGGGAAATCGACACCTTCGAGGCGCTCCGCATGGCGCGTGAAGCCGGTTTGGACCTCGTGGAGGTCAACTCCAAGTCACGGCCGCCGGTATGCCGAATCATGGATTTCGGCCGCTACAAGTACGAGCAGAGCAAGAAGGCGCATGAGTCGCGCCAGAAGCAGCACCGCAGCAAGCTGAAGACCGTTCGGCTGCGCCCCAAGACCGACCCGCACATGCTGGACATTCGCGTGGCCAAGGCCCGTGAGTTCCTCGAGCGCGGCGACAAGGTCCAGCTGATGATCCTCTTCCGCGGTCGCGAGATGGCCCACCAGGAGCTGGGCATCAACCACTGCAAGGAGGTCGCCCGGCGCCTCGAGGACATCGCCAAGGTCGAGCAGCATCCCCGGATGGAAGGCCGCCGGATGTCGATGATGCTCGGCAAGAAGTAGGCCCGAGCCGCCACCAGCGCCCGAGCCCGCCCCCAGGGGCCCCTTGCGCTCCGAGAAGAACCGCCCGGGAACGCTCCGTGGCCCGCCGGAGCCCCCAGCAAGAAGTTTGACCCTTCCAGGGGGTTCGCTACCCTGCCCCGTTCGCCCTCCGGATCTGCCGGAGAGCCCAGCATTCACCCCGGCCGGCCAGTGGACTCACACCTGTGAAGTCACAGCCGGTCCGTACAGCCGTCGCCCGGAGTCTGACCCATGCCGAAGATGAAGACCCGCAAGTCCGTTGCCAAGCGGTTCAAGGTCAGCAAGACCGGCAAGGTCCTGCCGTATGGTTCCGCGAACTCCAGCCACATCATGAGCAAGAAGGACGCTAAGCGTCGTCGTCGCCTTCGTCACCCCACTCCGGTGAAGGGTGCCCAGGCCGCGACCATGCGTCGCTTGAGCGGCAAGTAGGGAAGACCCGGCGCCTTTGAGGCGCTGATCGACCCCGCCTGCCTCGTTCCGAAGAAAGGTCACAGACCATGGCTCGTGCAACAAGCACTCCCGTCCGCCTCCGCCGCAAGCGCCGACTCATGAAGTTTGCCAAGGGCAACTGGGGCGCCCGTCGCGCCCAGTACAAGGTGATGAAAGAGACCGTGCACCGCGGCTGGCAGTACGCCTACATCCACCGCCGGTTGCGCAAGCGCGACTTCCGCCGTCTCTGGATCCTGCGCATCAACGCCGCCTGCCGCGCACGCGGGATGATGTACAGCCGTCTCATTCACGGCCTCAAGAAGGCCGGCATCGAGCTCAACCGCAAGTCGCTGAGCGAGCTCGCCATCCACGACCCCAAGGCCTTCGATGGCATCGTCGAGGCTGCCAAGGCCGCGGCGTAGCGAGGGGTCGGAAGGGGAGGTCGCTGACTTCCCCTTGTCTCCACCCAGTAGCGCGCAGCCGGGCGCCGCACCGTTGTCGCGTCCGCCTGGACGAAACGCACGTTGGGCGTGCGTGCAAGCAGAGCTCCCTCTGCTCTTGAATCCCCCCGAGTCCGCGTCGCCAAACCCCACGTGGTTCTAGATCCGACGCGCGGACCCGTGTAGACAGGTCGTCATGCTCGAAGCGCTCCAAGCCCTGCAGGACGAGGCCTTGGACGCTGTACGCGCCTCTCAGGACGCGAGCGCCCTCGACGCCGTCCAGAGCGCCTTCGTCGGCAAGAAGGGCAAGCTGTCGGGCATCCTCCGGACCGTCGGCTCGCTGCCCCCCGAGCAGCGTGGTCCGGTCGGCAAGGCCGCCAACCTGGCCCGGCGCGCCGTCGAAGCCGCCCTGGATGAGCGTCGCGCGGCATTGCTGGCTGCGGCCGATGCCAATCTCGCCGAGACGGAGTGGGTCGACGCCACGCTGCCGGCCCCGGCATCGGTCGTCACGGCGCAGCGCACGGGCGGCACCGTACACCCCGTCTCGGCGCTGGTCCGCGACATGGAAGACATCTTCCTTGCGATGGGCTTCGAGACGCTCGATGGGCCGTGGGTCGAGGACGACTACCACAATTTCGGCGCCCTCAACATCCCGGCCGACCACCCTGCCCGCGACATGCAGGACACCTACTGGTTGTCCGACGGCAATCTCCTGCGCACGCATACGAGCCCCGTCCAGATCCGGGCGATGAAGCGCGGCGCGCCTCCGATTCGCGGTGTCTGCCTGGGCCGCGTGTTCCGCCACGAGGAGCTCGACGCAACGCACGAGAACACCTTCCATCAAGTCGAGGGGATCTACGTCGATCGCGGTGTCAACGTCGGCAACATGCTCTACGTGCTGCGCACCCTGTTGCGCGAGATCCTCGATGACGACGTCGAGGTGCGCCTGCGCCCGTCGTACTTCCCGTTCGTCGAGCCCGGCTTCGAGATGGACGTCACCTTCCGTGGTGCCTGGATGGAGCTCCTGGGCTGCGGCATGGTCCACCCCTACGTGCTCGAGCAGGGCGGGATCGACCCGAACGAGTTCTCGGGCTTCGCCTTCGGGCTCGGTATCGACCGCTTGGTGATGCTGCGCCACGGCGTGGAGGACGTCCGCCACTTCATGGACGGCGATCTGCGCTTCCTGCGCCAGTTCCCGGGAGGGCTTGAAGGATGAAGCTCTCCTACCGCTGGCTCGGCGAACTGGTGGATCTCTCCGAGACGCCGCCCGCCGCGCTCAAGCAGCGCCTGACCTTCCACACCGCCGAGGTCGAAGACACCGAGGTGCTCGGCGAGGGCTTGGAGGCCGTCGTGACCGGCAGGGTCACCGGCGTGCGTCCGCACCCCGACGCCGACAAGCTTCGCCTCTGCACGGTGGAAGCTGGCGGCGACGCCATCGAGGTGGTCTGCGGCGCGCCGAACGTGGCCGAGGGCCAGATCATTGCCTACGCCCCGGAGGGCGCGACGCTTCCCGGTGGGGAGGGCGAGGCGCCCATCACGCTGGAGGCCCGCGAGATCCGCGGGGTCCTCAGCCGCGGCATGATCTGCTCGGAGCGTGAGCTCGGGCTGGGCGAGTCCCACGACGGCATTTTGGTGCTGGCGGCGGAGACCGAGGTCGGCGTGCCGATCACGGATGTGCTCCCGCTCACGGACACCATTTACGACATCGACAACGTCTGCATCACCCACCGACCCGACCTCTGGGGTCACATCGGGTGGGCACGGGAGGCCGCGGCCCTCGTGAAGCAGCGCGCGTCGCTCCCCCCGGTGGCCGACCTCGCCTCGCTGCCCCAGGAGGGGGCGCCGTTCCCCGTCGCGATCGACGACCCGTCGGGTTGTCGCCGCTACGTCGGCATCGTCATCGAGAACCTCACGAACGGGCCGTCGCCGCTGTGGCTCAGTCGCCGGCTCGAGTCCCTTGATGTGCGCAGCATCGACCTGCTCGTGGATCTGACGAACCTCGTCCTCCTCGAGCAGGGGCAGCCGCTGCACGCCTTCGACCTGCGCGATGTGCGCGGGGGCGAGATCCGGGTCCGGACCGCGTTGCCCGGCGAGTCGCTCACGACCCTCGACGGCGAGAAGCGCACCCTGGCACCGGACGACCTCGTGATTGCCGATGCCGAGGGCGCCGTCGCGCTTGCCGGTGTGATGGGGGCTGAGAACAGCGAGGTCCGCGCGGACACGACGGCCATCCTGCTCGAGTCCGCGACGTTCGATCCGGTACGGATCCGGCGGACCGCCACGCGCCTGGGGATCCGCACCGAGGCCAGTGCACGCTTCGAGAAGAACCTCGACCCGGAGCTGGCCTTGCAGGCCGCACTCCGCTTCACGCAGCTGTGTCTCGACCACGTTCCGGGCGCTCGCGTCAGCCGCCCTGTGGCCGACTGCCATCCGCGCCCGGTCGAGCCGATTGAAATCCTCTTGCCCTACAGCCTCGTACGCCGCCGGCTCGGGCTGCGGATTGCCGACACCCGTGTTCGCTCGATTCTGGGCTCGCTCGGCTTCGGTGCCGTGGAGGAGGGCTCGAAGATCCGGGTCCGTGTGCCGTCCTGGCGCGCGACGAAGGACATCGAGCGCGCGGAGGACCTCGTCGAAGAGGTGGGCCGCATCGAAGGCTACCGCTAGCTCTCCTCGATCCCGCCGGTCCAGCCGATGGGCACGCAGCGTCCGCGACCCCTGCGCGTGCTCGAGCGCCGGGCGGCCTCGGTCTTGAGTCTGGACCTCGGCTACAACGAGGTGAAGCATCGCAGCTTCTACGGCGCCGATGATGCGGAGCGCATCGGGCTTGGCGATGTGGCACACCTCAGCGTGCAGAATCCGAGCTCCCGCGAGCACGATCGCATGATCCTCACGAGCGCGGCCGGCTTGCTGCGCATCGCGGCGGCCAACCGTCACCGCGAGCCACGGGGGCGCATCTGGACGGCAAGTCGCCTGTTCGCAGAGGCGGACGAGGGCCTGCCCACGGAGTTGGGCGTCTTCGGCCTGGTGACCTGGGACGGCGCGGACAGCGATGCGCCGACGGGGGGGCAGTTCCTCGGCCTGCTGCATGACGTGCGCGCCTTCCTTGCGCGCCTGGGGCTTCGTGATGTCGAGGTTGCTGGCGGCGCACGAGCGTTGAACCCAGCCCTGCCCGAGCCCACCTGGCTGCACCCGGGTCGGGGGGCGGTCGTGCGTCGGCGCGGGGTCACGCTCGGCGTCGTCGGCGAAGTGTTGCCTGCCGTCGTCCGTGCCTGGCAACTCGAAGGTCGTGCGACGTTCGCCGAGCTCGATGTCGCGGCATTGCTGGCGGCCATGGACGATTCGGCGAGTGGTTACGAGCCGGTGCTGCGCTATCCCGTCGTGCCGTTCGACATCGCATTGGTCGTGCCGCGCAAGACGCCGGCGGCCGACGTGGTGAAGACGATGGAAGCAGCCGTTGCGGGGCAGATCCGCGACGTGGCCGTGTTCGACGTCTACGAAGGCGAGGGCATTCCCGAAGGCCATCGCAGCCTCGCCTTGCGTTGCGAACTCTTCGACGCGACCAGCACGCTGTCGCCCAAGGCGGCCGATGCGTTGCGTGCCACGATCACTTCGGCCTTTGCAGCCAAGCACTGGTCGGTGCGCGGCGGGTAGTCGCACGCGCGCGCGCCGTTGCGTCGCAAACGTGGTTCCGGATTGCGGTTTGCGACCGAGCGCTGAACGCCCGTTCAAGCGCCCGTAGCGCCCACACCACGCGTGATTTCGCGCGGGCCGCCCAGCGCATCTGGTGCTATGGTCGAAGCATCGTCGGAACGGGACTCACAAGGTCCCTGGGCCTACTCGGCGTCATGGATTCCCTTTTGCGGGAGGCCTAGAGCCTGCTTCCCTTGCTCCTCGGAGCACGGGCCTTGCGGGGTCGAAACCTTCGCTGGCGAGCCCACCT
>JAJDEM010000379.1 GCA_029259795.1 Planctomycetota bacterium
TTGCCCTGTCGGGGTTCTGGGTGATCGGTGAGGAGAGCTCGGCCGTTGTGACGGCGGCGCCCGGCGGTCCGGCCTGGATCGTGGACCCGCTGGACGGCACGGTGAATTTCGTCCAGAGCATCCCGCTGTTCGCCGTCTCCATCGGCTACCTCGAGGATGGCGAGCCGCTGGCTGGGGTCATTCACGCACCGGCCCTGGGCCAGACCTTCTGGGGGGGCCCGGGCTCCGGCGTGTTCGAGGGGGACCGGCCGATTGCCGCCAGCGTGACCCCGATGCTCGAGGAGGCGATCGTCGCGACCGGTTTCGCCTACGGGCGCAACGAGACGGCCGACAACAACGTGGCCAATCTCGAGGCGCTGATCCTGAAGACCCGCGGCATCCGTCGGATGGGCGCGGCGGCGCTGGACTTGGCCTACGTGGCCTCGGGGCGGCTCGACGGCTTCTGGGAGCTCCATCTCAAGGCCTGGGACGTGGCCGCGGGCGTCGCCCTGATCCGTGGCGCTGGCGGGGTCGTCAGCGACCAGCGGGGCGGCGAGGACTGGCTGTTCGGGGGCCACATCGTGGCAGCAAACGCCATGCTCCACGGCCCGCTGCGCGCGGCCCTCCAGCCGCTGCAAGAACTCTAGCCTCCGCCCACGGGGCCCAAGTTTCCGGGCTGTCAAGCGGAATCGCCGTCCCGCGCCTGACTTGACCAGCGGGCAGGCCCGCCTAATCTCGACGGCTTCTGCATCGCGTTCTCGACCCGAAAGGAACGAGGCCCCAAGCCCATCGCTGGGGCCGCCCGTGGGATGAACAACCGGTCCGATCACCCGCTCATCGTCCAGAGCGACCGCTCGCTTCTTCTCGAGGTGGGCGGCGAGCGCTACGCGAGCGCCCGCGATGCGATCGCCCCGTTCTGTGAGCTCGTAAAGAGCCCGGAGCACATCCACACGTACGCGATCACGCCGCTGTCGATCTGGAACGCCGCCGCGGCGGGACTGAGCGGGGAGGCGATGGCCGCCGCCCTCACCGACCACAGTCGCTACGAGGTCCCCGCCAACGTCCTGCGGGACATCCGGGACCTCCACGACCGCTACGGCCGTCTGAAGCTCCGTCGCCACGGCGACGGCGAGGACCTCGTCCTCGAGGCCGAGGACGACACCTTGCTCGATCAGGTTTCCCACGCTGCCCTCACCAGGGATCTCGTGGGGGAGCGCGTCAACGGCAGCTTGCCCGTGGCCGTGGCGAACCGGGGCGAGATCAAGCGAGCGCTCATCAAGCTCGGCTGGCCCGTCGAGGACCTTGCGGGATACGTCGACGGAGGCCCCCTCGAGGTCGCGCTGCGCGGTGCCACGGACAATGGCGCAGCCTTCGCCTTGCGTGACTACCAGCACGAGGCGGTGGAAGTCTTCCACAGGGACGGCTCCGTCCAGGGCGGGAGTGGCGTCATCGTCCTGCCGTGTGGCGCGGGCAAGACCGTCGTCGGCATCGGCGCGATGGCGCGCATCGGCCGCAAGACGCTGATCCTCACCACCAATCACACCGCCGTGAAGCAGTGGCGTCGCGAACTGCTCGACAAGACGGAACTCACCGAAGACGACATCGGCGAGTACACGGGCGTCGTCAAGGAGGTCCGGCCGGTCACCGTCACGACTTACCAGATCCTGACGTACCGCCGGCGCAAGACAGAGCCGTTCGTGCACTTCGAGCTGTTCAGTCGCAACGACTGGGGCCTGATCATCTACGACGAGGTGCACATGCTCCCCGCGCCGGTGTTCCGCGCGACGGCGGACATCCAGGCAACGCGCCGCCTCGGCCTCACCGCCACCCTTGTTCGGGAGGATGGCCACGAAGACGATGTCTTCACCCTCATCGGACCGAAGCGCTTCGACGTCCCGTGGAAGGTGCTCGAGCGTCGCGGATGGATTGCCGAGGCCTTGTGCCGTGAGGTGCGGGTGCCGCTCGATGCCGCCCTGCGCAAGCGCTACGTACTCGCCGACCAGCGCGCGCAGTTCCGCCTCGCCTCGGAGAACCCTGCCAAGCTGGACGTGCTCGAAGCCATCCTCGAGGCGCATGCCAGCGACCTCGTCCTGGTGATCGGCCAGTACCTCGATCAGCTGGACCAGATCGCCGAGCGCATCGGCGCCCCGCTCATTACGGGCAAGACGCCCAAGGACGAGCGCATCGAGCGCTACGCAGAGTTCAGCTCGGGCAAGCGGCCCGTGTTGATCGTGAGCAAGGTCGGCAACTTCGCTGTCGACCTTCCGGAGGCTCGCGTGATCGTGCAGCTCTCGGGCACCTTCGGCTCGCGCCAGGAGGAGGCGCAGCGCCTCGGTCGGGTCCTGCGCCCGAAGGCGGATGGCCGTGGCGCCCGCTTCTACACCCTCGTCTCCGATGAAACGAACGAACAAGACTTCGCCCAGCACCGGCAGCTCTTCCTGACCGAGCAGGGCTACGCCTACGAGATCCTCGATGCCGACGCCGTCACGCGTGCGTGCCACGAGGTCGGGCAGACGCGCCAGGGGAGCGAGGCATGAGGGCGAAAGACAACGCCAAGACCGGCGCGCGCAAAATCAAGAAGCCGCGCGGGGTCCAGCTCAAGAAGCACCTTGGACACCTCCGCGTGGCCGAGCTGCGCGACGTCTCCACCTTCTGGACCGGCGTCGAGCAGATCAACGGCACGAAGGCTGAGCTGACGAAGAGTCTCCACAAGCTCATGAGCGAGGAGGGAACGGTCTACCGGCGCGTCCGTACGCTGACCCGCAAGGTGCTCGACGTTCTCCTGCTCCTGCTGCGTCGCGACAGCTACGCATCCGATCTGCCGGGCCTGTTTCAGAAGCTCCCCGGTGAAGAGGCCATCCAGCTCGAGTTCCACGAGGCCGAGGCCGGACTGAAGGCGCTCTTTCGACGCGGCTTTCTCGCGGAGCTGACCGACCGCTCGATGGTAGCTGCCAACGGCCGGGTCGTGTACGCCATCCCCGAGGAGCTCGGCGAGACACTCACGAGCCTCTTTCGCGAGGAGACGCGCACGATCGCCAGCGTCGTCTCGTTGGAGCAGCACGCCGCCACGATCACCTCGACCGAGCGCGAGAAGTTGCGATCCGCATTTCCCGGGTTGGGTGCGCGGCCGGGTCCCGAGGACGTCGCTGCCGTCCTCGGGGAGGCCGGTTCCCCGGCGCTTCTGGATGCTCTCGACGCAGACATGCGCAAGGTGGCCGACTACGCCATTGCACGTCATCACGGCTTTGTCAGCCGCGCCGACTGGTCCCGCCGCCGGGTCCTGAAGGACATCAAGTGGGATCGGAAGGGCTTCGGCCAGGCTTTGGAGGCGGCGGGGCTCGGGACCGTCGCACGCCTTTCGCTCGCGGACTACGGCATCGCGTGTGAGGACGAGGTACTCGTCATCTTCCGCGAGGTGCTCGAGGATCACCTCCAGCGGGAACACCCCGAGAGCGAGGGCGCACCCGGAGGTGGCGCCGAGTTCATCCGCCCCGGCTGCGATCTGGTCGCGGATCTCTGTGCCTTCCTCGAGCATGTGCGACGCAACCCCGTCCGCGTGAGCCGGGGCGGGGAGGTCTACAAGGCAGGTCGCCGCAAGATCCAGGCGGGCTTCATCTTCCGCGACACGTTCCTTGCAGGGCCCCAGGAGATCTGGGGCGAGATCCACACCGCCGCCAAGGTCCTCGCCCTCATCGAGGTCGACGACGAGGGCTTCCTCGAGTTGCGCCCGGAGGCCGAGCGCTTCCTGCTCCTGCCTCTCGAGGAGAAGATCCGCAATCTCTACCGTCTCGCCCTCGAGCAGCCGGGTCCCCGCGGACGGAGCCTGCACCAGCACGAGCTGCGGAAGATGGTCGCTGACGTGCTGCGCGAGCAGCCGACCCGCTGGTTTCATGAGAAGTCCCTCGCCGCGCGGGCGCGCCACCGCTACCTCTCCGAACTCGACGCGCTTGGCATCGCCGATCGCCATCGGGATCGGTTCTTCTCTGCCTACTTCTCGGGCAAGGAGACCCCGGCCGATCTCCACGAGGAGGTCGACGGCCACTGGCTGAAGCGCCTGTTCGTCATGGGCTTCCTCGAGGCTGCGGTGCGCGAGGAGGAGATCCTCGCGTGGCGCCTGACCCCGCTCGGCGCGCGAGTCCTCGGCGCCGAGGTCTCGAATGTCGAAACGGGGCTGACGCCGCTCCTGGTGAACCCGGACTTCGAGATCCTGGTACTCCCCGAGGGCGACGTCACCGACGTCATCCACACCCTGGACGGCTTCGCCCAGCGCGTGAAGACCGAAGACGTCGTGCACTTCCGTCTGACCAAGGAAACGGTCGAGGCGGCGGCCGGTGCTGGACGCTCCCTGTCAGCGTTTGCGGAGTTCCTTCAAGCGCGCGCACGCGGGGAGGTGCCGCAGAACGTGCTCTACTCGATCAACTCCTGGGCCGGCTCCGTGGCGTTTGCCACGTTGGAGCGCGGCGTGGTCCTACGGACGGCCAGCGAGACCGACCTCGAGCGCATCCTCCAGTTCCCTGCGTTGGGCGAGCTGCTCCTCCGCCGCCTCACGGCCGAGGAAGCCTTGCTTCGCGAGGCCCCGACGGACCGCAAGCTGCTCGCAGCGCTCCGCGAGCAGGGCATCGAGCTGCAAGGGCCGTAGCGCCCTCCGGGCGGCCCGCTAGAAGATCGAGAGAACGATCGTGAGGGTGGGGGTGGCGTTGGCCCGGTTGGCACCTCGCTTGAAGCCCTGCGTCCATGTGGGTTGCGCCGACTCGCCGATCAGACCCAGCGCCGCGATGGCGCGCGCGCGGGTGAGGTCGTCCTCCTTGGTGTCAGACGCCAGCGCCGCGAGCGGACGGATGGCGCCGCGGTCACCGAGTTCGCCGATGACTCGCGTCAGGGTGGCGCGCACCGGGGCGGAGCGGGCCGTTGCGAGCGCCGCCGTCAGCTCCCCGACGAGCTTGCGATCGGCGAGGTAGCCAAGGCCAAGGGCCGCGCGGTAGCGGACCTTGGTGGAGGCATCCTTCGTGAGCAGTGCGAGCAGCGGCGCCTGACTGGCCGCGTCACCGATGATCCCGAGTGCTTCGGCCGCGTACGGACGCAGTTCCTTGTCGCGTGCCTTGGCCAGGAGCCGGCGCAGCGAGTCCCGGCCGTCCGCACCACCCAGGAGCCCCACGGCAATCGCCGCGGCGGAGCGCGTGCCCCGGTCGCCGCTGCCTTCAAGCGCCTTGCGTAGCTGAGCGCCGACGCGGGCCGCCTGAGCGGCGTCACGCTTGGCGTAGAGGGCGGCACCGAGGTAGACCCACGGGCGATCGGCGTGCTGGACATGATGCCCCTGGAGGGCGCTGAGATAGAAGCGGCCGATCAGCCGGCGCAGCTCGAGGGCCTCCTTCGTCTTGACCTCGGCGGCGGGGGTGCGCTGGCCGAGGCCGACAATGGCGTAGCGTCGGACGAGCGGATCCGGGTCGCGGCGTGCCGACTCCAAGAGAATCTCGATGCTACGGCGGGCTGCCGTCCCTTCCGCAGCCCCGAGCGCCAGGGCGACACTCCGGCGTGCGGCGAGGGGCTTGCGGAAGCGGGCCAGGTCGTCTTGGAGGGCGAGGAGGCCGGGGTCGTCACGCATGCGGACGAACGCGGCCGGCACGGCCGCAAGCACCTCGTCGGCCCAGGCGCGCGTTCGCACGCCTTCAACGAGTACACCGCGAATCCGCGCGCGCTGCATGGAGGGCGCAGCGCGACCGAGATGGCCGAGGGCCGCGACACAGCAGGCGCGCAAGTCAGCCTCGCGACCCTTCGGATTGGAGAGCGTGCCGAGGAGGGCGTCGATGGCCACGACCTTGCTGCTCAAGCCCAGCGCGATGGCCGCGAACGCACGCACGGACGTCGAGACGGGGCTGCGCTTGGCGAGCTGATGGCGGCCGGCCGGTGTGTCCTTCAGGATGTCGGTGAGCACCTGGGCGCCGCGCGGCGTACCGGCGAGACCGACGGCCAACAGCATCAGCCCGCGATGCTTGTTGCTGTCTTTGGCGACGTAGGCAAGCGCGTGGTCGGTGATCCGCGGCGCGTCCTCCGCGCGGCCCATGCGGGCCCACGCCATGAGGGCGGCGGCTCCAATGTCGCCGCCTTCGCTGGTCAGCTTCGCAAAGAGAGGCGCCAGTACGTGCTGACGGTCGACGTCCCCCGGGCGGCGGCCGCGCGCGGCCGTTGCACCCTCATGCGGCGTGACGACGGCTGCGTCGTGGTAGCGGGTGCGCAGGTCCACGAAGGCCTGGCGATTGAGTTCCCACCAGCCCTGCCAGCTGGGCGCGGAGCGGCGGGCGCTGCGCGTGGGGCGGCGGCCGCCAAGCGCAGGCTCGGTCTGCGATCCGTTGCCGGCCGACGGCGGTGCCTTCACGGGGGCGTCCGTCTCGCGGGGGCCGTCGTCGATGGGCTCGGGGTCATCCTCGATGCCCTCGCCGTCGTCCATGAACGGCGGTAGCTGAATGAACGCGGCCTCTTCGACGGATAGGCCGTTGTCGTGGAGCCAGACGCGCAGCTCGCGATCGTCGACCAGACCGGGAACGAAAGCGTGGTTGTGGGTCTTGGCCAGACGCTTGATGAGGGCACCGTCTCCCGTCTGGTCGACGAGGTGCGCGAGGGCGCAGCGAGTGCCGAAGTCATCGATCAGGTACGGGACGCCGAAGCCCTTCCAGCGGCCCTCCGCAGGGAAGGTCCCGGCGAGGGCGTAGCGGGCGAGCTCGGCAAGTGCGCTGCGCCTCGCCACGAGCTGCGCCTGCGAGAGATGCGTCACATCGCGGTTGGAGAGGTCGGCTACGACGGCGAAGAAGTGGGCCTGCTTCTTGGCGCGGTGCTCGCTTGCCTGCGCCTCGGCGCGGCTGGCTCCCGTGGCGGCAACCGGCCCCCCCGCGCTCCCTAGGCTCCAGCCGAGGGTCAACAGAGCCAGCGTTGTCAGACCAGCGGCGACGAGAGTCTTCATGGGCGCTCCTTCGGGGATCAGCACGGGACCTAGCCCGGCTCCGCGGCCCCCGGACGGCGCGGAACCCGCCGCCCGTGGCGCGTGCGATACGCGTTAGGCGCCATCGGCTCGCAGCGTGCTGTCGGCATGACACTCACCCGGGGCTATCGCCCGCCGTAGTGGAGGTGCTGCAGGGTGGGGGCGGCACCCCCGCGCAGCTGGACGATGAGGAGGTTGTCAAACGACTCCATGTCGAGAACCGCGGGCGGCTTGACGCCAAGCTGCTTCAGGAGGGCTGGCACCGTGTTGCTGTGACCGGCGATCAGCGCCGCTTTGAGCGTCTTGTCGGCCCGCAGCCGTGCAGCCAGCGCGGCCGTTGCGGCCGCCTTGTAGTCCGAGATGGGGATGCCCAGGTGGGTGCTGCTCGGCGCCACGGTCTGCTGGGTGCGCTTGAACTCGGTGGCGTAGATCTTCTCGAGCTCGGCGCTGCGCAAGAGCCTGCAGAGCCGCAGGGCGCGGGCGTGGCCTGCGGCGGTCAGATCCGGGTCCGAGCCTGCGCCCTTCTCGGCATGGCGAACGATGTAGAGCACGGCGGTGGAACGGTCCCCCGCTGCGTGCCCGCGAATGCGCTCTACGAAGTCGCGCGCCAGCGGGTTTGGCATGGGGATCGACAGGTTGTACTGCGCGATCCGCCACTGGCCGGCCTGCTTGCGCAGCACCCCCGAGCCCCGGCAGGTTCCGTAGTGCTCGTTGGTGAGCAGCTCGTCAAACCAGGCGAGGTCGCCACCGACCTCGATGTCGACCTGGCGCTCGGTACTCGTGTACGTCCACCCCTTGCCCTTCTTGAAGTAGGGGGAGGCGAACGCTTCGAACTCCTTTCGAGGCCAGCGCTCGCTGGCGTCGGTGCCGAGGAAGACGGCGTCCTCGGTGAGGTGGCTGAAGTAGCGCGGGCCGTCCGCCTTGGCGGCTGCCTCGTGGAAGCCATCCAACGTGCGGTCGATCGATGCGCGGGGCGGGGCGTCCTCGCCCAGCACCGAGCGCCAGGCGCCGGTGAGACCCACGCCGAGCAGCAGTGCGGTCAGCATCCAACGTCCAGCCATGAGCGGTCTCCTCCCAGAGCGAGCCATGCCTCGACGGGCTGCAGCGCGGCCCTACAAGATGTTGAAGACGCGGTCGAGCAGCAGAATGAGGAGGACCGGGCCGGCCGTGCCCAACACGAGCAGCAGGACGACGCGCATGGCAGTCGTCGTGCGCAGCGCCTCTCCCATCGCCGCCAGCTCGGCGTCGTCTTCATCGTCTTCGTCGACAAGCGGAATGGGCTGGCTCAAGCCGAGGAACACGGTCTGCGCCTCGGCCAGGCGGTCGGCCGGCACGAGGACCCGGACCCGCAGGTCCCCCTGGAGCTTCTTGGCCATCGAGAACTCGTCGACGAGGTCGTCCTCTTCGACATGGACCGGAATGCCTGCGGCTTCGATCGCGCCTGCCAGCCACTGGGCGCGCATGATGTGCGGTTCCACGCTGAGCACGGCGTACCCGGAATCTGCTTCCGTGAGTTCCATGCCCACAGCCTACACGCCAGAGGCGGCCCCTGCTGTGAGATCGAGCGTCTCGCGCACTCGCTGCACGAGCGTCGCGGGCGAGAATGGCTTCGAGAGCAGCTCCACGCCCTTGATGAGCGCCCCGCGACTCAGGAGGGCGCTGTCCGTGTAGCCCGAGCAGAAGAGGACCTTTAGCGCGGGCCGCTGGCGGGTCAGCACATCAGCCAACTCAACGCCTCCCATCTCCGGCATGACGACGTCGGTAAACAGCAGGTGCAGCGGACCTCCGTAGGACTCGAGGAGCGCGAGCGCTCGCCGACCGTTGGAGGCGTAGAGCACGGTGTAGCCATGGGAGCGGAGGGTGCTTCGGACGATCGACGCGACGGACGGTTCGTCCTCGACCACGAGCACGACTTCATCGCCTTCGGCCGGCGCGCTCAGCCCGCGCTGCGGGGGGGCATCTTCCGCAGGTTGGTCGATGCGCGGGAAGAGGACGCGAATCGTGGTGCCGCGCCCTGGACTGCTGTCGACCTCGATCGCTCCGCCGCTCTGGCGGACGATGCCATACACCGTGGCGAGCCCCAGTCCGGTTCCCTTGCCGATCGCCTTCGTCGTGAAGAACGGCTCGAAGACCCGAGCCCTGGTTGCCTCGTCCATGCCCTCGCCCGAGTCGCGCACGGTGAGCAGGACATGCGCGCCGGCGCGCAGGGCTTCGTGGTGCTTCGCGTCGGCGGGGGAGAGCGAGAGGACGTCGAGGCCGATCATGAGCGCGCCACCACTCGGCATGGCATCGCGGGCGTTCGTGACGAGATTGACGACGACCTGTTCCATCTGGCCGGGATCGGCAAGAATCGTCGTGGGCTCCGCGGCGGGGGCGATGGACATCTCGATGTCTTCACCGATGACGCGCTGGAGCAGCCCCCCAAGCTCCTCGATCACTCCGCCGAGCTCGAGTACGCGCGGGCGCAGGACCTGCTTGCGGCTGAACGCGAGGAGCTGACTCGTGAGCGCCTTGGCCCGATCGCCGGCTTTGCGGATCTCCTCGGCGTGGCGGATGATGGCCTCATCCTCGGAGGCGCGCATGAGGAGCAATTCGCTGTGTCCGATGATGGCGATCAGGAGGTTGTTGAAGTCGTGCGCGATGCCGCCGGCCAGCATGCCGATGGCTTCCATCTTCTGGACCTGGCGCAGCTGCTCCTCAACCTGCGCTTCGTGGGTGATGTCTCGTTGGACGGCCACGTAGTTGACGATGCGTCCGTCGGCGCCGTGCACCGGCGAGATGGTGGTGTCCATGAGCAATGCGACGCCATCCTTGCGCCGCAGCGGCATCCGTCCCATCCAGACGTCGCCCGAGTGGATCGTATCGTCGATGGCCTCGTAGAAGGCCGGCGTCTGCTTGGCGTGATGCAGGAAGCTCCACGGCTGCCCCACGGCCTCGGCGACGGCGTAGCCCGCCGCTCGCTCGAATGCAGGGTTCACGTATTCGAGGACGCAGTCCGCGTCGAGAATCATGACGGCGTCGGCGACCTGCCCGATGGCGGTGGACAGGCGCGCTTGACGATCCTGCGCGCGCCGCTGCTCGGTCTTCGTCTCGTGGAGGGCCTGTCGGGCGCGCCGGTGATTCAGCGCCCCGACGATCATGCCGCCGACCGATCGCAGCAGCTCGACCGCACGCTCGGACCAGCCCCGCTCCGAACGCACGGCATCGAGGCCGAGGAATCCGATCACCCGCCCCGCCGACTCCAGCGGGACACAGAGCAGCGAGAGGATCCCCTGCCGTGTCCATTCGGCGCGCTCGGCGTCGGCGTCCTGTGGGAGATCGGCGACGCGCGGGACGCTGACGACCAGGCCCGCGCGCAGGCACCGCTCTGCAAACCAGGGGAGGGCCTCGATGGGGAGATCCTGCAGGCCGTCCGCCTCGGCCACGATGCCGCCTGCGCACCACTCGTGGGTGTTGCTCATCCGCCGGCCATCTTCGCTGAGCGCGAAGCAATAGGTCCGGTCGACCCCGGTGAACTCGCCGATGGCGGCGAGCGTCCAGGTAATCCCCAGATCGAACTCCTCGGGCTCCAGCGCCATGAAGCGCTCGGCGACGCGGGCTACCAGTTGGGCGCGGCTGGTCGAGTCCCGCAGGCCGGCCGCGGTTCCCGTATTGCTGCCTGTACGCAAATGCGTCCCTTCCACGGAGGGAGTCTACGAGATCGGTGCTGCCGATGGAGGGCGACACTTGGGCTTTGTTCAGACGGAACGCGGGTTTTCGTATCCTCTGGTCGCCGGCGGACACGCCGTTCTTCGGCGGGGAGTCGCCATGCGCCACGCGCTCGAGTTCTTGCAGCCGTACTTCCTCGGACCGAGTGCCGAGAACGCGCAGGTGTTCGAGGCGCTGCTGGTGGAGTTGGTCAGGGACCACACCTTCTGGCGCAGGAACTTCCACCCCGAGGACGGCCCCTCGATCCGAACCTCAGCGGAACATACGGGCAGCTACGTCGAGTTCATGGACCGCATGAAGACGGAGCTGTATGGACTGAGCGCTGAACTCAAACGGGCCGTGCCGTTCTTCCACCCGCGCTACATCGGCCACATGAACGCCGACCTGCTCTTGCCTGGGCTCCTCGCCGGCATGACAACGATGCTCTACAACCCCAACAACGTGAGCGAGGAGGCGGCACCCGTCACGCTGGACAAGGAACTCGAGGTCGGGCGCCAGCTGGCCCGCATGTTCGGCTTTTCCCTCGACGAAACGAGCGGGCCCTGCGCCTGGGGCCACCTCACCTCCGGTGGCACCGTCGCGAACTACGAGGCCCTGTGGAACTTCCGCTCCGTGAAATTCCATGGCGTGGCCCTCAAGGCGGCTGCGGCGACTCAGGCGTTCGATCCTCCGGACGTAGGCCCGCGAACCAAGGCCCTCTCGGCCTACTCGACATGGGAACTCTTGAACCTACCGCTCTCGTCCATCGTCGATCTGCGCCGTGCTGTGGCTCGTGCGTATCGGGCCGAGCGCGGTGACGGCGCGTTTGGGGCGTTTGCTGCGGCCGTTCGTTCCGAGCGCATCGAGTCCCTCGGCACGGCGGGGTTCTTCATGCGCCACCGTGATCTGAAGCCGCCCTGCTTGATGGTGCCCGCCTCAGCCCACTACTCGTGGGAGAAGGCCATGAAGGTCCTTGGGTTCGGCACGGCGAACTTGATCAAGGTCGACGTCGACGCGCACATGCGCTTGGACATCACGAGCCTGCGGGCTGCGTTGGCCGAAGCCCGCGCGGCCACGGTTCCCGTACTCGGCGTCGTGGGTGTGTTGGGCACGACCGAGTTCGGCACGATCGATCCCATCGATGAAATCCTGAGTTGCCGTGAGGCGTTCCGCGCCGACGGCGGCGACTTCGGCATCCATGTCGACGCAGCCTGGGGCGGCTATCTCGCGTCGATGTTCCGCCAGCCGGATGGCTCCATGCGACCGCGAGATGCCATGCGGGAGCGCTTTGAGCACTTCCCAAGTCCGCAGGTTTACGGGGCCATGGCCGCGCTTGCCCAAGTGGACAGCATCACGGTCGATCCGCACAAGATGGGGTACGTGCCGTACGCGGCCGGTGCGTTTGTCGCGCGCGATCGACGGGTCGTGGACTTCCTCACCCAGAAGGCAGCGTATGTGTTCGATCTCGGGGACTCGGACCAGGAGGTCCCGATGGGGCAGAAGCTCCGCAACCTTGGTCAGTACATCCTCGAAGGCAGCAAGTCGGGTGCGGCAGCGGCGTCGGTCTACGTGACGCACAAGGTACTTCCGCTGCACAGCGAGGGATTCGGGCATCTGCTGGAGCAGACGGTCCACGCGTGCGAGTACTTCTATGATCGCGTTCTGGCCATGGCCAAGCGGCTCGTAGACGTCGCGCACGTGGTCGTGCCTTTTGAGCCCGATGCCAACCTCGTGTGCCTTGCGATCAACCCGCGCGGCAACACCGACCTCGCTGAGATGAACCGGTTCGGCCGCGAGCTGTTCGCGGACATGAAGGTGGATTCCACGCAGCCGCTCCAAGTGAAACGGTTCATCACAAGCTACACCTCGCTGTTGCGGGACAACCTGCCTGACGCACAGGCCAAGCGGGTCGTTGGCGAGGTTGCGATCGACCCGGCCAGCTTCTGCGTGGACGCCGGTCCGCGCCCAGGCTGCGCGGACCATGTGTTCATCCTGCGGCACACGCTGATGAACCCCTGGGTTCTCAGCGAGCGCAACGGGAAGAACTACATCGATCGCTATCTGGCGTACCTCGAGGATCGCATCCGTACGCTGGTGGGCGGTTAGTCCTCGGCAATCTCGGCCAGCGCGCGCAACGCGTCGACCCGGAGGTCCGGGTCGCCTTCGTCGGCGGCGGCCCTCAGGGCCGGAACGGCGGCGGCGCCATGGCTGATCAACCCGGCCAGGGCGGCGCGGCAAGCCGCCGGCTCACCCTTGCGCAGGGTGGCGATCAGGCTCTCGATCGATTCGGGGGGCTCGCCCGGCACATCCTCCAAGATCTCCGGCGCGGGCTCGCTGAGTGCCTCGACGGCCAGCGACTCAGCGAGTTCGTCGTCCAGATCTTCGAAGGTGTCGCCGCGGCCGGTCGGCGGGCCGTCGCGCATGGCCTCGGCTTGGCTGCGTACGTACGCGTCCTCCGAGGCGAGGGAGGCGGCCAGCAGGTTCTCGCTGGACGCGGCGGCGGGACGCAGACGCTCCTTCAGCAGAAAGCGCAGGTTTCGGACTCCGCGCGCGCGGTCGGTTGCGTCGGGTGAGTTCAAGTCGTCGCGGACGCGCTCTGGGGTGTGCTCGAACAGCCCGCGCATGGCGGCGCCGAGGAGCAGCAGAAACAGGACGCCACCCAACTGGACGAGGCGACCGTTGTGCGGGTCGTAGATGCAGAAGACGGCGATGGGGGTCAGGAACAACGTGAAGGCAAAGCCGCCGGACCAACGCAGCGGCCGAAGGGCGATCGCGATCGCCATGAGGAGGAGGCAGACTGCAGCCGTCAAGTGCAGCAGGTGATCGAAGCGCTGGACGCCGGGCAAGCCGACCATGATCCAGCCGGCGCCCGCGAGGCAGAGGAGAGCGATTCCAAACCTGAGCGCCATGCGGATCTGTGCCTCCGGGGAAACCTGACCCTACCAACGGACCCGGCTCCGGGGTATCCCGTGCTCATGACGAACGCAGTCGTACTCGGGGCCGGTATCGTGGGGTCGGTCATCGCGGCCGATCTCGCCGCTGATGGGTGGAACATCACGATCGTGGATCGGGAGGCGGCGGCACTCGCCAAGGCCGACCGGCTGGCCGGGGGCGGGGTCCACCTGCTGTCCCAGGACCTGAAGCCCGCCGACATCGAGGCGTTGGTGGCCCCGTTCGACCTGGTGCTCGGTGCGCTCCCCGGCTTCTTGGGCTACGACGCCCTGGCGGCGGTGATCCGAGCAGGCAAGGACTGCTGCGACATCTCCTTCATGCCGGAGGACGCACGCGAGCACGACGCTCTCGCGAAGTCGCACGGTGTCACCGCGGTCGTCGACATGGGGGTGGCGCCCGGCTTGAGCAACCTGTTGTGCGGCCATGCGGTCGCCATGTTCGACGACTGCCAGCGCCTGTTGATCCAGGTGGGTGGGATCCCGGCCGATCCGCAGCCGCCGTTCGAGTACAAGGCGGCCTTCTCGCCGATCGATGTTCTCGAGGAGTACGTCCGGCCCGCGCGCTACGTCGACGGCGGCGAACTCCGCACGGTCGACGCGCTGACCGACCTCCAGACCGTGACCTTGCCGGGTGTACCGCCGCTCGAGAGCTTCCTGACCGACGGCCTGCGCAGCCTGGCGGACACCTTGGCGGTTCCGTTCATGAAGGAGAAGACCCTCCGCTACCCCGGCCATGCGCGCCTCATGCAAGCGTTCCGCGACGCGGGGCTGTTCGAGACCGAGCCGCTCGACGTCGGTGGCGTTTCCGTACGACCGATCGATGTCACCACGGCAGGCCTCTTCCCGCGCTGGACGTATGCCGAGGGTGAGGCCGACCTCACCGTGATGCGGGTGGAGGCAGAGGGCATGCTCGGCGGCGTCGAGGCAAGCCTCGTGTGGGACCTGCTCGATCACGCCGATCTGGAGCGGGGCTTTTCGAGCATGGCCCGCACGACCGCCTTTCCGTGCACGCTGATGGCGCGGGAGCTGGCCGCCGGCGCAATCCAGACGAAGGGCGTGCTGCCGCCGGAGGCCTTGGCCGAAGATGCGGCGTTGCTCGAGCGGCTGCTCGACGGCCTGGCCGCGCGCGGTGTGATCGTGACGACCGCCCCCTCCGCCTGAGGTGGCGCGTCGCCTGGCGGCTACGCGTCTTGGAACGCTTGCGGGTAGCGAGCCGTACCGCGCACCGTCGCGAGGGCGCCCGGGGACAGTCCCAAGGCCTGGAAGGTCGGCGCCCACTCGGCCTGCGGCGGCGCGATGTCGTCGTCAGCCGCGAGCGTGAAGCCAAAGCGGGTGTAGAAGCCCGGGTCGCCCAGCACGAGCACGATGTCGTAGCCGGCGTCCCGCGAGGCCTCGATTCCCGCGCGCACGAGGGCCGTGCCGATGCCCCGGCCATGGTGGTCGGGCAAGACGCCGAGCGGGGCGAGCGCCAGCGCGGGAGCGGGCGCATGGCCACGCACGATGGCGATCGGGCTGAAGAGCACGTGGCCGAGCACGCGCTCCGGCTCGCTGTCGGTTACGGCGACCCAGGACAGCGCCGCTTCGTAGCCGCCCTGCGCGCGCAGGATCCGGACGAGGTTGGCGGCGTTCGAGCCCTCGAACGCACGCCGCAGAGCCCGTTCAATGCCCTCCGCGTCCGCCGGCGTCTCGGGGCGCACCCACCATGATCTCGCGCTGGTCACGCCCTCATCCTCGCCGGATCGTCCCCCAGACAAAGGACTGGGGGCGGCCCCGTAGGATGACGGCATGCATCGCGTGGTTCTCGCCATCTGTCTGCTGACTCTCGGGGGTGCCCTCGCACCTGCCGAGGTGGCGGCCGAAGACGCGGCGGCACGGGAGGCTCGCTGGCGCCGGGGGCTGCGCTCGGCCGCCGCGCAGGTCCGCGACGACACCGTTGCCGAGGCCGTCGCTGCTGGAGCGGCGGCGGTTCCCTGTGCCCGTGCCTGGACGAAGGATCCCGATGTACGCGTCCGTGTCGGCGGGTGGGGCGTGCTGCGGCGCCTGGGGCGACCCGAGGATCTACGCGCCGCTGTGCTCGCCACGGGCGACCTGCAGCCGGCCGTGGCCCTGGCGGCGGCCCACGCCCTCGTGACGCTCAGCGAGCAGCTGCCCCTTGGACCCGATCCCTGGATCCCCCGGGGTGCGGTCGGGCCGCGCGCGCAGGCGCCGCTGGCCTCCGCGCTGTCGTGGGCCTTGGAGCGGGGTCCGCGTGATGGCGTTCCAGCGGCCATCCACCGACTGGGCGAGGGCAGCGTGCCGAGTCTCGTGGCATTGCTCGCCTCTCCGCGGGTGGACACCGGCGGGCGCGCGGCGTCTCTCCGCGCCCTCGCTGTCATCGGCGGCGAAGCCGCACGCCAGGCCATCGGCGCGCTTGTCAGCGAGCTGGACGACGAGCGCCGGCATCCGCTCTGGACAGCGTGGTGGCGCAGTGTGTTGGCGGTCGGCTGCGGCCGCGGACTGGCGCAGGCGCAAGACCTGGTTGTCCGTCTCGCCGAAAAGGGAGCCAACAACCGAAACCGCGGTCCGCTCCGGACGCTGGGGTGGCGTGACCGGCTCTACTTCTTCCGGTTCGTCTCGAGCTGCCCCCCGGGCGCGGGTGTCGAGCATCTGCGCGAGTACCTGGCCGCCGTGATCGAGGACGCGGCCATGACGCCACGTCGGCGGTTCTACCCGACGTTGGCCGCGCCCATCATCCGGGCTTACCTCGTCCTCGGCGAGCCCACGGACGAGGCCCTCCGGGCCGCGGTCTTGTGTGCCCAGGGACGCGCCGGCCGTGGCGTGCAGCGACGTGGGGAAGAGCTCGGCGAAGTCCTGGCGTTGCTCGCGCCGTACAAGGCGCGCAAGGGCGTACAGGAAGGCCTCGAGGAGCTGCTTGCAAGCCGCGCCCTGCCGCGGACCGTCACGGCCTGGGCGACCTACCTGTTGGGCAAGACCCCGCGGGCGGAGGTCGTGGCGCTGGCCGCGAGCCTCATGGATCATGAGGAGGGCGCGACCACGCTGGCCGAGCGCCGGCTGGGCGCGCGCCTGATGACGGCGCTCGGGGTCCCCCCGGCGGAGCGGATTCGGGCTACGCTCAAGGACCTCGACGAGCACCTTCGGATGCAGGCCTTGGATTGGGTCATGCATGCCGTCGAGAAGGGCAGCGTCCCTGCCCTGGAGCGCGACCGGGCCATGCGCGCCGCCCTGCTCGACCCCAACGACGGCGTCTTCCTCGTGGCCGCGGAGCGCGCATCCGACGACCTCGGGCCCGCCCAGCGAACCCGTCTTCTGCGTCTTGGCCTCAGTGGCTCCTTGGGCCTGCGCGGGCGCGCGTGGCGCGTGGTGGAGCGGCGTCTGAACCGCCGCTCGAGCGGCCGTGCGGCCTTCACCTCCCCCGGTGGCCTCGCCCCGCTGGATCGCAGGCTGGAGGCCGCCGCGACCGCTCGGGCTGTCTGGGGCCTGTAGCCCTCACGAATCCCCAAGGCAGGAGTTGCCACGGCCAGGGGCGCGTGGAGAATCGTCCCGCCCTAGGAAGGGCATCGGAACTCGAACGGGAGCGCACATGGCTGGCAACGGTGGCTACAAGCATCGCAAGCGGAAGCTCGATCGTCAGAAGACGGCTCGGGCCCTCGCCGCGAAACAGAACATTGTCCGCGTGCGCAACCAGTTCGAGTCCAAGGGCCAGGCCTGGGATCCCGAGAACAACGCGGCCCAGGCCGCTGCGCTGACCCACGCCGGCCGCCGCGCGGTCGCACGCACGAAGTACGACCTCTTCTAGATCGGCTTCCATGCGTTCAGGCTCGCTGCGTCCGAGCTCTGATTCGTCCCGCTTTGCTTCCTTCAAGCGCTGGGCCCTGCGCCCGCCTCGAGCGCGCTGTCGCACTCGGCGCCCAGCCGCCCGGTTCGGATCGACCTCGTGCGGATGGTAGGCGCCTTCCCTGCGTAGACTGGGCCCATGCGCGCGCTCCCGATCGGCGGTCTTGTCTGCTTCCTGCTCCTCGTGGGCTGTGGGTCGCCTGAGGTCGAGGTCGCGGCGCCCCCGGAGCCGCTCACGGTCGAGGCCCGCGCACGCATCCGCTCCGTGCTCGCTTCGGCCGATCCCGACGAGGTCAAGGCCGCACTGGCGGAGATCGCCCGGGCGGCGCCCTCGATCCCTTGGTTGCTTGAGGGCCTGCTCGACAGCAACCGGGGCGTTCGCGAGTGGTCGGCGCACGCACTCGGGGATCTTGCGCCGCAAGACGACGGGGTCGTACGCGCGCTCGTGGTGAGCTTCGAGGACAAGGACGACTACGTGCGCTGGAAGGCGGCGCGCGCACTCGGCAACATCGGCCCACGCGCAGCCATGGCCCTGCCACTCCTGCGCGTTGCGGCAGAGACCGAAACCGAAGTCCTTCAAGCCGCGAGCCAGAAAGCGGTGCGGCAGATCAGCGGCGACTGACTAGGTGGCTGCAGCCGGCTCCTGCGCACCGAAGCAGCCGTGCACCTGGCCCTTGAAGCCCTGGACCGCCGTGCGCTGCATGTAGAAGGCGAGGCCGCGGGTGCCGCCCAGCTCCTCGCCACCGCCTGCGCGGCCGGGGCCGCCGTGGACCATGGACGGCAGCACCATGCCGGGGGGCAGGCTCTGCTCGGCCATCTTGTCGCTGCCAACCCACAGACGGCCGTGGTACGGCGCGAGTGCGAGAACGGTTTCCTCGACCCAGGCGGTGTCGTTGCTGTAGAGGCTGCCCACCAGGCTGCCCTCGGCGCGCGCGACGAGCGCGGCGGCCTCGGCGGCGGTACCCGAGTAGGCGAGGATCGTCGCGACGGGGCCGAACACCTCATCGGTGTGGAAGACCGCTTCGTCGGCGCTGTTGGCCTCGATCAAGGTGGGGGCCACGAAGTAGCCGGTCTCGGCCACCGGCGCCGAACCGCCGCAGAGGATGGTGCCGCTCGCCGCGAGCTTGTCGATTCCGGCGCGGACATCGCGCTGCTGCGCCGCGCTGGCGAGGGGGCCCATCGTCGAGCCGCTGTCGGACGGATCACCCGTGACGACCGCCTCGAGCATGGCGAGGAGCTCGGCCTTCACGTCGTCGGCTCGCTCGAGGGGAACGAAGATGCGTCGCACGGCCGTGCACTTCTGGCCGGTCTTCTGGTGCATGTCGAGAACGACGTTGCGAAGGAACAGGCGCCAGGTCTCGGAGCCGATCTCGACGTCGGGGGCGAGGACCGCGGCGTTCAACGAGTCGGCCTCGATGTTCATTCGTACGCTCTGGCTGATCATGTTCGGGTTGCTGCGGAGCTTGTTGCCGGTCCAAGCGGAGCCCGTGAAC
>JAJDEM010000380.1 GCA_029259795.1 Planctomycetota bacterium
CCTCGGCAGCGGAGCGGCCCAAGTATGGCGCGCTCGATCTCCAGCGCCACGCCGACGGGCCGTCACCTCGCTTTGGCTCCTGCCACCTGGTGCTCGCGCCGTCCGTCACGGAGCGCTGCACGTTCACCTACGGCGACTCGCACCAGAGCCCGAAGGAACGCGGCACCCTGGCCGTGCTCGACGACCTTCTTGGCGCGCTGCTCGCCGAGAGCTTTACGCGCTCGGCCGCACTCGGCATGGCGAACCAGCGTCCCCCGCAGCTCATCGAGCAGCTACGCAGCGGACTCCAGGGCCCGACCGACTACACGCAGGCTCCGGCCCGCAACCTCGATCACTACATCGAGGCCCAGGTGCATGGGGATGTGCGTCTGGCAAACGACGTCGAAGCCCTGGTCGTGGATCCATCGTTTCAAGGCACGGCCACGGGGGACCGGCTCGAAACCATCGGCGCGCGCGCGGGCGTGGCACTGCACTGGCATCCGGGGTTCGTCCTCGCCGCAGACGAGGTTCCCTCGGACTTCCGGGGCGCCACGATGCCTTCGCTCGGTGAGCGCATCGCCCGTGACGGCTCGATCGACGCGCGCCGGATCGGCGACGCAGCCAAGGCGCTGCACGCCGACTCGGAAGCATGGGCCGATCGCGGCACGCCCGCCGAGGTGCTGCAGGAGCTGAAGCTCCTCTGGCACTGCCTTCTGCAGTACGGAAAGCCCGCCCCTCCGGCCTAGACGTGCTGGTCGATGAGAATCTGGTTTCCGTCGGGGTCGACGAGCACGACGCTCCCCGGGCCCGTGGTGGCTTCGTCCGCGCGGGTCATCAACTCGATGCCGCTGGCTTCGAGCGTGCGCTGGATCTCGCGCACATCGTCAAACGACTCGAGCGTCTCGCAGCTGCGCGTCCAGCCGGGATTGAAGGTCATGATGTTCTGGTCGAACATGCCCTGGAAGAGGCCGATGGTGCTGGTGGTGTTCTGCAGGATGATCCAGCCTTGCTCCGCTTCGCCGCCGATCTGGGCGAAGCCGAGCTTCTCGTAGAAGGCGCGCGAGATCGCGAGGTCCTTGACGGCGAGGCTGATCGAGAAGTTTCCGAGTTCCATGCTGTGACTCCCTTGAGCGTTCGATTCGTAGGCGTGGCAGTATTGGAAGACCGTGATGTGCGCGCTCTCCAATTCTTGCGGACCTCGACCATGAGCACGGAATCCGTCCCCGTGGACCCTCCTCTTCCGGTGGATTACGTCGAGCGTGTCAATCTCGCGATCGACTACATCGTGCAGCACCTGGATCAACGGATCACCCTGGACGTCGTCGCGCAGGTCGCCTGTTTCTCGCCCTTTCACTTCCATCGGGTGTTTCGCACGCTGGCTGGCGAGACCCTGAAGCAGTTCGTGCGCCGGCTGCGGCTCGAGCGGGCCCTGCACCTCATGGCGCACACGCCGAAGCGCTCCCTGACGGAGGTCGCGCTGGCGTCGGGGTTCTCGTCATCGTCTGATTTCTCCCGAACGTTCAAGCAGCGCTATGGCGTCCCGCCGAGCGTCTTCGACATCGACACGCATCGCGCCCAGAGCCGCGCCTCGCTCAATGCCGCTGCCACGCCCTTTGGCGAGACGAACCTGCTGGAGCGGCTGCCTCCGGGTGAGAACCCGGACGGATTCGCGGTGACGCTGCGCGAGCTGCCCGCGCGCACGGTTGCCTACATCCGGGTGCACAAGCCCTTCGAGGGGGAGCCGGTCATCCAAGCCGCCGAGCGACTGCTGGCCTGGGCGGACGCGCGCGGCGACGGCGACCGACAGTGGCTCGGCTACATGTGGGACGACCCCGAGATCGTGCCGCTGGAGAAGTGCCGCTACGACGTCGGCGTGGAGGTCGACGACGTGCAGCCCGACGGCGAGATCGGGCGCATCGAGTTCCCGCCGATGCTCGTGGCCCAGGTGCCGATTCGCGGAACGATCGACCTGGAGCAGCGCGCGATCGACTGGGTATGGGGCACGTGGCTTCCACGCAGCGCCTACGTGCCGACGGATCAGCCGTCCTTCGAGGCCTGGATGGGTCGCCCGTTCGCCCACGGCCTGACGCACTACGAGCTCTACCTCCAGCTCCCCGTCACCCGGGGCTAGGAGGCGTCTGGAAACGCACGGAGGAGCGCCGCTCGGCCCGTAGCATCCGCGCATGCCCGCTGCCGTTCTCTTCGATCTCGACGACACGCTCTTCGACCACCGCTTCAGTGCCCGGGCCGGGCTCCTGCACTGGCAGGCCGAACTCCCGGTGCTGGGCGCCGTTCCCTACGACACGCTCGAGAAGACCTACAGCGACATTCTCGAGTCCGTCCATCTCGAGCTGCTCGCCGGTACGATCCAGCTCGCCGACGCGCGCGTGAAGCGCACGCGCGCCCTCTTCGAGCACTTCGGCGCCCCCATCGAGCGGCCGGAAGCCGAGGCGCTCTACGTGGGCTATCGCGCCGCGTACGACGCTGCGCGCCGGATGGTGCCTGGCGCCGAGGCGCTGCTCGCGGCGCTTCAGAATGCCGGTCCGAAGCTTGGCATCATCACGAACAACCTCGTCTCCGAGCAGATTCCCAAGCTCGAAGTCTTGGGCCTTGCGGACATGTTCGATCCGGTCGTCATCTCGGAGGGCGAAGGCGTCTCGAAGCCGGACCCGCGCATCTTCGAGATCGCGCTCGAGCGGCTGGGCACGACGCCGGCCGAGACCGTCATGGTCGGCGACTCGCTCACGAGCGACATCGAGAGCGCGGAGCGCTTGGGGATGCGCACGGTATGGCTTGACCACGACGCCCGGCGCGTGGAGGGACCGCCCCAGCGGCGCGTCCTCTCGAGCCTGCTGCCGCATGAGGAAGCGCTGGCTGCGGTCCTGGGTCGTAGCTAATCGGGCTCGCTCAGACCTCGCGCGCCTTGCGGGCTGCGATGAACGAGCGCACGGCTAGGACGATGAAGATCACACAGAGCACGGCCATGCCGACCTGACCCCACGCGGCGATCGGGCGCTCGACGGCCTCCCCGCCGGCGTGCTTCAGCGCCGGACCGAACCCGCGCGCGCTGCCGCCCGCTCCAATGAGGGCGAGGAGCACGGCGCCATGCATCGCGTGCTTGCGCCGCGACTCCTTCTGCGCCAGCAGTCCACAACCAAGCATGAGGATGCCGAGGAACGAGGGGATCAGCGCTGTCACACTCGCGCGGTCCGTCGCGAAGTAGAGCCCCACCCCCAGGACGATGAAGACGAGCGCGAAGATGATGGTGATGCGCGGCATGGATCCTCCGCAGGAGAGCATAGCGGGGCAAAGCGCGGAGCCCTGCGCGAACGCGCAGGCTACTTCGGTTCCTGCTTCTCGCGCTGCGCCTTGCGCTGGAGCCAGCGCTGATCGCGCAGGTAGAGCTTCTCGACCTTCGTACGCGCCCACGGCGTCCGGCGGAGGAAGTGCAGGCTGGAGCCGAGGCTCGGGTAGTGCTCGAAGCAGCGGACGGGAACCGACTCGGCGAGCCCCTCCCAGCCGTGGCGCTCGACGAGGTCCTCCAGGATGGCCTTCAGCGTCATCCCGTGCAGCGGGTCTTTGGCAGCCCCTTCGCTCATCTCGCCCCTCATGTCGGAGCGGCATGGCGCCGGCCTGACCCCGTGAGGGTACGTCGGCCATGGCAGGAGCCCAGGGCTGCCGCTGCGCAATCGGGCAAACGCGATTCGGCCAGCTTCCCGATCCGCTCGCCCACCCGCTGGCCGGCCCGCTCGCGGTGCCAAGCGGCCTACGGCAGGCGCAGCACGTGCCCGTCGGTACCTGCGCGAACCCCCTCGATCGACACGGCCTTGAGCCGTCGCTGAAAGCCGTGCATGTCATACGTGCCGGGCGGCAGGCCGCGCACGAGAAACGTGCCGTCGGCTTTGACCCGTGCGTTCACGTTGAGCCCGCTCGGCGCTTGGACGTAGACATAGCCGTCGTCGCCCTCGCGGTAATCCTCGAAGCGTCCCGCGATGCTCACACCCCGCTGCAAGCGCAAGAGCAGCGGGGTCTCGGACGGCCGCGCATTCTCGACCAGGGCGTAGAGATCGCCGCCGCGCCGGTCGTTGAAGTACAGCGTACCCAGGTCGTCCTGGCGAAGCAGCACGACGAACGCGCCGCCCGCCGTCACGTTCCCCCCGAGCGTGCTCGGCCCATCCGGGGTCATCCGCGTGTACCCGATGTTGAAGTTCTCGAGACCGTCCGCACCGGTCAGCGTCCCGTAGATCTTCTTCCCCTTGGGCACGACGATCGAAACACCCTTGGCCGGCGCCGTCACCTCGAGGGCGCCTGGCGCGACGTAGTCACCCACGACGATCGTGGTGATGTGGTAGCGACCCGGCGCCAGCGGACCGAGCCTGAACGCGGTCTGGCCTGTGATCGATGCGCTCGTCGACGGCCCCTGGCCCGCGTCCGTCCGGCGACACATCAACTGGGCGCTCGCGAGGGCCTCCCCCGCAGGGCCGGCGATGGTGCCCTCGATGTACACACCCGCCGTCAGCCGCAGCTCCACGCCCTGCGCACCGGCACGCACGGAACTCTGGCTCGCCGGCAGGTAGGGCAGGCCCGCGGCGGGCGTCGGCCAGGCTGAGAGCATGCCCGCCTCACCGGGGGGGATCCGCTGCAGCACGAACCACCCATCCGCACCACTCACCGACCGGGAGGCTTGGCCGCCGGTCTTGCCACTCCACTGGAGCACCGCTCCTGCGAGAGGCTTGCCGTCCGGCGCCCAGACGCGGCCCTTGATCGTGCTCCCGCGGATCAGCGTCAGACGCAGCGCATCCGCACCCGCTTGCACGGTCACGGGCGGCGGCGCGATCCACGGCGAGGGAATGCGATCCACCTGCACCACGACGTCTCCGGGCGGCAATCCGCCGAACTGAAACGAGCCGTCCTCGCGCGTCTTCATCGTCTTGTTGTGATGCAGGAGCTGCGCGCCCTGGGGCAGGATCGTGACCCGTGCGTCGGCGACCGGCTCGCCATCGGCATCGACCACCAAGCCCCGCAGCTCCAGGCCGGCCTCGAGATGGAACGCGATCGATGACTCGGGTTGGACCGCCACACGCTTGGTGGGCTGGATGTTGACGAGCCGACCTTGGGCGTCGAAGACCTCCCGCACGTCGGCTTCAAACGTGCTGTCGGAGGAGCGGACCTCGATGGACGTCGCGAACGCGCCGTCCAGGATCGAAACGCCGACGCCCGAGCGCTGGTTGTCGGGGCTCAACTCCCAGAGCATGACCGACCCGCTGATCGCAGGCGTGCCGTCCGGTAGGTGCACGGTTCCAAGGAAGGCCCGCTGCTCGGCCCGCTTGAGGATGAGCCGCACATCCTGCTGCCCGGGGCGAACGAGCCCGCCCTGACGCACGTTGCGGATCATGATCGGATACGCCGTATCGCGTTCAGGGACGTTGGAGAACACGAAACGGCCCCGGATGTTCGTCTGCGTGCTGAGACGGCGGCCATGGCTGGGCGAGCTCACATCCAACTGCAGGGAGACTCCGGCCACTGGCTCGTCCTCGCCATCGACCAGCACGCCCGCGATGGTGCTCGTACGCTCCATCGCGAGCTCGAGGCCGTCGATCACCGTCCCCCACGTGACGCTCACGTGCCGCTTGTCGGAAACGGCGTCCAGGTTCCAGTCGACGACATGGACCTCGTAGTCGCCAGGCGCGAGGCCGGCGAACGCGAAGGATCCATCGCGCCGCAGTGCAATCGTGTATCTGCCCCCCGTCCGCTGGTAGGCCAACACTCGGACGAGGTCGGACACGGGCTCTCCAGCGGCGAGAACGAAGCCTTGCAACATGCCGCCCTGGCGGAGCGTGAGCTCCACCGGATCTGCGGCGACGCGCTCGCCAGAGGTGTCGACGGTCAGCGGCTCGGAAGCGCCGGTGGCCGTACTCGCGACGAGCTTCCACGAACGCGCGTGCGGGAGCCCTGGGTAGGCGAACCGGCCGGCGGCGTCGGTGAGCACCGTGCGATCCTCGGTGTCCCCCCGCCACCAGCCCTTCGCTCCAAGACCGCTCGCGAGGACGCTGGCGCCCCGCACAGGCTCGCCCGCTTCGTCGATCACCCGTCCCGTAACGACCGTGCCGCGCGTGAGGGCAAGGTCGACCACCTTGCGATCGGACTCGGCCTCGATGACGTAGAACCCTCGGACGCTCTTCGGCTGGTAGTAGCCCGGCGCCGAGGCGCGTACCTTCCCGGCACCGGGGGGGACCTCAGTCATTCGGTAGCGGCCCCCCGCGTCTGTGAGGGCCCCATCGCGGCCCACCAAGCCCTGCACGCTGTGCTCGGCGTTGGCCTCGACCCGCGCGCCGACGAGCGGCCGGCCGTCCGAGCCGCGCACCACGCCTTCGAGGATCCCGCCGCGCACCATGGTCACATCCACCGTCAGGACGCGCTGCGCTTCGAGCGCGGCCGGGAACACGCGCCGTTCGACGGTCACGAAGCCCGGCGCCGACACGCCCAAGAGCTTCACGGCGCCAGCCATGAGTCCGTCGATGCGGTAGGCACCCTCCGCGGTAGTCGTTGCGAGGCGGTTGAGCGACGCACGCGTTTCATCGCCTGAGATGACCAGAACGCGGGCACTGCCGACGGGAGCGCCCGCTTTGTCGGTGACGCGTCCGGTCACGCTCCCGCCCCCCGCCGCGGCGAGAGGAACAAGAACCTCTTTCGCTCGCGGCATCTCGACCAGAGTGCCGGTGCGCCAGCCGAGCCCGGGCACGCGAGCCGAGAGTTGGTACGCCCCGTCGGGCAGATGTGCCGTGATGCGCCCATCCGCTCCGGTTGGTAGGGACTCGAAGCCGGCCGGGAACCAGTGGCCGCCCTCGCGCTCCCGCCAGCAGGTAAGGAAGGCGCGTAGGCCCGCGCCGTGCCCATCGACGACGCGCACGTGAAGCGGCGTGCCGCGCGCGAGGACGAAGCGAAGAAACGTGCCTTGGCTCAGCTGCCACACGTGGCGCATCGCGGCCGTCCACGGTGCGTCGGCGCGGGTGCGGACGCGGTAGCCCCGGCCGTTCAGGGGGAGATCGCGAAACTGAAAGCTCCCGTCGTCGGCGGCGTGGGTCGTCGCCACCTCCACGTAGCGCTCAGGCGCGCCGGACGCCTCCGTCTCGAGCCAGCGCCCGGGCAGCGCGTCCACGAAGCCCGGCTCGACCCGCCGCTCCAGTACGAGCGGAACGCCCGCGAGCGGCCTGCCCCCGTCGTCCTCCACCGAGCCGGCGATGACGCCACGCTGCGGCGTCTGGATCTCGGGTTCCTCCGCGACGGGCAAGGCCGCTCCACCACGCAGCTCCGGCTGCTTCGCCGGCGCGTCCGTCTCGTCGGCAGTGAGCTCCTCCGCCGGACCCGCGGACGGACGCTGCGCAAGCCACCAGATACCCACCGCGAGCAGGGCCAGCCCAAGCACGATCCACCCACGCCGCATGCGACCTCCGGCCCCAGTCTACAGAACATGCCGGCCTAGGGCGTGCGCGCAACGACCAGCGTGTCGTAGGTCGACTTGTCCTCGGTGATGCGCAGGTGCACGCCGGTGGGCACGCCCTCGAAGGTCTGCACGCTGCCGGAAGGCCAACGAACCGTCAGGCGATCGATCGTCTTGGCGCTCTCGACGCCGAAGCGAATCACGCTCGCCTGCGTGGCGAGAAAGTTGTTCGCGGGAAACATCTGGCGAACGATCGTGCGCTCGCCGAACTGGGCTTCGATGCGGGCGCCAATACCCAGGGCGTTGCTCTTGGTACCGCGCAGCGACACCTCGAGACGGCCGGTCTTCGGGAAGCCATTGCGGAAGACCTGCAGCGGCCCCCCACCGCTTTGCCGTACGAGCAAGTCCGGCTGGAGATCGCCCGTGACGTCGGCCACGACAACGCCGCGACCGTCACCATCCGAGTCAGCACCCGTCAGGTAGGAGATGTTGGCGAAGCGCAGCGCGCCCATGTTGAGGAAGACCTGGTTGGGCTCGTAGGCGCTCAGGTTTCGCTTGGTCTCGCCCACCTTCCACGGATCCGAGAGCCAGAACTCCCCGCGCTCCTCATCACAGCTGCCCGCCGCGTCGGAGGAGTGCATGCGTTTGGACGGTCGCGCCACGGCGACCTGCCAGACGCAGCTTCACCCGTCGGGCTTCCCGCGCTCGACGCTCTGGAAGCCTGCGGGCGAGTAGATGTCCAGGCGGCCATCCCCATCGAGGTCCACGAGTGCGGGGCCGTAGGACCAGCCGCCGATCGCGACCTCGGCTTGCACGCCGACGGGCACGATCTCCTGCTTGCCGCGGTTCTCGTAGAGCTCGTTGCCCAGGACGAAGCCGCGGATGTACTCGAACCAGCCCTCGGGGTAGTCGGCCGGTGCGAGGTTGTCCATCACGCGTGAGCCGGCGGAGGAGAACATGTTCGCGACGTAGAGATCCTCGTCACCGTCCTCGTCGAGGTCGCCGGCGCTCACGCCCATGCTGAACCCGCCAAAGCCCTCGTTGATCGCGCGCCGCTTGAACGTGCCTTTGCCCTGGTTGACCCAAAGCACGTTGGGGCCCAT
>JAJDEM010000039.1 GCA_029259795.1 Planctomycetota bacterium
CGTTGTACTCCCAGGCGATTCGTGCGGGAAACGCGTTGCGCCGCTTGCTCTCGATCCACTTGTAGCCCTTCGTGGGCTCGCCTGGGGGGAAGGTGTGAGCGATGCCCGCGTGGCTCTTGAAGACGATGTCCTGGTATCCGCCGCGGTCTTCCTTGCGTAGATCCTCGATCTGGCGCCACGCCTTGATGAAGGTCCCGGGCTCGCAGTTCACGTCCTTCTCGCCCGTGTAGAAGTACACGGCGAGGTTTCGCATGTTGAGTACGAGGCCGTGCTCGGACCGGCCGACCTTGTCGGGGTCGGCCTCCTTGACCTTGTCGGACGGCCAGACGCCGTGCGCGGGGATCGCACCAGCGAGCAGGTCGGGGTGACGGCCCGCCATGAAGAACGACCCGGAGCCTCCCATCGAGAAGCCCATCGAGTAGACGCGATCGGGGTCGATCCCGAACTGGACCTTCGCGATCTCGATGAGGGTCAGAAGGAAGCGCTCGCCGTGGACGCTGTTCCAGGTGTCGTGGATGAGGCGGATGCCCTGCGGGTACATCTGCATGGTCTTGGGCAGCTTCCACTTGCCCGCCGCCTCGCTGGCACTGCCCGCCCCGACGCCGCCGCCATGTAGGCCGAGGATCAATCCCGACTTCGGACCGCCCTTGCCGGAGCGCAGCCACCACGCCCGGCCGTAGGGCGAGGTGAACTCGTTCTTCTTGGTGCGCGGGCCGTGCTTCACGACGGCCTTCCACATGAGGTCCACGATGGCGCCAAGGGAGTTCTCCGGGGGCTCCCCCATGGCCTTCGCCTCGGCGAGCAACTTCGCGCGTACCGCGCGATCCCATCTCTCGAAGTAGGTCTTGGGGCGTGCCTTCATCCAGCGGTTGGCCAGGTCCTGGATCTTCTTCTTGTCGAGCTTGACCTTGGGAGCCGCGAGGACCTGCCCACAGGGCAGGGCGCAGAGCAGCAGGAGCACCAGCAAGTTAGCGCGCATCGCTGGAGTATAGGTGCCCCGCGGCGCTTGGACTGGGTGCTACCCTGCGGGTGTGTCGAAGATCTGGTGGCATGCGATCCGTCTCTTTGCCCGCCTCTGCACGTGGGGCTACTACCGTCGTTTTCGCGTCGTCGACGCAGACCGGATCCCCAAGCAGGGCCCCGTCCTGTTCGTCGCCAACCACCCCAATGCCCTCGTCGACGCGGGTGCCGTCTTGCGGGCCGTCCCGCGGCCCCTCTCCTTCGCCGCGAAGCACAGCCTCTTCAGCGTTCCGGTGCTGGGCGCCATGCTCCGGGGCCTGGGTGCGGTGCCCGTCTACCGGCCGCAGGACGTAGGCGGCAGCTCGCGCAAGAACATGGGCATGTTCTCGGCGTTCGCCGCGCACTTCCGGACCGGAGGCGCGGCGGTGATCTTCCCCGAGGGCTTGAGCCACATGGACCCCGAGCTCAAGGACGTCAAGTCCGGGCCGGCGCGGATCGCCCTCGACGCCGAGAAGGAGTCGGACTTCGAGCTGGGGTTGAAGATCGTGCCGGTCGGCCTGCACTTCGAGCCTCAGCAGCAGTTCCGCGGCGAGATCTTCGTGCGCATCGGTGAGCCGTTCACGGTCAGCGATCTGGAGGGCAAGGCGCGCAAGCCGTCGATCGTCGAGGTGCAGCGGCGCATCACCGAGGGACTCCGCCCGCTCGTCCTGCATCTCGACGAAGTGGAGTTGAGGCCGCTGGTCGACGGCATCGCGAAGGTCTACGACGAACACCAGCGCGCCAACCCGGACAAGCTCGAGGCGCGCCCGCGTGGCGAGCTCGTCCAGAGCGTCGGCACGTGCCTCAACCACTACCTCGTGACCGACCCCGAAGCCGTGAACTCGACGCAGCGGCTCTACGAGCGCTACGAGCGCCTTGTCGAGGTCTCCGGCATCGAGCCGCAGGCGCTGGCCGGCCGGGATCGCCCGCTCCGCGCCTGGCTGCGCACGGCCTGGGTCGCGCTCGGCATCGTGCTGGGCTTTCCGATCTTCCTCCTCGGCTGCCTGACGGGCTACCTCCCCTACCGCGTGACCGAGACGATCGCGCGCCGCTACGGCAAGGACGACGACGAGGTCGCGCTGCCGTTCTTCCGCATCATCCTCGGCGGGTTGGTGTTCGGCGTGTTCTGGGGGCTGCTGACGGCTCTGGTGTTCTGGTGGTCCCAGTCCTGGCGCTTCACGGCCTTCTTCTTCGGCGCGATGGTGGTGTGCAGCTACTACGGAAAGTTCTACGCCGACCGGATCCAATCCTGGCGCGCACGCCTCGAAGGCTTGATCCCCTACCTGCGCACAGGCATCGAACGCGTCGGCCGCTCGCGGGACGACCTCCTGCAAGCCGTCAGCGCCCTCGCCGTGCGCTACGAGGAGGAGACCCAGACGCAGCTCCTTCCGCCGCGCAAGCTCAAGTGGCATCAGCGCGTCCCGTGGGGCGCCGTCGCGGTCGGCACGCTCGTCGTGCTCCTCGCCTGGTTCGCCTGGGGGCTGCGGGATCACGACGTCTTGGAGCTGCCCGAGCGCGCCTCGCCCTGGCAGACGATGAGCGACGACCGCGCAGCAGCGATCCTGGAGGATGACGAGGTCAGTCTCGTTTCGATCCTGAAGACGCTCGACGAGCTCGAGACGAAGATGTTCATCCTCAAGGAGCGCTTCGACAGCGGCGCGGGCGACTTCACGGCCGTCGCCGACCAGACCCAGATCCGCCAGGCCTTCCTCACCTATCTCTCGTGCCGCAAGGCGCTCTTCCGCATGGCCTGGTACTACCGCCACGCCGAGCGGCGCCCGACGTCGAAAGAACACGGCGGACTGAACAAGGGCGGCTTCGCGGTCGGCTACGTCGCCGCATTGACGCTCGTCGAACGCGCCATGCGCTTCATCGACACCTTCGACGACTCCCCCAAGGCGCGCCGCAAGCTCAACGAGGGCGACGCAGCCTGGGGACTCCCGGCCGGCATGTACGACCACATCCGCCGCAACCTGGCCAATACGAGCGTGTATGACGAGCTGAGCAGGGCCGCCGAGACGTACCGGCAGCTCCCCGGAGACGAGCGTCCGGGGCAGTTCGTCTCCGTCCCCTTCGCTCGCGCTGTGATCGACAGCGCGGCTGGCAGCGGCGAGGCCGTGGTCAGGCGCCTCGCCGACAAGCTCTGGGGCTACAAGTGGGACGCGGCGCTTGCACGGGCCAAGGGCACGGCGCACGAGAGCCGCTACGAGATCTCCAAGGTCTTCGCCGGCATGATCGGCGGCTTGCACATCCGCGAAGGCGATCTGGACGACGGGCTCATCTCCGATGCCCAGGTCAAGCAGCTTGGCAGCGAGCACCTGCGCCCCGGCGACATCCTGCTCGAGCGCCGCAACTGGGCGGTGAGCAACGTATTCCTGCCCGGGTACTGGACCCACGCCGCGCTCTACGTCGGGGGCAAGGCCGGCATCGAGAAGCTTGGGATCGCCGATGATGAGCGCGTCCTCCCCAAGCTGGACAAGCTCGTGTCCCGGGACGCACAGGGCCGCGAGCTGGTGATCCTCGAGGCCCTGGGCCATGGCGTGCTGCTCAATCCGCTCGAGGTCTCGGTCGGCGAGGCAGACGCGGTCGTCATCCTGCGACCGCAGATCCCGCCGGAGGCGATCGCCGACTGCATGGCGACGGCCATTGCGCACCTCGGCAAGCCGTACGACTTCGACTTCGACTTCTTCTCGTCCGACAAGCTCGTCTGCACCGAGCTGGTCCACCAGGCCTACGGCACCGCGATCACGTTCGACCTGATCGAGGTCATGGGGCGCAAGACGCTCCCGGCCATCGAGATCGGAAAGAAGTGGCGCGCGGAGCGCGGCCAAGACAACGCGCAGCTCGCGTTCGTCGCGATGCTCGACGCGAGCCCTGCGCAGGACCGCGCGGTGCCGGGCGACGCGGAGGGCTTCATCCTCACACTCGAGCGCCCCGCCATCACCCTGCTGCAGGCAGAGGACCAGGGCTCGAAGTGGCCGAAGATCTTCCTGCTCGTCCTTGCGGCGCTCTTCGTGCTGGGCTTCCTGCTGCTCCGCCGTCGCAACTAACCCACCTGCGGGTGTCTGGAACGAGTCCGCTCGATTTGCGATCAGTCGGTGGTGGAACGGTCGGGTCTGAGAGGTGGTGCCGCGGCGCTGCGGGACTCAGAGCGTGATGACGATGAACGCCCGATACGCGGGTCCGCCGATCTGACGCGCGGCCTGCTGGAGCACGTAGCCGGTGTCGCCCGTCGCCTTGCCGTTGAAGGTAAGCACGCCATTCACGTAGACCTTCACGGGCTTCGCGAGATCCAGCATGCCGTCGGCGAGGTGGAGCTTGAAGCGCCGCACGTGGCGCGTCGTGACGTCGATCCGGTTGTCCTTGCCCAGCGTGGCATCCAAGCGCCCCGACGGGAGCCCGTAGCCGAGAGCCTTCGGGCGCTGATCGTCTGCCGCCTTCGCCACCCGCGGGCGTGTCTGCAACGTGAGCGTCTGCGCGCCGCGCCGAACCTTGAACACGCCGTCGCGATTCGTCATCGTCGCGAGTGCGTTCACCAGCACCCCCATGGCCTTCTCGCCGTCCAGTGTGCGCCCGTCGACCGAGAGAAGGACGTCCCCCGCCTTGAAGCCTGCCTCGCCCGCCGCGCTGGCCGCCTCGACATGCTCGAGGCGCAGGCCCGAACCCTTGAACGCGCGGTCCAGCCGTACACCCAGCTTGGGGCGTCCTGTCGGATCGGGCAGCCGCGCCTCCTGCGCGCCCTTGGCCGACGGTGCCGCGGAGTCCACACTCAGGATCTCGATCCACCCGAAGCGGCCTTCACTGCGCGGGACGGCGGTCTCCCACTGCACGCGCGTGGCCAGGGGCACGCGCGGATGGCCGCGCCAGAAGGAGCGGAGCGTCGCCCAGTGCTCGGGAAGGACGCTGTTGATGCGATGCCCGCCCTCGGGCAGGTCCGTCCACTCGATCAAGCAGCCGGCGGCCTTCAGTTCCTCGATCATGGGCTTGATGCGTACGGAGGGGTACAGCGTGTCCTTGGCACCGCTGAACGCGCGGACGGGCCGCGAGCGCACGTTGGCTGCGAAGCACGGGCCGCCGCTGAGCCGCGTGACACCAGGATGCGCCATCAAGGGCATGAAGCAGCAGTAGGGCTCCGGGTCATGCGCCAAGAGATGGAAGCAACCACTCGCGCCGTCAGAAAATCCCGTTACAGCGACCCGGTCGGCATCGACATGCCAGCCGCGCGCGAGGTCGCGCAGTGCGCCGCGGATCAGAGCCACGCCGTTCGGCGTCCACCACTCGGCACCACGCTGCGTGGAGGGCGCAAGCAGGATGAAGCCCTCTTCATCGGCGGTCTCTCCGAGCACGCGCATGGCCGAGGCACCGGCACCGTCGGTCGGCCGCGAGACCGCGCCGTGCAGCCAGATCAGAACGGGCCATGCCTTGGCAGGGTCATACCCCGGCGGGATGCTCGCATAGATCGTGTGCGCGACGCCGTCGGCCGTGGAGCGCTTCCACGTCGTCACGGTGTCAGGTTCGCCCGTGGCCCTCCAGCGCCGCACCGTCGCCGCGGCCTCCGCGACGGCCTTGGTGTCCGCGTGGTTTGTCGCGAGCGCCACGCCCAAGGCGGCGCGCCTTTCGTCGTCGGCCTCCGCGAAGAAGGCCTCGAGCGCAGGGACGAGCCCCTTGGAGGGGACCTCCTCCTCGGCACGCCCAGGCGGCACGACCAGACAAACGAGCAGGAGGGCTAGACTCAAGCGCACGGCAGGCCTCGCGGGTCGCCTTCTCTGGCACAGAGAGGTCGACGAGAGAGCAGATTCGTTCCTGACACCGGGAGGGTCAGGCGAAGGAGATGGCCTGGCCGTCCTTGGAGTCCTTGACAAGGATGCCTTCGGCGGCCAACACGTCGCGCAGGCGGTCCGCCTCGGCCCAGTCCTTGTCGCTACGCGCCTTGGCACGCGCGTCGACGGTCGCCTGCTGCGCCGGCGTCAGCTCGCGAGTGCCCGCGCTCAACATGAGCCCGAAGACGCGATCGGCCTTGTCCAGCAGTGCGACCGCAGCCGCGGCCTGGCCGGGGGCCAGCGCGCCGTCCTGGTTGAGCCGGTTCGCCTCGCTCACGAGCTTGTGGACGGCTGCCAGCGCCTCGGAGGAGTTGAGATCATCGTCCATCGCGGCCGTGAACGCTGCCGTGGCCTCCGCCCCGAAGTCCGACGGCTCCTCGCCGCCAGCGGCCTTGGCGAAGCGCTCCCGCGCCTCGCCGAGATTGTGCAGCGTCTTCTGGGCAGCCTCGAGACCGCCGAAGGTGAAGTCCAGCGACTTGCGATAGTGCCCGGAGGTGATCAGCAGCCGGAAGGCCGGGGCGACCTTCTTGCCGTAGCGGTCGAACAGATCCTGCAGCGTGAAGAAGTTACCCTTGCTCTTGGACATCTTCGCGCCGTTGACCAGCAGATGCTTGTGGTGGAGCCAGTACTTGACGAACGGACGCTTCCCGAGCGCCGCCTCGCTCTGGGCGATCTCGTTCTGGTGGTGCGGGAAGAGCAGATCTTCACCGCCCAGATGCACGTCGATCGAGGGACCCAGCAGCGCAGTCGACATGACCGAGCATTCGATGTGCCAGCCGGGGCGCCCCTTCACGAGCAGGCCCTTGCCGTCGATCGTGAAGGTGGGACTCCAGTACACCTCGCCGTCCGTCTCGACGTAGCCCTTCCAGAGGGCGAAGTCGCCGACGGCTTCCTTGTCGTACTCGTCGTCCTTGATGCGGCCGCTGGCACCTGCCTTGAGCATGCTGCGGTCCAGGTTCGCCAACTCGCCGTAGGTCGGAAAGGATGCGATCCGGAAGTAGATCGAGCCGTCATCGGCGTAATAGGCATGCCCGCTGTCGAGCAGCGTCTGGATCATGGCCACCATGCCATGCACGTAGTCTGTCGCCCGCGGGAAGTGATCGACCTGGGCTGTGTTGCCCAGCGCGTCCATCCCCTTCAAGTACTTGTCGGCCCAGTGCTTGGTGAACGTCGCGCGGTCTTCGCCCGCGGCCTGGGCATCGCGGATGATCTTGTCTTCCACGTCGGTGATGTTCTGGACGTACACGACCGTGTAGCCCGATTCGCGCAACCAGCGCACGAAGACGTCCGACACAAGCGACAGCGACCAGTTGCCGATATGGACGTGGTTGTAGACGGTGGGGCCGCAGGCGTAGACCGTCACCCGGTGGGGATCTAGCGGCTCGAACGGCTCCAGCCTGCGCGTGAGGCTGTTGTGGAGGTGCAAGGGCATGGTGCGCGCCTCGGAATCATGGTCGTCTTCTCTCGCTACTCGTCGGGTTCCCCACGGGTGAGGTTCCCTACCGGTCAGGGTCCGCCCAGTCCTTGGCCGTCGGCTCATCGAACTCGGGCGAGGGAATCATAGGCTCCCCTTGCTGATCCCGGACGGCGTTTTGCACCCCGACCAGGGCGTATTGGAATTTCTCCCGCGCATCGTCGGGCCAGACCCGTGGGTCCAGTGCTTGGAAGAAGGGCGCAAGCTGGGCGACATCGAGTGGATCCACCGCGAGGATCTCGACCGGAGAGCGACCCCGGGCCCAGTCCACGACGATGTCAGCCGCGACGTACATGGCCGGATTGCAGAGGCCGCAGGAGATCCGGACATCCCGCAGCACGGTCGCGTCACCCAGCACGGTGAACTCGGTGATGTTCTTCCCCCCCCCAAGGCAGCCCTCCACGGCCGCCTTGCCGGTCGGAGGCTCGTCGAAGGGCAGGAAATTGGCAGGGGCCGTCTCGCGCCCCATGCGGGCGAAGATCTCCTCGGCGTAGTAGCGGCGGACCGGGTTGCTGACAGCCATGCCCTACTCGTCGTCGAAGTGGTCGAGGGGGCTCTTCACGACGCGCTCCACAATGTCGGCGAACACATCGCACTCCTCGAGCGTGTTGTAGAAGTACACCGACGCCCGCAGGTTGTTCTTCGAGCTGCCGAGCCGGTCGAAGCGGCGGTGCAGGTACGCATTCACGCAGAACATGCCCCTCCGGACCATGACATTGGCCTCTTCGTCGCCGATTCGCTCGATGGCGTTGATCAGGGCACCGCTGGGCGAGCTCATGGTGAGTACGCCGCCGCGCCGCGCCGGGTCCTCCGGGCCGAGCAACCAGAAGTGATCGCACTGCAGCGGCGCCAGCCGCTCGGTCAGGTGCGTATTCAACGCCAGCTCCTGGGCGCGGATGGTGTCGTAGCCGACCGTCTCGGTGATGTAGTCGATGGCTGCCGCCGCGCCCACCATGCCCGCGTAGTCCTGGAGCCCGGCTTCAAAGCGGCCCGGCGGACGCTTGTAGTCCACCCGGTCCTGCCACGTATCCGCGATCGTGTCGCCCCCCACGATGAAGGGGTCCAGCTGCTCGAGGAGCGCGTAGCGGCCCCACAGCACCCCCATGCCCGAAGGACCGCACATCTTGTGCAGGGAGTAGGCGAGAAAGTCGACACCGAGTTCTTCCACGTCCACGCGGCGGTGCGGCACGCTCTGCGCTGCGTCGAGCACCAACACACCGCCGACCGCGTGGACGCGATCGGCCAGGGCGCGAATCGCCGCGGCGGGAATCACGGTCCCGTCGAGATTGCTCGCGTGGCCCAGAGCAAGGACGCGCGTGTTGGGCGTGATGGCTGCGAGGGCGCGCTCGAGGTCGAAGTCGCCGTCCGCGTCCAACTCGAAGAACCGCCGGACCACGAGCTCGGGGTCGCCACTGCGCTCGCGCAGGCGGCGCTCGGCCTCGAGCCACGGCACGAGGTTGCTGTTGTGCTCCCGCTCGCTGCCCAGGATCTCGTCGCCCGGCTCGAGCCGCAGGCCATGCGCCACGATGTTGAGGGCTTCGGACGAATTGCGGGTCCAGACGACCTCGTCCGCCGAGCTCGCACCGATCAGGCGGCCCGCCGCCTCGCGGGCGGCGACCTCGTAGACCCGTAGTTCGTCTTGGAACCAGTTGTCGAGCTTCTGGGCACCCTCGGAACGTCCACCGCCACAGGTCGGGAACTCCTCGTAGTAGCGCCGCAGGGCATCGATCACGACCCGCGGCCTGAGCGTCATGCAGGTGTTGTTGAGGTAGATGGGCGGCTTGCCGTTCCGGCGCCGTGCCAGGGCCGGAAAGGCCTCGCGGAGCTCGAGGATGTCGCGGGCGGCGAGCGTCATGGGGGCCAAGGATACGGCCGCCCGGGCCGGGGCGTGCAGGTCGCCGCAGTCCCCCCATCCACCCCACAGCCACCCGACGGCCACCGCGCCGGTATCCTCGGAGGCCATGCGCCGATCGATCTTGCCCCTCCTGCCCGCCACCCTGCTCGTGCTGTTCACGCTGCCCGCCGGCAGCTTTGGCGCGGAGGCTCCGAGGCACGTGGTGCCCGAAGCCCGCCCGATCCAGCTGGACGGCCACCCGGCGAAGGCGGAGTGGTCCGATGCCCTGGCCTTGGACTTGGACGCGAGCACGCAGATCCGCCTCCAGCAGTACCGGGGCACGCTCCTGCTCGGCTTCAAGAGTGACCGCTACTGGACGGCCGGCAGCATCCTGACCCTGTTCTTCTGCCCCAACGGACCGAAGGCCGGCGGCCGGGGCCCGGGCTGCTTGCGGATCGACTACGAGCCGTTCCGCCACGACCGGGCGCACGCCATTGCCTATCGCTACGACGATGCGGGCCGTACGTCGCGCCTGCACGCGCAGGTCGTCGTCCGACACCGCATCGGGGACCACGGCACCGAACTCGAGCTGGCCTGCCCGATTCTCCAGCTGGGCATCACGAAGCCCCAGAAGGTGCCGCTCCGTTTCTGCGTCCAGTGGGCACGGCGCGGCTCGACCGCCCTGACGTACCCGACGAACCTCGACCTCCGCGGCGCCGGACGACAAGTCCCGGTGGACTTCGCCTCCGCAGGTCGCTGGGCGCTGCTCGAGGGCTGGGGCGATCCGAAGGGCTTCGGCGCGTTCCCGAAGGCCCAGTGGAGCGCGTGGACCAAGCACGATGCGGAGATCACTCGACGCGGCAAGACAGCCCATGCGCGCATCAGCGAACTCACCGAGGAGTGGCGCAAGGAAACCAAGGACGACACGAAGATGTTGGCCGAGGTCACGGCCAACTTCGCCTGGATCCGTGAACACGAGCCGTTGACGCCCTCCGACCTGCTGGCCACCGCAACGCTCTGGCGCTACCTCAACCAATACGACCGCGCCGCGTCCATGCTCACCGCCCTGATCGACGCGAGCCGTCGACCGACCATCCGACAGCGCGCGATCCACCAGCGGGCGATCGTCAATCACGCCCGCGAGCGCTACGACGAGGAGGCGGCGGACTGGACACACCTTGCGGCGGTCTCCGGCGTCCACGGCGGCCGGTACAAGCTCGCCGCAGAGGGCGCCACGCGGGCGAAGGGCGGCTGGGACAAGGAGCAGGCCGCCCGCCGGGCCGTAGAAGCCAACGCTGCCATGCCGCGCGTGCGGCTCGACACCGTGCGCGGACCGATCACGGTCATCCTCCATGCCGATGTGACGCCGGAGGCGACCAAGCATTTCGTCGCGCTGGTGAAGAGCAAGCTCTACGACGGCACGCTGTTTCACAGGGTGAAGGGCAACTACATGGCCCAGGGCGGCGATCCCAAGAGCCGTGAGCTCGGTTGCGAGTTCGCCGGCGAGGGTGGCTCCCCCAGCGAGATCGAGATGGAGATCAACCCGCGGCATGAGTTCTATCGCGGCGCCCTCTGCTTCGCGCGCGCCGGCCACAAGGAGACCAACGGCAGCCAGTTCTTCATCATGACGGCCCCCGAGCCGGGCCTCGGCGCCTACACGATCTTCGGCCATGTCGTCAGCGGGATGGCGGCCGTGGATCGGATTCAACATTGCGACGCGCTGACGCGAGCTGTCGCACTCCAGAAATGAGCCGCGCCAAGCCCGGGACGCAGGCGTTTCAAGGAAGACCGTGACCCGCCGCTCCCTGCCCCTGCTTGCCGTGCTGCTCGCCTCGCTGGGCTGGATCTGCGGCCCCGCCGACGCCGGGCCCGAAGACCTCCAGCCTCTGGTCGCCGCCTACGAAGCCTCGGTCCCGGCGCCCACGCAGCGCTCGGAGAAGGGCTACGAAGCCCAGAAGGACGCCCTCGAGGCCATCGCGGCGCTGCGCACCGTCGAGGCGCGCACGACCATCCGCCGCATCCTGCTTCAGTACGGCATGGCGGACTACCGCCAGACCGCCCTCATCCTGGGGGCCCTGGTCCGCTACGGGACGCCGACCGACGTCGACTTCACGATCGACTGGGTGGAGGGCCGCAAGGACCCCCACATCCTCGACCTGCTGCACACGATCCTGGCGGAGGTCACGAAGCCGCGCGCCGAGCGGCACCTGCGCGAGAACGCGCTGCGTGGCGCAGTCCCCCGCGTGAAGGTCCAGATCCTGCGTGCGCTGGCGCGGCGCAAGGACATGTCCGTCATTCCCGTGCTCATCCAGATGACCCGCGAGGCCGCGCGGAGCGTGCGCATCGAGGCGCTCGAGGCCCTCGGCGAGCTGGGTGCCCGCAAGGCCCGGCCGATCGTGCAGGTGTTCCTGCGGGATACGGAGGTCGAGCTGCGCACGGCGGCCGCACGCGCCCTGGGTCGGCTGGGCGATGCCGGGGCGATTCCCGCCTTGGCCCGTGCGCTCGACGACGGGAGCGCACGCGTGATCGAGGCGGCCGCGCTGGCGCTGGGTGCGATCGACTCTCCCGTGGCCGTCGTGCCCTTGATCGCGGGCCTCAAGAAGGCGGCGGGCAAGAACCTGCGGCTGGAAGACGCCTACGTCCAGGCCCTGCAGCGCATCTCCGGCAAGGCCATCCACGGCGACGCGGAGCTATGGCAGGCGTGGTGGGCG
>JAJDEM010000381.1 GCA_029259795.1 Planctomycetota bacterium
GCGCCTTCAAGGGCACGGTTGCCTGGCCGGAGGGCTCCGAGCCTGGCAACGTCCTGCCGCTCGGACGCGTGCTCATCGTCACGACCCGCGACGACATCCAGTGGTTCTATGACTGGGCCGCCATCGAGCGCGAGGTGGCCAAGCGCCGCCGGGAACGTCCCGACGATCCGACGATCCTGCTCGAGGCCGGTGAGATGTACCTGCGCGGTGGCGGTGAAATCGAGCGTGCGCTGAAGGCGTTCGAAGAGGCGCGTCGCATCGCCGAGCGCTCGGCCCCTGACCTCGTCGGGCGCGCGCAGCACGGTCTCTACCTGACCTATCTCACCGAGGGCGATCAGCGCGTGGGCGCCTTCACCGAGCAGGCCATCGGCAGCTATCGCAAGGCGTTGGTGCATGCCCAGGACGCCACCGAGATCGTGGTGGCCCGGATCCGGATCCACCGCGCCCTGAAGGATGGCGATGCGCGCGCGCGCGTGCGCAACCTCGAGGTCCTCGTCGACGACGCGGGCGAGGCCACCGCCCGCTTCGATGCAGGTGCTGGCGCCGTCCCGGCCCGGGCATCGGCGCTTGTCCTGCTCGCCCGAGAGCACCTTGCGCGGGAACGCCCGGCGGAAGCGATCGATGCCCTGCAACGCCTCATCATCGAGGAGCGCGACGCGCCCCTTGCCTCCGGCACGGCCGGCGAGCTGGCGCAGGAGATGATCAGCGAGATCCTCAACCGCACGGGTCCGCTCCCCTATCAGCGCCACGAGCGCAAGGCCAAGGAGCTGCTCGCCGAGGGACGCCGCAAGGGCGACAGCCAGTTGATCGACCGCCTGCTGCTCGAGTACCCGAACGCCGCCGCCGTCAACGACGCGCTGCTCGAGCAAGCCCGCCGACTCCTGCTGGCCGAGAAGCCCTTGGAGGCCGCGCGCTATCTGCAGCGCCTCCTGCGCGGCGTGCCTGTCGACCATCCCCTGACGCCGACGGCCCTGGCGGCCCTCGCCCACAGCTACCGCATCGCAGGTGCGCGCGGCGCGGCCGGGGCAACGCTGGCCCGCCTGGAGGATCGCTTCGCACGGGCGCGGGTGACCTGGGAAGGCCGCAGCCAGACCGGCGCCGCGTTCGCGGCGGCCGAGCGGGAGGCACTCGCGTGGCCGAAGCCGGACGCCGCCGCGCCGGCGGCACTGCGCGCACCGCTGCAGGAGGTGCACTTCGAACCCGTCGGCGACGAGGAGTTCGCGCGCCCGATCAGCGTGGAAACCGACGCCAGCCGAGGCACGCCGGTCACGGCCCCCGTGGCCCTGATGCTGCGCGGGCGGGAGCTGGTCGCCGTAGACATGCGCAAGGGCCAGGTCGCGTGGACCAAGGAGACGGGCCACTGCCAGCGCGCCGCGTACGCGGACGGCGTGCTGGTGCTCTCGTTGACGCGCGAGATCCGCGGCGTGGAGGCGCTTACCGGAAAGCAGCTCTGGTCTCACGAGACCGCGGCCATGACGCGGGACCTCCAGATCGCGGGCGGCCTCGCGTTCGCTCACTTGCAGGACGTGAGCGCCGCGCGCGCGGGCGAGCAACGCATCGAGGCCCTCGATGCCGCCCAGGGCACCGTCGTCTGGTCGCGCACCCTCCCCCGCTCGGACTACCGGGGCCTGCGCGCCTGGGGCGGCCACCTCCTGCTCCAGCATGTGGAGTACCGCCAGCGCACGGCGACCAGTCGCCTGCTGATCTTCGACGCCTTCGACGGTACCCGCCGTCACACGGTCGACCTGCCCCTGGCCGTCGAGGGCCTGCCCATCACCGCCGCTGGCCTCTACCTCGTCGCCGGTCGCGCCGGGCGCCGGGAGCAGCGGCTCTTGGCCGCCATCGATCTCGATGCCGGGACCGTGAAGTGGAAGAAGCCCATTCGCGGCAGCGATACCGTGTGCACGATCACGCAGAGCGGGCGTCAGGTCTTGATCTTGCGTGCAGATGGAAGCCTGCTCACCCACCAGATCGACTCCGGCGTGGCCGTCGGGGAGACGCGGATCTACGTCACGGATCGCGGCCGGGCCTGCCCCTTCCCAAGCACCCCCCTGCTGGTCGGCGGCGGGCGGGTCACGATGATCCCGTGGGCCCGTCGCCCGAACTTCGGCCTGGTCAGCTTCGACGCGCGCACCGGCAAGCTCGCCTGGGAAGCCCCCTACGAGAGGCGCGTCTCGCCGTCGAAGGCCACGCTGCTGCAGCGTGGCGACATGCTGTGCGTCATGATTTCCTACCCCAAGGACCGGGTGCAGCACATCCTCGTGCGCTTGCTGGATGCCAAGACGGGCAAGATCCTGCAGGAGATCGAGCCCGAGGGCCTCTCCAAGGAGAACTGGATCCCGACCCTGATCGAGGGCCACGGCACGTTGATCATCTACGGCAAGTCCGGCGCCAGCATCTTCCGAGGCGACGAGAAGTAGCGCGCGGCGACCGAGGGAGGGCCACGGACCTCTATCGCCGCATGAATGGGCCGAGGTCGCTCGCTCCGGTGCTAGATTCAGCCCCATGCGACGCGCGAGCCTCTGGCTTCCCCCCCTGATCGTCCTGGCAGCGCTGGCCCTGCTCTTCTCTCCCATGGGGCCGAGTGGGCAGGCCGCTGAGACGAAGACCGAGCCCTTGGTCAACGCGCGGACCACGAAGGCCATCGAGTTGGGCACGCGGTTCCTGCTGCGCTTGCAGCAGGCCGATGGCTCGTGGCATAGCGACGCTGGCAAGAAGGTCAACGAGAC
>JAJDEM010000382.1 GCA_029259795.1 Planctomycetota bacterium
TGGCCGTCGTGGGCCGCGTGAACGCGGGCAAGAGTACGTTCGTCAACGCCATGCTGCAGGCCGAGCGCATGATCGTCAGCGAGGTGCCTGGCACCACGCGAGACACCGTCGACATCCGCTTCGAGCGCGACGGCAAGAGCCTCACCGTCATCGATACGGCCGGCATTCGCAAGGAGCGCACGGTCAGTGGCTCGGTGGAGTTCTACGCCCAGCGCCGCGCCGAGAAGGCGATGCGCCGGGCGGATGTCACGCTCTTCGTGATCGATGGCAGTACCGACATGGCGCGGCTCGACCGCCAGATCGCCGGCTACGCCGCCGAGCAGTACCACCCCATCGTGATCGTCGTGAACAAGTGGGATATCTGCGCCGAGGGCGGCATGACCACGCAGGACTACGTCGGCTACCTGGAGCAGACCCTGCGCGGGCTGCCCTACGCCCCGATCGTCTTTACGAGTGCTCTGGAGGGGCGCAACGTCGAGAAGGTCGTGGATGTGGCCTTCAGCCTCTTCGAGCAGGCCTCCACCCGCATCGGCACTTCCGAGATCAACAAGGTCATCGAGAAGGCCTACGCCCTGCGCAAACCCCGGCCGCGGCAGGGACGCATCGGACGGATCTACTACGGCAGTCAGGTTGATGTGTGTCCGCCGACCTTTACCCTGTTCGTGAACGACACCTACCTGTTCAAGCCGGATTACATCCGGTACCTGGGCAACCGGTTCCGCCAGCACTTGCCCTTCGAGGAAGTCCCCGTGCGGATCTGGCTCAAGCCCCGGGAACGTTCGCCGTCGAAGAACTTGAAGGGCTGATCCCATGGGCCGAGCCGCTCTCGCTTGCCTGCTGCTCCTCCTGCTGGGCGCGTGCGGCGACGAGCCGAAGCCTGCAGCTGGGCCGGTCGAGACGATCACGGAGTTTGGCGCCAACCCGCAGCGTCTCGAACTCGAGGGCGGCGGGGCGAGCGTGCAGCCGCCGGCTGGCGCGTGGCTGACCCTCAGCGCGAGTCCCGGCTCCGCCCGCTGGTACGAGCGTCTGCGGCGTGCGTCTGACGGCGTGCTCTTGCAGGCTTCGGTGTTCCCGCGGCAGAGAGGTGAGGCTCCGGCGCTTGTGCTGCCGCGCGCCCTGGACGCCTTCGTGCGCGGGCTCGGCACGGATGGCTTTGGTCAGTCCGGGCGTGAGGCAGGCGTGGCGTGGGGTGCACCGGTCGCGGGGTCGGCCTTCGCGGCGACGATCGACGGACAGGCAGTCTCGGGCCACGCCCGGCTGCTCGCCGTGGATGCCGATCAGTGGGCCCTTGCCATCGGTCTGGCCCCGAAGGCGGCAGGCCCCACGGCCCTGGCCTTGGTCCGCGCGTACGCGGCCAGCCTCGAGCCGTCGGAAGTCACCTTCTACGCACGCACGTTCAGCACGCCCGAGGACCTGGCTCGCGTGGCGGTTCGCCCTGTCGACGAGGAGCCGATCACGCAGCGGGAGCTGATGTCGGTCCAGTTGGCCATCGAGGCGGGCAGCGGAGTGCGTTTTCCCGTGGGCTCCGCCGCCGCGCTGCTTGACGCGCTCGCGGAAGAAGCGCGCACCGGCAAGCCGGCGTCGCGGGCGTCGTTCCGTGAGACCACGGCCGTCCTCGAGAAGACCAAGGCGATGGAGCCCGCCGAGCGCGAGCGAGGCCTACGCTCGATCGGCCAGCGCATCCTCAAAGCCATGTTCGAGCGCGTGCTCACGGGCTACAAACCGGCCCAGCGCTACAAGGCCATCTGGGATGCGCTCGCGCGCCCGGTCGTCGGTGAGATGCCCGAGGGCATGTCGGCCGCGGCGCTGCGCAGCCTGCATGAGATGAGCGCGTTCCTCGCCTCTGTCGCCGCGGATCGCGAGGTGGAGGCCGAGGAGGGGAGCGGAGCGCGCCTCCTCGCGGCGCTCAAGGCGCGCTGGCCTGAGCTGGATGCGCCGGCGCGCAAGGACCTGGCACAGGCAGGCAGACCCTGGGCGGCGCTCCGCTACGCCTGGGACCACGCCGATGCAGCGGGGCGCGGTGCCTTTCGCCAGGCGATCCTGGCGGCCCTGGTCACGCCGGACGAGGCCTCGGAGGTCGCCGCCCTGCCCGATGACCGGGCCCGCGTCGCGTGGATGCACGCGCACCAAGCCGCCGCCGACGACTATCTGCAGCGTGCTGCAGCGCTCTCGGCTCCGTCGCGCGCGGCGTTGCTCGAGCATCTCGGTGTGGACGGATCCGGCTACCACCTGGGCTGGTAGGATTCCCCCCGCCCACGCGGACGCGATGGGCGCGGAGGATGCGGATGCGCTACGTCGCTTGGATCGTGCTCGCCTGTCTGTCGTTCGGGCTGGGCTCCTGCGGAGGCGACGACGAGAACGCCCCGCTGCTCAAGGTCGTCCTGCACCACGGCAACAACAGCCGGCCCTACATGCCGATCCCCGAGGAGGTCGCGAAGCAGATCAAAGGGGCGCTCGCGCCGATCGGCGTCGAGGTTGAGATCAAGAAGGTGGAATGGGCTGCGTATCTGGACCTGGTCAAGACGGGGCAGCATCAGATGGCATTGCTCGGTTGGTCGGCGGACATTCCCGATCCCGACAACTTCCTCTACGTCCTGCTCCACAAGAACAACGCGCGGCCCGGCAGCGCGAACAATATCAGCTTCTACACATCCGACGAGGTAAGTGAGCGCCTGAGCGAGGCGCGCCGCATTACCGATCCCGCCCAGCGCAACAAGCTCTACCGCGAGGCGCAGGAGATCATCTTCGACGACGTTCCGATGGTGCCGCTGGTCTACACCGAGCGCATCCTTGCCCATCGCTCGGACTTCGGTCCGCTGCGGATCGAGCCTGTCACGCATCCCGTTCTGCGGCGCATCACCCAGCCCAAGGACGGCGCCATCGTCTATCTGCGTGGTCATGACTCCAAGAAGCTCGATCCGGGCGATGTGACGGATGGCGAGAGCAGCAAGGTCGTCGAGCAGATCTTCGATCAGTTGCTGCGCTTCAAGCCGGGCAGCGTCGAGGTCGAGCCGTCCTTGGCTACGCGCTGGACGAGCAGCGACGACCGCAAGACCTGGGTGTTCACCATCCGCGAGGGTGTGAAGTTCCACGACGGCACCAAGCTCGACGGCGCCGCCGTCGCCAACGCGTTCGAGCGCCAGCGCGATCCCGAGCACCCGCACCACTTCCCGGACGGCGTCTGGTCCTACTACCAGGACCTGTTTGGTTTCATCGACAAGGTCGAGGTCGGAGCCAACCCCATGGAGGTCGTCTTCCGTTGCAACGAGCCGACGCCGCCGTTCTTCCTGAAGATGCTCGCTGCCTTCAACACCTCGATTCCGTCTCCGGCTGCGCTGACGAAGTTCGGCAAGGACTTCCGCCGCAACCCCGTCGGGACGGGGGCGTTCACCTTCGTGAACTGGAAGTCGGGCGAGGAGATCAAGCTCGAGCGCAACGACGGCTACTGGGACGGGCCGGCTGGCCTCAAGACCGTGTACTTCCGCGTCTCTGAGAACCCGACGATCCGCTCCACGCGCCTCATGGCGGACGAGCAGGCCGACCTCATCGACAACATCGATCCCCAGACGATCAAGGATCTGGCCGCGCATGGTGAGGTGACCCTGCTGCGCGAGCCCGGGTTGAACTTCGGGTATCTGGCGTTCAACACGCAGAAGCCGCCGTTTGACGATCCGCGTGTCCGGCGCGCCATCGCGCTGGCGATCTCGAAGCCGCGCATCGTGAAGTTTGCCTACCAGGGCCTCGCGCTACCGGCGACGACCCCGGTGCCTCCGACGATCACCGGCCACCACGAGGGCATCAAGAGTCGGGAGCGCAACGCTGACAAGGCTCGTGCGCTGCTCAAGGAAGCCCTCGGTAAGTAACGAATGCTCGTCTTCACGCTACGGCGGATCGTCCTCGCCGTTCCGCTCCTGCTGTTCACGTCTTTCCTCGTCTTCGCGATCGTGACGGCGTTCCCGGGGGATCCGTGCGGCGAGAAGATGGGCCCGCGCCCCAACCCGGAAGCCCTGCAGACCTGCCGCTCGAATCTCAACCTGGACGGCAGCTTCGGCGAGCGCTACGGGAACTTCATGAGCGGGCTCGCCCGCGGCGACCTCGGGCGGGACATCCACACCGAAGAGTCGATCTCCGATGAGATCTGGCTCCGCTTCCCGGCCACGCTCGAACTCTCCTTCGTCGCGCTCTTCCTCGCGTTCGTGATCGGTTCGTGGATCGGCACCCGCTCCGCGCTGCGTCCGGGATCCTGGATCGACGCCTGCGGGCAGCTCGTGAGCCTCGGCGGCGTCTCGATCCCCGTCTTCTGGCTGGGCATGCTGCTCATCGCCCTGTTCGGGGTGAAGCTCGGCTGGCTGCCGTTCAGCGGCTGGTCCGCTGAGGAGGTTGGACCGGGCGTCGACTACGCGACGGGCTTCTACCTCACGGAGTCGCTCGCGCGTCTGGAGTTTGGCGCGTTCTTCAATGCGCTCAAGCACCTCCTGTTGCCCGCGGTCGCCCTGGCGACGATCCCCCTCGCAACGATCACGCGCATGACGCGCAGCGCGGTCTTGGAGGAGGTCGGCAAGGACTACGTTACGACCGCGCGAGCCAAGGGCCTCTCCGAGCGCCAGATCCTGCGCAAGCACGTCCGCCGCAACGCGCTCATCCCCGTCATCACGATCACGGGCTTGCAACTCGGCACCCTGCTCTCCGGAGCCGTACTCACCGAGACGGTGTTCAGCTGGCCGGGCATGGGTACGTACATGATGGCGGGCGTCCGCTCACGCAGCTACCCGGCGATCATGGGCTGCATGCTGCTCTTCGTCGTGATCTTCGTCCTTGTGAACCTCCTGGTCGACCTGCTCTACCACTGGATCGATCCGCGCATGCGAGATGAAGCCTGATGGAGGAACTCAAGGTCGTCGACACCCGGGGCGTGAAGATCTGGCGCTCGCTGCGCCGCGACAAGGGCGCCATGCTGGGCGCGAGCTTCATCCTGCTTGTCGTCCTGATGGCGGCGTGCGCGAATCTCGCGCCGTTCGGGCCCGCCGAGATGGACTGGGACGTCAGCCTCGATGCCGACGCGCCCACGGTGCTTCCGCCGTCGGCCAAGCACTGGCTGGGTACGGATCGCACGACCTACGACGTCTTCTCGCGCCTGCTCCATGGGGCACGACTCTCCTTGTTGACCGGTCTGGCAGCTGTGGGCCTTGCGCTGCTCGTCGGGGTGCCGCTTGGCGCGCTGAGTGGCTACGCGGGCGGCCGCGTCGACGGGCTGATCATGCGCTGCGTGGACGTCATGCTCGCGTTCCCGAGCATCGTGCTTGCCATCGCCATCGCGACCTTGCTCGACCAGCGGACGGTGACGACCGTGATCGTTGCGGTCGGCGTGGTGAACGTGCCGACCATTGCTCGGCAGGTGCGCGCATCCGTCCTGCAGGTGAAGACCCAGGAGTTCGTACTCGCGGCGCAGGCCATGGGACTCGGACCCGTCCGGATCCTGGCGCGGCATGTCCTGCCCAACTGCCTCGCGCCGATCATCGTGCTCTCGACGCTCGGCGTCGGCTATGCGATCCTCTCCGCCGCCGGCCTGAACTTCCTCGGCTTGGGCCCGGAGCCTACGGTCGCGGAGTGGGGCGTCATGCTGACCGACGGCTACAGCTACGTCCTGCAGGACCAGCAGTGGGTCGTGATCCCCCCCGGCGCCGCCATCGCCATCACGGTCCTGGGCTTCAATCTCGTCGGCGATGGCCTGCGCAAGGCGCTGGACCCCCGCGCGCGGTAGCCCAGCGCCCTAACGGCGGGCTTCGGCGGGGGCTGGCGCTCGGGCCGATGACCACGGGATGACCGCCCCCAGGGACCTTGGGGGCATGGAAATCCTGCTTCGTTTCGTGGCCCTCGGGGCCTTGATCCTTCTCGGCACCGTCAGCACGGCCTGCACCTCGGGCGGCACGATCGCGGCCGGCAGCATGCTCGCGCGCGAAGACGCCTCCGGAGCGTCTTCGGACGGCTTCCCCGCACCGAGCCAGGAGATGGTCTGGAACGCGGCCATGGCGGTCGTGCGTGGCGCGGGCTACGTGCCCGATCCCAACCTCTCCCGCGCCGATGCCGGTCGCATCGAGACGCGTTGGCGCTTGAAGATGCATCCCTTCTCGGGGATGGGCACGCGCGAGCGCGTCACGATGAAGATTGCCAAGGTCCCCAAGAAGAGCAACTACTTCAGGCTAGAGACCAACGTCATGGCCCAGGCCAACGACAACATCAAGGATCCCGGCAACCCGATCTCCGCCGAGTGGACGGAGGGCAAGCGCAACGCGCCCGCCGAGCTGATGCTCAACCAGCGCGTCGAGCTGATGTTCTTGCAGGGCGACGTGAGCGACAAGTTCCGGCGCCAGCACGACATGTCCGGAACCTCCGAGCGGCGCTATCGCGAGCCGGCCAAGCCCGAGCCGCAGCCGCTGATCCCGGGCTTCCCCGTGTTGAAGTAGGGCGCGCCTGCCGGCGCGACCGGGACTACCCCAACGCGAGCGACCCCGACTGCAGGGACGCGCAGACGACCCACTTCTCGTCGGGTCCGCGCGTAAACAGCAGCGTGCCGGCACGGTCGCCGGCGGGCTTGAGCTTCTTGCGCCACGCGGCGGCCTTCGTGTCGATGCCCCGCTTGCGAATCGTCAGGTTGCCGACCTCGTTCTTGCGCAGCCAGGCATTGAGCACCTTGGGCTTGGCCTTGAGGATCTCATCGACCCGGACCCAGTGGCCGGGGGCGGTCTCGTTCGGTGCGTCGCCGACGAGGTAGGCGACGTCAGGATGGAGCGGCGCCAAGTCGTCGCGCACGGCCAGATCGCCGAGCAGACCCGCGAGCGTGACGCTCACATCGGGATCGAGGATCCAGTCACCTTCGCCGACCGTGCGAGGCGCGGGAAGGCGCTCTCCCGTGCCCTCGATCGAGCGGCCCGATGGCAGCGCGAGGGCGCGGCGCTCAGCGCACGTGCCCCAGTCCCCGACGTAGCAGCGGGCCTCGCGCGCACGACCGCCGAGGGCGACCTGCTCCAAGCGGCCTTCGACCGGGAGCTCGCCCTCGAACACGGGCGGCAGCTTGATCATGGCGCGGGAGAAGCGAGCGAGCAGCGGCGCCCAGGCGTCGGCCGGTGGGGCGAAGGCGCTCGGATCGCGGGTGCGGACGCCGTCCGCCCGCCGATCGGGATCGAAGTAGGCGTTCGGGCCCTCAGGCGCCGCGCTCAGCACATCCTCGGAGCGCACCTCGACGAGCTCGGCGACGCCGAGGGCGCGGGCATTGTGGGCGAGGAACGCAGCGCGCACGGGATCGTGCTCGTAGGCCAGGACAGGGCGTCCCGTCAGGGCCGTCGCGAGCGCGTCGAGCCCGATGCCGGCTCCGAGATCCGTGACGCGCTCCGTGCTGGGTGCGGGCCAGCGGGTGGCGCGCTCTGCGGCGACCGGCCACGCGGTGGCCTGCTCGAGCGCTTCCGGTGTGAAGAGTAGTTGGTTGGCGTGCGGGCAGCGGGTGATGGCGCGCTGGCGCAGGTCGTCTTGCTGGAGCGCCGCGCGGATGCCGTCCGCAGAGCCCAGCCCGTCGAGCGCCTTGGCGCGGCGGTGCAGCGGGAGCGCGCGCGCCTCGCGAGCGCGCTCGAGCGCACGGGCGCCCTCAGCGCTCATGAGGAACTCCAGGATGGGGGGCGTCTGGTCCATGGGTCGGGCGCGACTCTACTCCCGCGCCGGATCCGTCTGAACGCAGGTGAAACGTGTCCTGAGGATTTCGCCCGAAAATCGATAGGATCGGTGGATGGACAAGCACGACTCGCTCCCGCTGGAGGCTACGGAACTCCCGGACGAGCTGCCGGGCTTGAAGCTGCGCAGCACCGTCGTCTTCCCATTCGACGTCGTCTCCGTCCAACTCGATCGCCCGCGCTCGCTGCGGATGATGGAGGCCTACCCGGGCGATGCGGCCCTCGTGGCCTGCTTCTTCCCGAAAGACCGGGAGGCGGAGCGGACCGACGAACTCGAGGACTTCGAGCCCATCGGGGTGGCTTGCCGCGTCATCCACCGGATGCACATGCCCAACGAGACGGTCCAGGTGGTGCTCCAGGGCTTGCGCCGGATCCGCCTTCTGGAGGTCGTGGGGGTCCAGCCGCACTTCCGGTTCCGGATCGAGACGATCCCCGAGCGGGAGCCGCGCGGCACCGACATCGACGGCTTGATCTATCGCTGCATGGAGCTCGTCGATGAGCTCGTCAAGGCGGAGGGGGGCTACCCGGCCGAGATGGCGAACATCCTGCGGATGAACATCGCGGGGGCGGGCCGCTTCGCCGATCTCGTGGGCGCCCATGTCAATCTGCCCCTGGCCATGAAGACCCGGATCTGCGCCACGGAGAACGTGCGCGAGCGCCTGCGGATCGTCGAGAACATGCTCCGCGAGGGCCTGGCCGGCCATCAGGTCGAGCGCGAGGTCGCGAAGAAGGTGAAGGTCGATATCGATCAGCGCCAGCGCGAGCATCTGCTACGCGCCCAACTCAAGGCCATCCGCCAGGAACTGGGCATCGAGGGCGACAGCGAAGCCGACATCCTGGAACTCCGCGACGCGATCGCCGAAGCCGGCCTCTCCGAGGAGGTCGCCGCCGCCGCGTCGCGCGAGGTCGAGCGCCTCGCCGCCATGCCGCCGTCCTCGGCGGAGTACCACGTCGCCCGTACCTACATCGGTTGGATCCTCGACCTGCCGTGGGCGCTGGCGCGGCGCCGGACCATCAACCTCAAGAAGGCCCGGCGGATCCTGGACCGCGATCACTACGGCCTCGAGGAGGTCAAGGAGCGCATCCTCGAGTTCCTCGCCGTTCGCCGGCTCAAGAAGGACCCGCGGAGCCCTGTGCTATGCCTGACCGGCCCGCCCGGGGTCGGGAAGACCAGCCTCGGGCGGAGCATTGCCGAGGCCATGGGGCGCGCGTTCGTCCGGGTCTCCGTCGGCGGCCTGCGCGATGAGTCCGAGATCAAGGGGCATCGCCGGACCTACGTGGGGGCCATGCCAGGCAAGATCATCCAGGCCATCAAGCGGGCCGGCAGCCGCGAGTGCGTGTTCGTCGTCGACGAGATCGACAAGATGGGCTCCGACGCGCGCGGCGATCCGTCGAGCGCCATGCTCGAGGTCCTCGACCCGGCCCAGAACGACGCCTACCTCGACCACTACCTGGACCTGCCGTTCGACCTCTCCCGCGTGTTCTTCGTGTGCACATCCAATGTGCTGGAGAACATCCCGGGGCCGCTGCGCGACCGGATGGAGATCGTTCAGCTCTCCGGCTACACGCGCCAGGAGAAGCTGCACATCGCGCGCAACCACCTCCTGCCGCGCGTGCTGAAGGAGAACGGCCTCTCTTCCAAGCATGTCGTGTTCACCGACGCCGGGCTCAATGCCCTGATCGACGGCTACACGCGCGAGGCCGGGGTCCGGGGGCTGCAGCGCCAGATTGGGCGGGTCTGCCGGCGCCGGGCCCTCGAGGTCGTCGAGTCGGGCAAGGACGGCAAGGCGACCCGGATCGACGACCGCGCCGTCGTGCGCATGCTCGGCCCGCGCAGCTTCGAGGACACCGCGCGCTTCCGGGATCCCGCCGTGGGCGTCACCGCGGGTCTGGCCTGGACGCCCTTCGGTGGCGATCTGCTCTTCTTCGAGGCATCCCTCGTCCCGGGTCGTGGCCGCCTGAAGATCACCGGGCAGCTCGGTGACGTCATGCGCGAGAGCGCCGAGACGGCCTTCTCCTACGTGCAGTCGATCGCCAAGGATCTCGAGATCGATGCCGACGTCATCGCCCGGCATGACATCCACATGCACGTGCCGGAAGGCGCGACGCCCAAGGACGGCCCCAGCGCGGGCGTCACCATGGCGGCCTGCCTGGCCAGCCTGCTGACCGGCAAGCCGGCTCGCTCGAACCTCGCCATGACGGGGGAGATCACGCTCAAGGGGCGCGTCCTCCCGGTCGGGGGCATCAAAGAGAAGGTGCTGGCCGCCCATCGGGCCGGCATCCGCCATGTGGTCCTGCCCGAGCCCAACCGCAAGGACATGCAGGAGGTCCCGGCCGATGTCCGGGACGAGATGACCGTGCGCTACACGCGCCTCGCTGCCGAGAACATCGAGGCGGCGCTCGTACCGATCTACCTGGCCCACGACAACGACGAGGCCCTGCTGCCCCCCGACGCCCCGCCTCCGACGCTCGATACCGCCCCCTGAGCGACGCGCCCGTTCCCGAAACGCGGCCCGACGGCCGTCGTGTGGGATGATCTCCTGGGGCCGTGCGTTGATCCGGCCACACCGGCATTCATGCCTCTGCAGGAGTCGCACGCCTCGTGAGTCGCATTCATACCCATTGGTTGGCCGCGCCGCTGCTGGTCCTGATCCTGCTGGGCGCCGGCTGCGGCGACGAAGAGGGCTCCGGGCGCGGCGGCTCTTCCGTGAACACGCCCGAGACGGACCGCTGGAAGGACGCGCCCGCCACGCGCATCCGGTTTCGCGATGTCACAGCCGACGGCGGCCTGAGCGCGACGAACCACTCCGGTCGGGCCGGTCTGAAGGAGTTTCTCATCGAGGCCGTAGGCCCGGGGGCCGCGTGGATCGACTACGACGGTGATGGGTTGCTCGACCTCTTCATCCCGGATGGCGATGTCTTCAGCAACTACGAGCTCCGGCGCGTTGAGGTCGCCGGCTCCAAGCGTCAGCGCCCCGCCCTCGTCGAGAAGGACACGCGCGAGGAGCAGTTCAACGACTCCCTCTGGCGCAACAATGGGGACGGCAGCTTCACCGACGTCACGCAGGCGGCCGGCATCCATGACACCCGCTGGTCTTTTGGGGCGACGCCGTTCGACTATGACGCGGATGGCGATCAGGACATCTACGTGTCCAACTTCGGACTCAATCGCCTCTGGCGAAACAACGGCGACGGGACCTTCACCGACGTTGCCGAAGCGCTCGGCGTAACAGGCGATCCCTACACGTGGAGCACCTGCGCCGCCGTGGCTGATGTCGACGGGGACGGGCGTCTGGACATCTACGTCGCCGCGTACGCCGATCCCGCCGCCGAGGTCGATCGCTTGCGGGCCAAGCAGGGCCACAAGTACGGGATCCCCGTCGAGACCATCAGCGGGCGTGACTGCTCGTGGCGCGCGATTCCCGCCTATTGCGGCCCCATTGGCCTCAAGGGGCAAAACGACACCATGTTCCGCCAGAGCGAGGATGGGACCTTCGAGGATGTGACGTCCGCGTGGGGCCTCGAGCCGCGGGTGGGCAAGTATGCCTTCACGACCCTGATGTTCGACTTCAACGACGACGGCTTGATGGACATCTACGTCGCCAACGACTCCGAAGAGAACTTCATGTGGCAGCAGGAGCGTGACGCCGACGGGCGGATCCGCTTCCGCGACACCTCCGACGTGTTGGGCATCAAGGTTGGCCAGCAGACGTCCGCGCAAGCCAGCATGGGCATGTCCGTCACCGACATCAACCAGGATGGCCGGCTCGACATCTTCATCACCAACTTCAGCCACGACTACAACAACGTCTACGTAGCCAAGCAGGTTGCGGGCGTCGACGGCGCCGTCTACTTCAAGGACCGCGGCCTGCAGACGATGGGGCAGCAGGTCTATCACGACCTGTCGTGGGGCTGCGGCTGGTACGACTTCGACAACGACGGTGATCTCGACCTCTACGTGGCCAACGGCCATGTCTACAAGGAGATCGATCTCTTCGAGCGCACGGGTACGGCGTACGTCCAGCAGAACGCCTGCTTCGAGAACATGGACCCCGCCGCGCTCGCGTTCCGGGAGGTCGGCAGCAAGGCCCAGCGCAATGCGCCGGCGGGTGCCGACACCACGAAGCTGGAAGCGGGCGATGGCATGGCCGTCGAGGGCTGCAGCCGCCAGGCGGCCTTCGCCGACTGGAACAACGACGGGCGCATCGACCTGGTCGTCATGAACATGAACGAGCGACCGACCCTCTTGCTCGGCGCCGGCCCGGCCGGCGACGGCGCGCACTGGGTCAAGCTGAGCTTCCGCCAGGACGACGGCAACCGCGAGGCGCTTGGCGCCAGCTACGTGGTGACGACCGAGACCGGGAGCCAGCGCGGCATCGTGGTCCGGCAGAAGTCGTTCCTCGGGTGTGACGACCCCCGGGAGCATGTCGGCCTGGGCGCGGCCACCACCTGCACGGTGACCGTCACCTGGCCGGGCCAGGACCGCGCAAAGACCGAGTACAAGGGGCTGGCGGCCGACAAGCACTACGTGCTCGACCGCCAGAGCGGCGAGGCCACCGCGGTTCCGCTGCAGGCGTTCGGCCGCTAGCCTCAAGTGCCTGCATTGTGCAGGTAAATCAAGCAGGGCGACCTGCAAGCCGCCGCGTCGGGCTTCGGACGGAGGGTGGCGACCGGCACCTCCGGGGTGGGCTTCTCGCGGGGCTCCAATCATCCCTCCGAGGGGTCGCTGCCACCGGGCAATTGCATCGTGTGAAACGCGCCGGTGCGGTTGAATGTCGGCCCCACGCCACGCACACCGGGAGACGCCGTGGTTTCCACGCTCGAATCGATCCTCACACTGCCTCTCGCGGCAGGCGGCATCGCGGAATACGTCCCTGTTCTGGTGATGTTGATTTTCGCCGTGCTGTTCGCTGGCGCGAACCTCGGGCTGTCCTTCGTTCTCGGCAAGAAGGCCGGCACGAACCCCGTCAAGGACGCGGCCTACGAGTGCGGCATGCCTCCGATCACGGACGCGCATCAGCGCTTCAGCGTGAAGTTCTATCTCGTCGCGATTCTCTTCGTCCTCTTCGACATCGAGGTCGTGTTCCTCTACCCGTGGGCCGTCCACTTCGGAACGAAGGCGCTGCAGACCTTCCTCTTCATCGAGATGCTGATCTTCATCGGCATTCTCTTCCTCGGGTGGTGGTACGTCGTGCGCAAGGGTGCAGTGAACTGGGCACAGGAGTGAAGGCGGCGGTGCGTGAGCGCCCCAACGGCATTCCGATGCTGGAGATGAGCACATGAGCGAAGTCACACAGACCCGGATCAGCGACACGGTGGAGGCGAGCGGAAGCTCCGAGTGCTCCATCCTGCTCAGCACGGTAAAGGCCCTGTCGAGCTGGTCGCGCAAGAACAGCATGTGGCCGCTGCCGCTGGGGCTCTCCTGCTGCGGCATCGAGTTCATGGCCACCGCCATGAGCCGCTACGACATGGCCCGCTTCGGCATGGAGGTCGCGCGCTTCTCGCCGCGCCAGGCCGACCTGCTGCTCGTGGCCGGCACGCTCACCTACAAGATGGCGCAGGTCATGACCCGCCTCTACGACCAGATGGCAGAGCCCAAGTGGGTCATCTCCATGGGTGCCTGCGCCTCGTCCGGCGGCATGTACCGCTCCTACTCGGTCGTACAGGGCATCGATGAGTTCATCCCCGTGGACTTCTACATCTCGGGCTGCCCGCCCCGGCCCGACTCGGTCCTGAACGTGCTGATGAAGCTCCAGGACAAGATCGATCGCGACGAGAGCTACGAGCTGACGCTCGCGACGCCGAAGGCGGGCGCGCCCGCCGAACTCGCCGAACAGACCGTCCTGGGTGGTCGCCGCCACGGTCCCCCGGTCGCACTGGCAACGACCGACGAACACTTCGGCCAACAGGGCCCGCAGCGCTCGATGGTGCGCGGCCGCAAGCCCGAGGAGAGCCGCTAGTGGACCAGGTCCCCAACAGTTGCATGGTCTACACGGCCGAGGCGCCCGCGGGTGTCTCCGAGTCCGTGAAGCAGGCCTTGGCACCCTTCACGGTGCAGTGGTCGGAGCACCCCGAGCACGGCGGTGGCGGCAAGCAGGCCGGCTGGCCGGGCTGCCTCGTCAGCGGAGCCGACTGGCCGAAGGTGTTCCAAGCGCTCCGCGATGGCGCGGGCTTCGAGCTCCTTATCGATCACACGGCCGTGGACTACCCGGCCCGCACGCCGGAGCGCTTCACCGTGCTCGGACTCGCGGCGAACATCGAGACGCAAGAGCGCCTCATGGTGCGCACGCGCGTCGCCGAGGGCGGCTCCGTTCCCACCCTCACGCACCTCTGGAAGTCGGCGGACTGGTCCGAGCGCGAGACCTACGACATGTTCGGGATCGCCTTCGAGGGACACCCCGAGTTGACCCGCATCTACATGCCCCAGGACTTCGATGGCTGGCCGCTGCGCCGGGACTTCCCGATGCAGGGCCACAACCGGTTCCGGGACTAGGGGTTGGCCATGACGACCGAACAGACAACGACGGCCACGCCGCCCGTGCCGACCGGGGACAACCCCGAGTTCGACATCGACATCCGCCTGGACGCGGGCGAAGACCCGGGCGAGCGCATGGTGCTCAACATGGGCCCGCAGCACCCCTCGACCCACGGCGTGCTGCGCCTGCTGCTCGAGATCGATGGCGAGCGCGTCGTCTCGACGGCGCCCGACGTCGGCTACCTGCACCGGGGCAAGGAGAAGATCGGCGAGAGCCTCGGCTACCACCGCTACATCCCCTACACCGACCGTCTCGACTACCTCGCGCCCCTGGCCAACAACTGCTCGGCCACCTGGGCGTTCGAGAAGGTCTGTGGCATCGAGTCCCCGCCGCGCGCCGAGGCCATCCGCACGGTCTGCTGCGAGCTCGCGCGCATCTCGGCTCACCTGCTGGGCCTGGGCGCCTACGCGATGGACGTCGGCGCGATGACCGTGTTCCTCTACACGTTCACGGAGCGCGAGACCCTCTACAACTTCTTCGAGCACCTCACCGGCGCCCGCTTCACCACCAGCTACAC
>JAJDEM010000383.1 GCA_029259795.1 Planctomycetota bacterium
CGGACGTAACGCCTGGCCGCGGGGCTTCGCGTGCGGTTCGGCCCCCTCGGGGCCGACAACGGGCCGAGCCAGCGAGGCCTGTTGAGCACGCGTGAGCCCCCCAGTAAACGACGCCCTCCAGCCGCTCGTTCCGTGCCAGAGGTTCGGCACGCGCGCGTGCCCTGGCACGCGTGGTCCGCCGCGCGAGCGGACTCGTTCCAGACACCGCAAACCCGACGGCGGAAGGCCGGTGTGGTTTGAGCGCCCGATGAGCCCGGTGGCCCGAATGGCCCTGCACGCTGAGCCTGCCGTTGTTCGCAACGGCACCTTGCTCCGTCGCCTCCGCTGAGCGCCATAGGCGTCAATCAGTTAACTCCCTTGGGAGTGCTGTAGATGTCAAGGGGGGTGGCGGCGGCACCGCTCGCGCCACGGCGCGAGCTCGTGCTTCGCCGCGGGCGGCGTGAGCCCCCCAGCACAAGACGCCGATGCACGGGCCCCGCACGCCGGCCGTCATTCCCGCACCGCGGGGGTCTCAATGCTCGACTCGCGTTCGCACGCAGGCTCCGGCGCGTAACCGCTCGCGGCAGCGCCTTCACGGTCCACAACGCCCGCCCAACGCGACCCCTCTGACCCGCGCGTCAGCGCGGAACTCCGGCCAGCACCCACCCGCCCGCGGCAGGCACCGTCCGAGCTTCGGGCCGCCTTCAACGCGACCCCTCTGACCCGCGCGTCAGCGCGGAACGCCGGCCAGCACCCACCCGCCCGCGGCAGGCACCGTCCGAGCTTCGGGCCTCAACCAACGCGAACCCTCTGACCCGCCCGTTAGGGCGGAACACCGGCCAGCACCACCCCCCCGCGGCAGCGACCGTCCAAACCACAACGCCCGCCCATCGCGACCCTGCCGACCCGCGCGTCAGCGCGGAACTCCGTCTAGTCGCGCCGCTCTAGTTGAACTTGATCGAGAACCAATCGATCTCCACGGCCGTCAGGATCTCTTTCTGCTGCGGGCGGAGATAGCGGTCGGCCTTCTTGCGGAAGCCCTGGGTGAGCTTCACCGCGCGCTGCATGTAGGTCTCCTCGGAGCCGGGAATCTTCATGGTGAAGAGCTTGATGAAGTACTCCCCGCGCTTCGGATCGCCTTCCTTGAGCTCCTCGGCCTTCGCGATGATCTCCATCGGGACCACGCCGTCCTCACGTTCCTCGGCGAGCAGCGTGAACAGATCCTGCTGCATCTCCTGAAGGTCCTTGCTCATCTGCGACTCTTGCGACGCGTCGAGCTGGAGCGTGTCCGCCACCTTGGAGAACGGAGAGTCCTTTGGGATCTTCGTGCGATCCGACACGCCGACCCGCGAGCGGAAGTCGACGTCGTTCGTCGCCATGTCCAGCACGACATTCCGCACGGCCTCGGTGAAGTCCGGCTTCTCCGCCAGGCTCCCAGCCGTACCGTCCCCTGCGGCTGCGGGTGACGCCGCCGCCTCCTTGGCGACCTGCTCGAGCGAGTCCATGCGCGTCATCAAGGCATCGGTGACGCCCTTGAGCTCGGCGACATCGCGACGCGCGGCGGCGCCCCGCAGCCCGGGAGCCGTCGGGTCACCGCTGGAGGCAGCGCTGCTGCCGCCCTCGACCTCCAGCGCGGCAAGGCGCTCCTTGAGGTCGGCGTTTTCGCCGTGGAGATAGACGCCCACGCCGGCGGCACTGCCGAAGGCGAGGACAGAAAGGAGTACTGCGAGCTTCATGGAATGGACCTCCCGGGGTCAGGTACGGCACTGTACCGGGAACGCGCCGGGCGGTTTCAGTGCCCCGCCGACACCGCAGGCGAGGCCCAGTACCTTGGGGGCCGCTGCCGTCTCCGCGCAGCGGGGGGAGCCTCATGCATCGACCGCGACGCACCATCCACGTTCACCTGCTCGCCGTGGGACTGGCACTGGCCGGACTCCTTCTGGTCTCGCCGGTGGCCCGCGGCGAGGACGACGAAGCTCTGCCGATGGTCCTGCTCCACGTAAACGCGCTGTCGCGGGGGCACGAGCAGCACTGGGGCGAAGCGCCGCCCCCGTGGGAAGCCGATGAGTACCTCTTCGGCGGAACAGGCGAAGAGCCGATCTACCCGGTCGGCCAGGTGGACGAGCTCATCGAGATGATCAAGACCCAGGTGGAGCCGGCCACATGGGAACGCGTCGCAGGCGCCGACATTCGCTCCCAGGGGGAGCGCTTCCTGATCGTCAGCGCGCCGGCGGCAACCATCGCGGCTGTTGCGCGCTACCTGACCGACCTCGAGACCCGCATCCTCCGCACCGCTCGCGTCGAAGTTCGCGCGGTCGCGACGCCGGAGGGAGGCTGGCCTTCCGACGGCGACGCACAGGTAGCCCATGTACGTGCCTCGCAGAGCCCGACCCTCTCGCTGCTCGGCTTCGAAGGCCAGCGCGTGTCCGCGTACAGCGGCACGCAGTACGCCTACGTCGGCGGGTATCGGGTCAACATTGCGCAGGACGCGTCGATGAGTCAGCCGCTGGTTCATGTGGCGAACCTCGGACTGATCGCCGACGCCCTCGTGACCTTCGGTGATGAGCCGGACACGGCGCGCATTCAGATCCGGTGCCACTTCTCCACACTCGACGCCACGACGGACGAGGCTGTCGGCGACAAGCGCATCCTCCAGATGCCGGTGTTCGGACGCACATCGGCTTCGGGCCTGCTTACCGTCCCCCTCGGGGCGTGGCGGCCCGTGGGCGGCGGCAGCAGCGACGACGGAATGCAGATCTGGATCCGAGTCACGCGCGGCCAGAGCAGCGGCACCCCGGCACGGGCCCCACGGCTCTCCTACGACGCGGCGCCTGGCGGCACCTACACGACGCATGCCTTCGATGTCACCCCGTTCGACCACGCAGTCTCGTATCGCCAGGCGGGATCCACCCACCTGACACCGTCTTACTGGACGCCCCCGGAACCAGCCGAGCTCGGTGAGCCGGCCCCCCTGTTTCCGCCAGAGAACCTCGTCGAGCTGATCCGTGCAGCGGGTCCGCGGCGTCTGTGGCAGGACCCGGCCTCCATCGAGGCACGCAACGGCCGCCTCTTCGTGCGCCAGACCCCCGCCGTCGCCGCAGCCATTCGCAAGCTCCTGGCCACGCTCCGCCCCCATGCGGCCGAGACGCTCACCGTCGATGCCGAGGTGCTGGATGTCTCACACGAACTCGCCGAGCGGCTGCGCGGCGGTCCCTCGTTTGGCCTCGACGCCGGGACCGCGGCCGCCCTCACCAGTGCGCGCAAGGGTGGCCAGGCCGAGCGCCTGGGAAGTGCGACCGTGCGCGTCCTCTCCGGCGGCTCGAACTACACGCTCACCGGCCAAGAGCGCACGTACGTCGGGGACTATTCGGTGAAGATCGCCCAGGGGGCTGCGGCCTCAACGCCCGGGACGTACACGTTCTTCGACGGGCTGCGGCTCACGGTTGCTGCCGAACGCACGAGTACGCGCGACCGCGTCGCGCTCCATGTCGAGTTCCAGCGCACGCAACAGAACTCGACCGCGCGCACTGCCACGACGCCCTGCGGCCCCGTGCAACTCCCCATGCTGCCGATGCTGCGCACACGCTGCGCGTGCATGGCCCGCGTGGGTGAAACCATCCTGCTCGCCGCCACAAGCCGCGGCGAGCGGATGCAAGTCGTACTGCTGACGCCCCGCTGGAGCGGCGCGCGCTAGCGAGCTAGGACAACCCCTCGATCTGGATCAAGGGCTGCTTGGGAAGCGACGCGAGCGTCGCGACCTGCGTCGCGAGGCTGGTGGCAAGTGCGCGGAAGGCCTCGCGGACATGCTCGGGCGTGCGCTCGTCGGCCAGCGCGGGCTTGCCCTCATCGCCACCGATGGCGACCGAGGCGTGCATCGGCACGCCACCGAGGAACGGGATCTTCTGCTCCTCGGCCCAGGTCTTGGCGCCGCCGTGACCGAAGATCTCTTCGCGCTCGCCGCACTTCGGGCACTCATACCAGCTCATGTTCTCGACCATGCCCACGACCGGCACGTTGAGCGTACGGAACATCGAGACGGCCTTCTGCACGTCGATGAGCGCGACATCCTGCGGCGTCGACACGACGACCGACGCCGTCAGCGGACAAGACTGCGCGAGGCTCAGCGCCACATCGCCGGTGCCCGGCGGCAGGTCGACGATCAGGTAATCCAGCTCGCCCCAGAGGACGTCACCAAGGAACTGACGAACGACCGTGTGGATGATCGGGCCGCGCACGATCATCGGCTTGTCGGCGTCGAGCAGGTAGCCCATGGACATCAGCTTGAGCCCGAAGGCCTCGTTGGGCTTGATCTGGCCCGGGCCGGCACCGGAGGGGGCGCCGCTGCTCCCGAGCATCTTCGGGATCGAAGGGCCGTACACATCGCCGTCCATCAAGCCGACCGACGCGCCTTGCTCCTTCAGGGCGAGCGCCAGGTTCACGGCGACGGTGGACTTGCCCACGCCGCCCTTGCCTGCGCCCACGGCGATGATGTTCTTGACGCCGGGACAGGGGTTGCTTGCGGGCTGCTCTGCGCCGGGGGCGCCGTGCGGGTGATCTGCCATGGTGTGGGTCTCCTGCCTCGGCTGTGCCGAGGGGGTCAATGTGCGTTAACGGACGGTCGCCGGTGAGGCGAGCTTGATCACCTCGGCGACGCAGCGCTCGATCCCTGCGGCAACGTCCTTGATGCCAGGGCCGAGCATGTACGCGGGCGTCGTCACGATGCGCGCGTGCGTATCGACGACGAACGAGTCCACGGGGCAGGCTGCGTGGCTCGCGCCACACGCCTCGATAGCACCGGCCGTGCCTTCATCGTCGCCGATGGTCAGGGTCGGTGCGCCGTCCTTGCCGAGGACGGCTGCGATCACGGCCGGCGCGATGCAGATGGCGCCGATGGGCTTGCCGGCGGCGTGCATCGCGCGTACGAGCGCGGCCACGCCTTCATCGACGACGGCGTCGGGCCCGGCGACGGCGAAGTTCGAGAGGTTCATCGCCGCACCGAAGCCACCCGGCATCACAAGTGCGTCGAGGGTGCTGGCATCGGCTGTCGCGACGTCGGCGATCACGCCGCGCGCGATGCGCGCCGACTCGACGAGGACGTTGCGCGACTCTGCCGTCGCCTCTCCGCTCACGTGGTCGACGACCTTGGCCTGGGGGATGTCCGGCGCGAAGCAGACGGCCTCGGCACCCGCGCGATCGATGGCGAGGAGCGCCAAGACACTCTCATGGATCTCCGCGCCGTCCTGGAAGCCACAGCCGCTCAAGATCACGCCGATACGCATGGACACCTCCAAGACCCGGCTTTCGCTCCGGGGGTCCCAGGATACCGCTCGGGCGGGAGCCTGCCCCTGGATGGCCGATGCCTTGTCGCTAACTCAGGCGGGGATGCGGCGCCATGTAGACGAGGAGCCGCAGATCCTCGTCCAAAGCGGCGTTCACGACGCCGTGATCTTCGCCTGCCGGGCAGAACACCAGCGCCCCCGGGCCGGCGTCGTGGACGACCGTCCCCGAGGTGATCTGGCCCCGGCCGGAAAGGACGAAGTAGCACTTGTCCTCCCCCTCATGGGTGTGGACGGCCTGGGCCTGTCCGGGACGCAAGACGTACACATCGGCGAAGAAGCGCGGCGTCTCGAAGAGACCGTGCTTCGTGAGCCTCTCCGCACGTCCCTCGGTAATCGCGGTCGTGTCGCGCATGCGTTCCATGACGGGCTCCTCTTGCTGCCGCTGGGGTCGTCGTTGCGCTACCATCATGGCATGTCGACGCTCAAGTCCAATCCCGTCGCGATCGTCTTGGCCGCGGGTGAGAGCTCGCGCATGGGACACGACAAGCTCCTCGCCATGCTCGGCAAGAAGCGCGTCATCGAGCACGCGCTGCGCGCCTACCGCAAGGCCACGCGCGTATCCGACATCATCTTGGTCGTCGGCCCCGGCGCGACCTCGCTCTACGAACCGCTGCGCACGCCGCTGCTCCACATCGTGGAGAATCCGGATCCGAGCAAGGGGATGATCTCGTCGATCCGCGCGGGACTGAGCTGCCCCTGGGCGGCGGAGCGTAACTTCCTGATCGCTCCCGGCGACGTCCCCTTCGTTCCGCCCGAGATCGTCGATCAGGTCGTGACGGCCTTTGTCACGCGAGACTGCAAGATCGTCATCCCCTCCTACAACGGTCTCGGCGGCCACCCCGGGCTGTTCTCGGCGGAGCTGAGCCAGGACTTCCACCTGCGCGGGGACGTCAGCGGCGCTCGCGAGATCCTCTTCCGATACCAGAAGGACACGGTCCGTCTCAATGTGCCCGAACCCGACATCTGCTACGACATCGACACGCCTGAGGATCTCGAGCACGCCTTGGACCCCGGCGCACGCTGGGCACGGGTCGAAGCCCGGGTCGAAGAGAAGAAGAAGCCCCGCCTCCGCTAGCGGCGCCGCCGCTGGGGACTGGGAACGCGCACCGCGCGTTGCTCGGACGTGATCGCACTGCGCCCCGCCCCCTTTGTCCTGCTCACGGCCTTCCTGGCCGGAGCGGCCACGCTCGCGGCCGAGCTGCTCTGGATCCGCGGCGTCGCCCGCGGGCTCGGCGCCGCCCAGGAGGCGGCCGCGGCGGTCATCGGCCTCCTTCTGCTCGGGCTGGCCCTGGGCGCGCTGCGGGGCTCCACGCAGGCGATGAACCGGGAGCGCCCCACGCGCGCCGCCGCGCTCTGCCTGCTTTTCGCCGGCACATGGATCGCCCTCTCCCCGCTCTACCTGGCCCAGGTCGCCGGCTGGCACGCCAGCCTCCTCGGGGAGGGCGCGGAGGCAAGTGGCGGCTGGGCGGCGCTCTGGCCGACGCTGCTGCTCACGACCCCGCTCGTGCTACCGGCCGGCGTCGCGCTGGGCTGGTCCTTCCCGCTCCTGGTGCGGGCCCGGGTCCTATCGTTGCGCCATGCCGCCCGGCGAACCGGCACGCTCTACGCCTTGAACACGCTCGGCGCCGTCATCGGCCTGGGTGGCGCCCTGGCGCTGCTGGCCGCTTCGGGCGAGACGCCCGCACTGCGCGTCGCGGGCGCCGCGGCGCTCGTCGGCGCCCTGGCACTGCTGCTTGTGGATCGTCCGCTCCCCCACGGCGACGGCCCCCCGGACGAGACCCCCCCGGACGGGCACGGCGAGACCGGACGGCTGCGCATCGCGCTGGCCGCCTCGGGGTTGGCCGCCTTGATGGCACAGATGGCGTGGCTGCGCGTGCTCCAGCCGCTGGCCGGCGCCCATGAGATGGGCGCGGCCCTGCTCCTCGGTCCGATCCTCCTGGCCATCGCCCTGGGCGCCGCCTGTGCCGGCCTGCTGGCGGACCGGCTGCGTCACCCGCCGCGCCTCCTGCCCTGGCTGTTCCTCGGCGCGGGCCTGTTCACGCTGCTCTCCCTGCCGCTTGCGGGCGGCGCCCCGCTGCGGATCCTCCGCAGCCTCGGGGACGACGGCGGACGCATCGGCTCCGTGATCTTCGCCTTCGCGATCACCACCGGACCCGCCTCGTTCTTCTTCGGCGCGCTGCTCCCGGCGGCCGTGCGGGTGCGCGCGTCGTGGACCGGCTCGACCGCCGGCGCGGCAGGCCGGCTCTACGGCTGGAACGCGCTGGGCGCCGTCATCGGCAGCGTGCTGGCCGGGTTCTTCCTGCTGCCTGCCCTCGGTGCCGAGCGCACGCTGCTCGCCGCCGCCGCGATCTGCCTGGCTGTGGGAGCCCTGCTCCGCTGGCGCATCCGGGAAGGCCGCCGCGTGGTCGGTGTCGGCCTCGCCCTCATCCCGTTCGCCGTGCTGTTCTGGCCTGGGGTGCTGTCGGGGTGGATCGCTTCGGCCCCGGCGACGCCCGAGATCATCGCCGCGCAGAACCCCCTCCCCCACGGCGTCACCCTGGACGATCGCGACGACCTGGCCCTCTACGCCTACTGGTTTGCCGGCCGTGCGGCGGTACGTCCGGACGTCGCAAGCCGGCAGCCCCTCGCCCCGATCGACGGACGACTCGGACGCGTCACGCTGGTCGAGGAACCGAGCGGCGTGGTCGGCCTGCGCCGCGGCGCGCTGCGGGAGAGCGTCTTCGAGCCTGACGATGCGAGCGTGCCCGCCCACACCGAGTACGCCCTGGGGCTCTTGCCGGCCCTGCTGCGGCCCAAGGCCAAGCGGGCCCTGGTGATCGGCCACGGCGCCGGCTGGACGGCCGAAGCCGTCCTCTCCGGCTGCCAGGCGGATGTCGATGTGGCGGAGATCGACGCGGCGGTGCTCGAGGCCGCCCGTGCGTGGCGCGATCTCGACCAGCTCCCGGTCGAGCGGCTGGAGCGCGCACGCATCCTTCCGCGCGACGGCCGCTTGATCATGCGACTGGCCGGCCGCCGCGCGGCTGCCGAGCGCTACGACCTCATTGCGTCCCAGCCCAGCCATCCCTGGAACCCGAGCAGTGGCCATCTGTTCAGCGAGGAGGCGTTTGCGGAGGCGCGCGAGGCCCTCACGGATGAGGGCGTCATGGCCCAGTGGCTGAACCTCTTCGACATGACCCCCGACCTCTTGCGGCGCGCGCTGGCGACGTTCCGCTCGGCGTTCCCCCACATGTGGGTGTTCCGTTTCCCCGGGGAGATCGTGATGGTCGGCTTCCGGGGGACGCCGGCCGTGCAGACCGCCGCGTGGGAGGCCTTCTTCCACAAGGAGAACCCGCGCTCGGCAGCCGCACGGCGAGCGGGGTTCCGGCGTCCAGGCGACCTGTGGAAGCACCTCGCGCTGGATGCGGGCTCCGTCGGGAAGGTCGTTCCGGACGAGACGGCTCCGCTCACGGACGACATCCCTACGCTCGAGTTGACGCTCGCCCAGCGCCGCCTGACCCGCGCCGCGCCGGGCCTGGCGGAAGGCCTCCTGCTCGCCGGGTTCCCACCCGCCATGCGTGCGCTCCTGCCCGACGACACGATCCGCGAACGCTGGCTCACGGATGCGACCCAAGGCTGGCTCAATGACGGCTCGTTCGACGCCGCCCTCCTGTGGAGCACGAAGCTCCGCTGGGGTCGCTCGCCCGAGGGGCAGCTCGCCCGCGCGCGCTCTGCACAGGCCAGTGGCAACGCGCGCGGCGCCGAGGCGTCCCTTCGCTCGGCCGCGGCCCGCTGGCCCGAGCGCGGCGACATCGCCGCCGCATGGGTCCGCGCCGCCACCGGCAGCATGGGTGAGATCAGCGAGGTCGAGCGCAAGCAGCGCGTCGCACGGATCGAGTCACTCGTGCGCACGACCTTCCCGTCCGATGGCCGGGTCCTCACCGCAGCCGCGCGCTTCCTGCGGTTTGCGGGCGCCGTCGAGCGCTCGGGGGAGGTATTCGATCAGGCGCTGGCCGCCACGGAGCCGCCGCCGCCCCCCGGCGCCCGCATCCAGCGCGCCCGGCTGTTTCTCTCCCAGTCCCACGCGCTCACCGATGTGAAGCGTGCGCTGGCCTTGCTCGAGGACGACCCGGACACGTTCACGGAGGTCGATTCCCTCGACATGCTGTTGCGGCTGGTTGGCGAGGTGGGCACCACCCGCCGCGCGGACGAGCTCGAGAGGGCGCTCGCCACCCTGCAGCGAACGACGGGCCTCGCTCATCTCCGGGCCGCCGGCGGCCACCTCGCCGCCCGACGATTTGGGAGCGCGCTCCGCGAAGCCCGCAACGCCCGAGCTGTCTGGTCGGAGCATCCGGCCGTCCACGAGGTGGAGGCGCTCGCGATCCTGAGCCGCCTGGCGGCTTCCGAGGCCGCAGGCTCCGAGACCGATCTCACGCCCCTGGACGCCCGCGAGAGCCTGGAGGCGGCCATCGAGCGCAGCAAGAACCCGACGGCGGCGCGGGCCCGCGGCAACCGGATTCTGCGCTGGTTCGGGTTCCCGTCGCTCGAAGTGTCGGAATCCGAGCCGTAGCCCGCAGAATGGCGGCCATGCCCGCACCCCACCCGCCCATTCCCGAACTGCCTGACGACGACTTCTTCGAGGAGGCGCCGGCTGCGGCCCCCAAGCCCGACGTCAGCGAGCCGGACACGAGCGAGCCGGAGGTCGTCGAGCCGGAGCGTCCCACCCGCATACGACTCGCCACGCCGGACGAGCATGACCCCGATCTGATCGAGGACCGCGAGGCGCTGGCACGCTTTGCGGAGCATGTCGCCGGGTGTGCGGAAGTCGCCATCGACACGGAGGCGAACTCCATGTTCGTCTACCAGGAGCAGACCTGCATCATGCAGATCACGGCCGGCGCTCGCTCGGCGATCGTTGACGTCCTCGCCGTCGAGGACCTCACTTCGATCCGCGACGCCGTGGACCGAAGCGACGTAGAGATCGTGCTGCATGGAGGCGACTACGACGTCACGGTCCTCACGCGGGACCACGACTTCCGCTTCGACCGCGTGTTCGACACGATGATTGCCGCGACCCTGCTGGGCGATGATCGCCTCGGCCTCGCGGCGCTCGTCGAAGACCACTTCGATCACAAGTTGAACAAGCGCTTCCAGCGCGCGGACTGGGGCCGACGCCCGCTCACACCCGACCAGTTGGACTATCTCCGCCGGGACACGATGTACCTCCCCGCCCTGCGTGCCCACTACGCCGAGCGCCTCGCCGAAGCCGACCTCGTCGAGGAGGCCACCATCGAATTCCGCCGGATCGCGTCCCGCCAGGGCACGCCGCGCGCGATGGATCCGGAAGGCTGGCGGCGCATCAAGGGCTCTGGCCGCCTGGACGCGCGTGGCCGCAGCATCCTGCGCGAGCTCTACCTCTGGCGCGAGACGCAGGCGGAGAAACGCAACGTACCGCCCTTCAAGGTCTTCCCGCCCAAGGCCATGCTCGAGTTGGCCGAGCGCTGCAAGCAGGAGCCTCGCTCCGCGCGAGACCTCCCCGGTGTCAGCGAGGGCTACCGGCGCCGGCTCGGGACCGTGCTCCAGGCAACCATCCGCCGTGCGTTCGCGGCTGATGCTGCCGGCAATGCACCGGCCAAGAGCGGCAAGCCGAAGCTCTCCTCCGAGGCCGCGCGCGCCGCCCGGACACAGCGCAAGCGCGAAGACCTCTTGCGTGCCTGGCGCCGCGATGAAGCGAAGCGGCGCGATGTACCGACGATGGTCGTCCTGCCCAACCCGGGCCTCGTGTGGATGGCCTCGGAGTGTCCGACCTCGGTCGAGGACCTTGGCGCGCGCGAAGACCTCGGCCCCAAGCGCGTCGAGCGCTACGGCGCGCGCTGGATCAAGCTGCTCGGCTAGCCTGCGCGCGAGGAAAGGCTTCCCAGCCAGTCCTCTTCTTCCTCTTCTTCTTCCTCGTCGTCGAAGTCGTCGTCGTCATCATCGTCGAAGTCGTCGTCATCGTCATCGTCGTCGTCATCGTCGTCGTCATCGTCGACATCATCGTCATCATCATCGTCATCGTCATCGCCGTCGACTTCGTCGAAGTCCTCGTCGTCGTCAAAGTCGTCGTCATCCTCGTCCTCGAGGTCATCGAGGTCGTCGTCGAGGTCGTCGTCCAGTTCGTCGTCGAGTTCGTCGTCGAGTTCGTCATCCAACTCGTCGTCCAGATCGTCGCCGAGATCATCTTCAAGATCCGCGTCCAGCTCGTCTTCGAGGTCGTCCCCGCCATCGTCGTCGGCGAGACGAGGCGCGTCCGCGCAGCCCGGGAGCGTGTAGCTCGCAAAGCTCGCCGCGAGCCAGAGGGCGTCGGCCGCGTGGAGATCGCATACGAAGGGGGCATCCCCGTCGACGGGGGTCACGGCAGCTTGGAGTCTGGGGTCGTGCATGACAGGTCCTCGGTGCGATCCACGCGCGCCTGGCCGGAGCAACGTGATTCGCCAAGGACTCCTATACGGTTCCCCCCGGCAGAGTCAAGGCTCCACAAGCATCGGCGTTCCCCCCTCTGCACGCCTCGGATCGCGCCTTCCGCACCCAAGAGCACTCCCTCGTTGTCGATCAGCCCTCGGCGCTGCCCCCCGCGGGGCCTGGAGGGGGTTCGCGCGACACCTCGGACACAACGGCGGTGCCCGCCTTCCGAAAGCCGCTCGCTTCCCGAATAATGAAGCCCAGGAGACAGACGCTGCGAATCGCTCTCGCCCAGATGAACACCACCGCTGGCGACGTCCCGGGCAACCGGGACGCGATCGCTTCGGCATGGCGTGACGCCAGCAAGGCTGGCGCCGAGCTTCTCGTCGTTCCCGAGCTCGCCCTGGTGGGCTATCCGCCCCGGGATCTCCTCCTCCGGGACAGCGTGATCCGCGCCGCAGAGCAGGCACTGGCGAGTCTTGCGCGGGAGTTTGGCGACGGCCCGCCCGCCGTCATCGGAACGGTCGCCCGGAACCCGGGCACGGTCGGCCCCGGCATCGTGAACGCGGCAGCTTTCGTGCGGGGCGGTCGGGTCGAGACCCTCTACGCCAAACGCCTCCTGCCCACCTACGACGTGTTCGACGAGCGTCGCTACTTCGCTCCCGGGGACCGTGCCTGCATCGTGGATGTGGCCGGCCAGCGCGTGGGACTGCTGATCTGCGAGGACCTGTGGGTGCGGGAGCTCGTCCGCGGCCGGCACCTCTACGAGGCCGATCCGCCGGCCGAGCTCGCTGCCGCAGGTGTCGACCTGGTCGTTTCGATCTCTGCCTCGCCGTATCACAGCGGCAAGGATGCGACGCGCTCGGCCCTGTTCGCAGGCGAAGCCCGGCGGATGGGTGTCCCCCTGGTTGCAGTCAACCTCGTGGGCGGCAACGACGACGTCCTCTTTGATGGTCGGAGCCGGGTCTACGACCGAGAGGGCGCCGTGTGTGCCGCGCTGCCCGCCTTCGAGAGTGCCTTCCAGGTCCTGGACGTCGACACGAGTGGCTGCAGGGCGGCGACCCCCGAGCCGGCACCGGACGCCACGGAGGAACTCCGGCGCGCCTTGGTCATGGGGCTTCGCGACTACAGCGCAAAGACGGGCCTGACCCGTGCGCTGGTTGGCCTCTCCGGTGGCGTGGACTCGGCGGTCGTGGCCTGCGTCGCGGTCGATGCGCTCGGCGCCGACAACGTCCTCACGGTCGCCATGCCGGGGCCGTTCACCGCCGATGCCAGCAACGCCGACGCGCAGACGATGGCCGACGCCCTTGGGGTCGAGCATCGCGTGGTGCCCATCCTGCCTCCCTACGGCGGCTTCCTCGAGGTTCTCGCGCCGCACTTCGGCGAGCGCGCCTTCGACGTCACCGAGGAGAACCTCCAGGCGCGTGCCCGCGGCACGCTCCTCATGGCGCTCTCGAACAAGCTGGGCCATCTCGTCCTGACCACCGGCAACAAGAGCGAGGTCGCCGTCGGCTACTGCACGCTCTACGGCGACATGAACGGTGGCCTCGCGGTGATCTCCGACGTCTGGAAGACCCAGGTCTACGACCTCGCACGCGCCTACGCGGCACGCGGCTGGGTCCCCGCACGCATCATCGAGCGGCCGCCGTCGGCTGAGCTCGCCCCCGACCAGAAGGACAGCGACTCGCTGCCCCCCTACGACCAGCTTGACCGCATCCTCGAGGCGCGCATCGAAGAAGGGCGCAGCTTGAAGGAGCTGATCGAGGCAGGTGAGGACCCGGTCGTCACGGAGCGGATCCTGAAGCTCGTCGAGCGCAACGAATACAAGCGTCGCCAGATGGCTCCGGGGCTGAAGGTCAGCCCCACCGCCTTTGGCGTCGGCTGGCGCATGCCGATCGCTCGACCGGTCGATCTCAGCGGCGAAGCCTAGCGGCGCGGGCCGCGGTCGTCTCGACGCGGGCCGCCGTAGCTACCGCCGCCGCCCCGGTCATCGCGACGCGGACCCCGGTCATCCCGGCGGGGACCGCCGTAGCCACCACCGCCGCCACGATCATCGCGGCGCGGGCCGCGATCGTCCCGACGGGGGCCGCCGCCGCTGCCGCCACGGTCATCCCGACGCGGGCCACGATCATCCCGGCGGGGCGCGCCGTAGCCACCTCCGCCACCGCGGTCGTCACGACGCGGGCCACGGTCATCGCGCCGCGGACCGCGATCGTCCCGACGGGAGCGGTCGTAGCCACCGCCGCCCCGGTCATCGCGGCGCGGACCCCGGTCATCCCGGCGCGGACCACGCCCGCCGCGTTCTTCGGTGCCGGGTCCCGAGCCCTCGCCGCCGACCTGCATGATCACGCACTTCAGGTAGCGGCCCTCGGGGAAGTTCACCGCGACCGGATGATCGGCGCCGGCGCCGGCGATGTGCAGCAGTCGCATGGACCGCTTCGTGTCAAACGACGCCGCACGGAGCACGTTGAGGAAGTCCGACTCGGAGACCAGGCCCGAACACGAGCTCGTGCACACGAGGCCGTCGGGCTGGACAGCCTCCAACGCCAAGCGGTTGAGGTCGCCGTAGCGCTTGAGCGCGCCACCCAGGCCCGCACGGTCCTTCGCCCACTTGGGCGGATCGATGATGAGCACCTCGGGGCGCTCCGACGCCGGCTTGTCCTTCATGCCGCGCAGCGCATCGAAGACATCGCCGTGCTCGAAGTCGACGCTGACGCCGTTGCGCTTGGCGTTGCGACCGACCTGCGAGACCGCATCCTCGTCGAGGTCCATCGCGGTCACGGAAGACGCGCCCGCCTTGGCTGCCGCCACGGCGAACCCGCCGGTGTAGGTCATGCCATCAAAGACGGTGCGCCCCTTGGCGAGGCGCGAGATCAACAGGCGATTGTCGCGCTGATCGAGGAAGAAGCCGGTCTTGTGACCGCCGTGGGGGTTCACGACGTAGCGCACGCCGTTCTCCTCGATCTCGATCTCCTTGCCGCCCTCGCGCTGCGGCCAGTCGAAGCCCTCGTGCGTGGCGGTGCGCTGATCGACGCGCGGCACGACGTCGCTGAAGCCGCACTCCTCGCACAGGACGCGCTCGAGTTCCTTGAACCGGCGGTGCCAGCCGAGGCTGAAGAGGGAGGCCACGCCGACATCGGCATAGCGGTCGACCACGAGGCCACTCAGGCCGTCGCCCTCGGCGTGCATCTCCCGCCAGGCGTTGGTCACCGACGGCAGGTCGAGCACAAGCTTGCGCAGCTCGGACGCCGCGCGAACACGCTCGCGCAACCAGAGCTCATCGGGGATCTCGTCCGGGTTCCAGGTCAGCATCCGCAGCGCGACCATGGACTGGCGGTGGGCGAAGCCCCAGCCGACCGGCCGGCCGTCGTGTCCCTTCACGCGCACGAGGTCGCCGTCGTTGACCTCACGGTCCGCGCGCAGGATGCGCTTGGAGAACACATGCGGGTGGACCGGTGCCCCCCCACGAAGCGTCACGTCTTTCATACCCGTCCTTTCGAGCCGAGGGAGGCCTCGGCGGCGTCAAGCGCGGCGCGTACGCCGGCAGCGTCCGGCCGCTTCGCCGGATCAGGTTCAAGTCCTCGGAGCAGGAGCGATTCAAGGAGTTCCGGTACGTCCACCCCGAGTTCACGGGGCGAAATCGGCGGGCGCGCCGCGCGTGAGAGCGCGTCGAGCACGTGCTCGCCGCTGGCAGGCGGTCCCCCAGTCAACATCGCGTAGCCCACAGCACACAGGCCGTAGACATCGATGGCCGGCGTAACCCCGGCGGGGCCTTCGAGGACCTCCTCGGGGGCGACGTAGCCGGGGGTGCCAACCACACCAGCCGAAGACGCCAGCGCCTCGTCGGCAAGCACGGCCTGGCCGTAGTCGATGAGGACGGCGCCGCCCGTGGTGAGCACGGCATTGCCCGGCGCGACATCGCGATGGATGACGCCACGCGCGTGCAGGTGCTCCAGTGCGGCGGCCAGGGGCTGCAGCACCGAGAGCACGCGCGCCGCGCTGAGCCCGGCGGGACTCAGCGCATCGCGAACCACCGTGCCCTCGACGTAGCGCGTAGCGAGCCAGCGGTTCGTGGCGCCATCCACAGCGTGCAGGCCGCCATCGACCAAGCGGGCGAGCGCGGGATGGGAGGCTCCCCCGATGCGGGCGAGCAGGGTGAGGTGCCGGTCGGCATCCTCGGGTCGCCGACACGGCGCGCCCGGCTTGACCACCCACGCTGCATCGGTGCAGCTCGCGGGGCCATGGTCGGGCGAGTTGAACTCGGGATGCGCCTGCCACGCGGCGGCGATCGACATGCCGGGCGGTACAAACGCATTCGCGAGCCGATTGCGGAAGGTCCACGCAGCGCCCTCCGGTGCGAGGCGCAGCACGTCCCCCGGCCGCAGCGTCATCATGGGAACCGTCTCGCCGCCCACCTCGACGCGCTGATCGTCTTCGGAGGTGAACAGCCACTCGCCCTTCACGTAGCGCAGGCGTGCGTGCACGGGGGCAACCCCAGGCGAGCGATCGACGATGTCGCAGCTCGGATCACTCCCCAGGCTCACCTTGCGCGCGGCCAGGGGCGCGAAGGCGCGGGACGGCTCGGTACGCAGTAGGGCGACAGGCACGGCAGGCTCAGACCGCGGGCGCGGTGCGGTAGAGGATCGTGGAGCCGCCGACGTCGATGACATCGCCATCGGCCAGGGGACGCTCCCCCTCGAGGGGAGACCCATTCAGGAGCGTGCCGTTCGTCGAGCCGAGGTCGGCCACGGAGGCGCCGGCGTCAGCGAACCGGACCTCGGCGTGGTTGCGCGAGGCGCGCTCGGCGCTGACGGGCAGATCGCTGTCGTGGGCGCGTCCGATGCGCAGCGTCTCCCCGGCCTTGACCTCGACGAGGTAGGTCTGCTCCGCGTCTTGCACGATCAGCTGGGCCACGGCCACTCCTTCGGCCGAAGTATCGCCTGCGACGCCTCACGGCGTCGACACAAGCCGGGGTCTTTTGAAGGCCCCTGCCGTGGTGGACCCATGGGAGCGCGCTCGTAGGCTGGCCGCATGCCCAGCCTGGACGCCATCTCGCTCGACCACCCGCTGGGCGGTGTCGTGGGCAGCGGTACGACCGCCGACCCCCGCCTGATCATCGAGCTCTGGCTGGCCGTCCCCCGCGAGGGCGGCTGGGACCTGCTGATGTGCCGCCGCGTGCCCCAACGCGGGGGCTTCTGGCAAGGCGTCTCCGGACGCGTCGAGACGACCGACGTCACCCTGCGCAGCGCCGCGCTTCGCGAGCTCGAGGAGGAGCTGGGCCTCGCCGCGACGGACGTCAGCACCGTGCTCGACCTCGAGCAGTCCTACGACTTCGCCTCCATGAGTGGCGCGCACTTCTATCGCAAGCGCTGCTTCGCCGTCGTCCTGCCGAAGGGCACCACCCCCGCCTCGGTGACCCTCTCCGAGGAGCACGACGACTGCCGCATGATGACCTTCGAGCAGGCGATCGATCTGGCGCGCTTCCCCGAGTACGTCACCGAGCTCGAGTCCCTCGAGACGCTGCTCTACGCGGGCATCTGAGCCGCGCCAGCTACCGTACGCGCCAGCGCAGGTCGTGGTTGTCGAGCTCGTCTTGGATGGCATTGGCCCGAGCCGGACCGCGGAGGGGCGTGTCGTCGAGATCGAGACACTTGAGGAGCACGGCGCTCTCAGGCGGATGCAGGTAGAGCTCGTCACCCACACGCTGCCAGACGAACGGCTTGTTCGAGTGCGGATCGAGGGGGGCATCGGCGTAGGCGCCGTGGGCTGTCCGGGGGTCGATCCCGATGCGCGCCAGCCGCAGCTGTGCGACGACACCCAACTCGATTTCCGCGCCGGCGGACAGTCTGCGCTCGCTGCTCGTGAGGCTGTCGCCTGACTCCGCCGAGACCCACGCACGCATGCCGTCGGGTGTCCACGCACGGGGGCGAAACGACACCTGCCGCGCGAGCCACGCGAGGCCCTGACCATGCAGCAGCGGGCGGGCCAGCCATGACGCGGAGAGCGGCCGAGGCCAACCCAGGGGAGCCCGGTCCAAGTACTCGTCCAGCGGGATGTCTCCCTCGAAATCAGACGCGTCGAACTCACCCTCCTTTGCAGCCTCGGCCCGCTTCTCGGCGTGGGGTTCTTCGCCCCGCCGCCACGCCTGCAGGGTCGCCAGGCGCTCGGCGAGGTCTCGCTCCGCTTCAGAGATCCGAGCCTTGAGCAGGCTCGCTTCGGCGGCTCTCAGCTGGGACTGCCATGCCGTGCGAACTGCGGCCGGAATCGGCCCGGCCACCAGCGCCTCGCGGACGAGGTCGATCGCGCGTCGCCAGACAAGATAGTAGAGACCGACGTCAGATGGGCTGGTCGGCACGAACCGGGACGCGAGGGCCAGTCCGAGTTGCGCACAGCCCGACGCCCGCTGTCGGTCCACCGCGACGATGTGGTCCAGTGAGCCGTACGCGTGGATGAGCGCGCTCAGCGCCGCATACCCACCCGTCGCCGTAGACTGGGGATCGCCCGGGATGCTGTCGAAGGACACCGCCTGCTCCAGCATCTCCATGTACGGCGCGAGCGCCTCGAAGTAGCGCTCCGCATTCTCGCGCTCTTCCTCGGTCCAGGGCACCTCGTAGTCACGTTCGTCGCGATCGAAGCCGACCGTCTCCCAGTCGGTGCGCACCTCCCTGTGATGATGCTCGATCCCCGCTCGCTTCTTCTCGGCCGCAAGCAGCGCCTCGCGGCCACGCGTATCGGTCGGCACCTCGAAGGGGTCGAGATCCTCGAGCGTCTTGATGGACCCAGCGGCGCGAAGCTCCGCCAGCCGCTTGTCGAAGGCGCTCGCCTGGAAGCTCCCCCAGGTGAACCAGACAGCCGCCGCAAGCAAGACGATCCAGAGCGGCGTCAGTCGGATCAGCCAGACTCTCATGCGCCAGCGCTCACGCGTCGAGTCCCATGCGGTGCAGCGAGTAGCCCTTGAGGTCGGCGAGCGTGGAGACGGCGTGGGATGCGGTGCGGTCCTCGGCGATGAGCACGGGCCCGTCCTGGCCGTCCAGCGGCAGCAAGCCGTGGCTGCCCTTCACGAGGGCGGGGTCGAGCGGCACGACGTCCATCAGGTAGCGGAAGCCGAATTTCTTCGCGAGGAGCTTCCGCGCGGCGCGCAGCTTGGGCGCGAGGAGCGTCGGATCGAAGTACAGCTCACACGGGTCGTAGCCCGGCTTGCGGTGGATGTCGACGGTGCGGGCGAAGTCAGGCGCACGTCGCTCATCGAGCCAGTAGGGATAGGCGAACCACGCGTCCGGCCGCGCGAGCAGCACGAAGTCACCCGCGCGCGGATGCTCGAGGCCCATGGCCACCTTGGCGCGGTGGTCGAGCACACGCGCGACGGTGGGCTCGCGCTCGAGCAGCGCGGCCACCTGATCGTGGTCAGCGGGGTCGCGCACGTAGATGTGGGCGATCTGATGATCACAGACAGCGAAGGCTCGGCTCTGGAAGGTGTCGAGCACCTCGCCGTACGCGCCGTCGCGGACCTTGAGCAGCCCGGCCTCGCGCAGCACGCGGTTGGGCAGGCCGTGGCGCTTGACCGGCAGCAGGCCGTACTCGCTGAACGCGACGACCTCGGCGCCGATCTGCTTGGCGGCATCGAGCACGCGGCCGGCGGCGGCGTCGACCTCCGCCACGCGAGTGGCCGTCTCCGGGGCGTCCGGACCGAAGCGCTGCAGGTCGTAGTCGAGGTGCGGCAGGTAGATCAGCGTGAGCGTCGGTCGCTTGCTGACCAGGACATGCGCGGAAGCTTCCGCGATCCAGTCGCTCGAGGGCAGGCCCGACATGGGCCCCCAGAACGAGTGGAACGGGAACTCGCCGTGCACGCGCTCGAGTTCCTCGGCGAGCTGGGGCGGATCGCTCTGGATGCCGAAGGCCTTGCTGCCGTCGGCGCCGTAGAGCGGCTTGGGCGTGACGGACCAATCGACGGGCGCCCCTTGGTTGAACCACCAAAACATCTTGGCGCAGGTGAACGCAACGCCTTGCTTGGCGGCCCGCTGCTTGGCGGCGGCATAGATCGTCTCGCCTTGGATGAGCCGGTTGCTCTGCAGCCAGAAGCGCGCCTCGCCGGTGTCGCGGTGAAACCAGCCGTTGCCGACGATGCCGTGGCCCGACGGCGCAAGCCCTGTAAGCGCGGTGGCCTGGGCCGAGCAGGTAACCGCCGGCACGATGCCGCCAAGCGGCTTGGCGCAGCCCGCCTCGCCCAGAGCGCGCAGGCGCGGCGCATGGGCAAGCAGCCTCGGCGTCAGGCCGACGACGTTCAACCAGACCTGGGGGCGGAGTTCGCTCACGCGCAGATGCTACCGGGCATCGGGGCGAGGCAGGCCGCCGCACCATCAACGCGGCGGACTCTGCGTCACTCCAGTGCGAACACGAGGCGAAGCCCAGCATCGACCTCGGCAAGCAGGGGCGGCGGGAGTCGACCCACCTTGGCGGTAAGGAAGCGCCGGTCCAGCGTGAGGACCTGGGAGACGTTTACGACCGAGTCCTTGGGCAGCTTGCCCTGACGCTTCGCGAGTCGGACGTTGCCAGGAGCGGCAGCGAGCCGGAGGTTGCTCGTAATCGCTGCGACAAGGACGGTGCCGAGGCGACTGCGATTGAAGCTGTCAGCTTGGACGACGACTACGGGTCGGCGGTAGCCTCGTTCTGACCCCCCGGGAACGGGCAGTTCTGCCCACCAGACCTCGCCGCGCTTCACTACCAGGGCTCACGCGGAAGCGAGGCGGCCTGCATCGCGCCGAGCGCAGGATCCAGCCCGCGCTCTTCACCGCCCGCGTACGCCTCCTCCGCGTAGGTCTCATCGAGGGCAGCGGTGACGAGCGTGGCATCGTGCTGCTTCAGGAACGCGCCGAGTGCGCGCCTGTAGAGCTCGCTCCGCGAGAGGCCCAAGCGCTTGGCGGCTCGCTCGGCCGTCCGAAACAGATCGTCAGGAAGGGAGATGGCCGTCTTCACCTCCACAGTATAACCCAAATTATACCTCCTGCCACTCGCCCTCGCCCACGAAGCCCTCGCCCGAGAGATCCAAGCGGTCACACCCCGTGTCGCGCCCAAGCGTGACCGGAGCGGCGCCCCCCCCAATACGAAGTCAGGCCGCGACACGAATGCCGCGGCCCGTCCTGTTGAATCTCGCAGCCAGGTTGGGTTGCGGCCGTGCGATTCGGCCCATGGGGCCGAAGCGCTCCTAGCCGCCAGGCGAGTGGCCTACGCCGAACACGTCACGGCGGGCACGATGCCACCCAGCGGCTTGGCGCAGCCCGCCTCGCCCAGGGCGCGCAGGCGCGGCGCATGGGCAAGCAGCCTCGGCGTCAGACCGACGACGTTCAACCAGACCTGGGGGCGAAGATCGCTCACCCCGAGATGCTACTTGGCTTCGCTGCATGGGGGTGTTCCGCGCCCCCGCAGCTACACGAGCCAGGCGACCGCCGCCACGCCCTCGCGGAGGTTCGCCCCCAGCGCCGGCACCGCCCTTCAGCGGCAGAGCCAGCCGTCCAGCAGTTCACCATCCTCGCCGTCCATGCCCGGAGAGGCCCACCACCGCGAGAACAGCGCCTGGGCGGAGCGAGTAGACTCCGCTCATGATGCGCGTGCGACTGCGGTTCAGTCTCTGTCTCATGCTGTGGCTCGTTGCTCCGGTACACGGTGACGAGGAACCGAGTACAGATCGAGGTCGTTTGCGCCAGGCTTCCCGGTTGGCGCAGCAGGTTGAGGAGTTGTTGGCACACGCCCCGGTGGATCTGGCGGCGGCCGAGAGGCAAGCCACACGCGTGATCGACCTGCGAAAGAAGGTCCTCAAGCCGCCGCACGCGGATCTCGCCAAGGCCTATCAGCTGCTGGCCCTGGTCCACGAACGGCGCGCAGCCGAGCGGCCGCGCATTGACCATCTCGATCCGGCCTTGGAGCTTCAGACGCTCGCCCTCGCCGCACTGGATCTCAAGACGGAGGGCCATCGTGCCGTCGCCGTTGATTCCCACGAGGGACGCGGCCGGATTCTGCGCATCGCGCGGCGACCCGACCAGGCTTGGGAAGCGTTCGCCACGGCGGCGGATCTGCTGCTCACGGCGAAGCGCGTCGATCCCGCACGATTGGAACGCCTGCTCGCGCAGGCCCTCGACGCGTTCGCGTTCGGGTCTCCCTCGCCCACGGCCACGGCTCGTCGAAACGGCCTGGCCGCAGCAGCGCGCCGACTCCTGATCGACACGCCAAACAAGGCCCGCGCCCAGCACCTGCTGGGCCTCTGCCTGCTTGGCAACCCAGCTGACACGCAACCCGCGCAAGACGCCCTCGAAGCCGCCGCCGAGACGTACGCCACGGGCGAGCACGCGAGCAAGACACACCGCGCCGAGGCGGAGGTCGACCTCGCCTACCTCCTGTGGATGCGCGGCGATGTGCGCTCCGCGATAGGCACGTTCTCACGGGGCCTGAAGCGGTTCGAGGCGGCAACGGGCAAGCCCTTCCACCTTGGCGAAGCCGAGAACGATCGTCGCCTGTGGGTCGGGGCACTCCAGAACTGGCTCCCGCAGGTGACGAAGCTCGGCGTTCCCGATTGGTTCTTCCGGGACGGGCTTCCTGAGCGGGTACTCGCCGAAGGACGCTTGACTGAAGCGTGGGGGTCTTGGTGGCACAACGGTGAGCCGCCGCGCTGGTTCGTCGCTGCCGCAGCCAAGCACACGCACAGCACTCGCGCAGTCTCCCCCTCGGGCGGAGCGGGGCTGGCCCGGGCGCTGGCCTTCGAGGCGCTGGTGGTGGCCGGTACTGGGGATCTCGTCACGGTGGAGCGGCTGCTGACCGAAGCGAGTGCTGTATGGCCAACCAAGACCAAGCATGCCGCGGAGCAGGCACGCATCCGCTTCGATCTTGGCGTGGCACGCCATCTCCGCGGGCGCTACACCGAGGCGGCAACGGCTCTCAAACGGGCCGTCGAGCTCTACGAACAGTCCCTCGGGATCATGCACGAAGAGTCGCTCGCATGCCTCGCCATGCTCGGCGTGAGCGCGTTGCGCGCTGGCCTACCCCAAGAAGTCGAAGCCGTCGCGGACCGGCTGATCGCCATGGCTCGTGACGAGGGCGACACGAAGGGGTGGCTGGACGCCCGGATCAATCGAAATGCCTCCAAGCAGCTGCAGCGCGCGGCGTGGATTGTGTGCCACGGGCTTGGCCGCCTCTCGGACCTGCGCTTCCTGACGGAGCGTTTCGGCACGCGCTCACTCCGCGACTTGCTGTGGGCGCCCGGCCTCCTCCGTCACGAGGGACGCTACGGCGAGGTCGTGAAGCAACTGCGCAAGCCAACGGTCGAACTGCTCCTTGTGGACATCGGGGGCGTGGGGCGAACGGGCATAATGCCGACCCTGTTCCCCGAGGCAGCGCTCGCCCTCAGGCTGGCGGAAGGCCTCCTCGACCTGGGCCTCTACGAGGAGGCGTTTGCGGCGGTGCGAGACGCCGACCGCCTGCTCGGCGAGGTGAAGCCCGACCGTGTCCGGCACCCCTTCTACGTTCACGCCGATCTACGGATCTCGACCGTCCTGGCGCGCATTCTTCTCCAGCGGGGCCTGGTGCCCGAAGCCCGCGCCATCGCGGCCCGCGCACACCGCCTGCAGATCCTCGGTCCGTCCTGGTTGCGCCTGCGCACGGCCGAGATACGAGGCCACTGGGCCGTAGACCCCAAGCGCACCAACCCACCCGTCGCGCTGAACAGCGAGCGGGTCGGGTGGAGTGCCCTCGCGCTCTCCCGCGCGTCCTCGACGTATGCGCGCTGCCTCGAAGCCGACGGCGAACCGGAGCAGGCCCTCGCCGTGCTCAGCGCAACACTCACCAGTACGCGTGCACGCCTGGGCGACACGCATCCTCGTGTCGGGGAGTTGCTTCATGCGAGCGGCGCCCTCGCCTTTCGCCTGGATCGACTCAAGGCGGCCCAGGCGTTCGAGGAGGGCGCGCTAGCGATCGCTCGACAGGCCTATGGGGATGCGCACCCGGCCACGGCCGAGATCCTGCTCAGCCTTGCCGATCTAGCCCTGGCAGGAGGCACGCCCGCCCTCGCCCTCGAACGCTACGCCCAGGTGCGCGCGATTGCCGAGGCTACGCTCTTTGAGACGCACATGGCCCACGTGCGGGTGAACAGCGGTACGGCGCTGGCGCTCGTGCGCCAAGGCAAGGCCGCAGACGCTGTGGCGCCGATGCAGACGGCGGTCGATCTCATACGACGACGCCTGCTCCTCGAGTGTCCCGGAGCCACGCAGCCGGAGCGCCTCGCCTTGATTGCCTCCACGCACTGGGTGCTGGCCAACTGGATGGAGGTCACCCGCGCCGCCGGTGAAGACGGGTACGACCAGGTACTCGCGCTGCGCGGGCTGGCCGGGCGGTTGCTCGCCGCCGATGAGCACGCGCGCCGGCATGGGAGTACACAGGCGCGCGCGCTCCATGAGGAACTCCGTGCAGCGCAGCGCCGCTTGGCCCGCATCGCGAATGGGGACGGTGGACGACGGTGGCAACGGCTGGCCTGGCGCCGGGAGGTCGCCGAAGTACAGGCGACATGCGACGACCTCGGACGCAAACTCACCAAGGCCTCTCGCGTGCACGCGCAGGCCTGGGCACAGGTAACGACCACCCCGAAGGCCGTCCGCAAGCGACTGAAGCCAGGCGAAGCCCTCGTGGACATCGTCCGGACAGGCGGGCGGTATACGGCCTGGGTTCTCACGAAGAAGCACCCCCCCGTGCGTGTCGAGCTGGGGGCGGCCACGCCGATCAACCAGGCGGCGGCAGCATTCGTCTGGGCGGTGCGGGATGCCGACCCCGACGCAGCGATCCGCAAGACGGGCGCGGTCGCCGCCAACGCAATCTGGGGGCCGCTGGCTGCGGCGCTGCCTGAGAAGACGCACACGGTCTACGTCGTTCCCGACGGTGCGCTCGCGGCAGTCCCACTCGGCGCACTCCCAGTCGACGGAGGCGCACGGGTCGTGGCGGAGCAGATGCTGCTCGTCCACCTGTCCTACCCGCACGACCTGCTGCCCCGCCTGTCACCGCCCCCCGGCCCACGCTCCAAGGGCCGCGGTCTGCTCGTGATCAGCGATGTTGACTACAACATGGCCGAACGCGCGCCCGGCCAAGGCCCCGTCATCACAGGCCGGCGCCTGGCTTCGCTCAAGCGCGGGATCCGATCGTATGGCCCCCTGCCGGAGACGCGCGCGGAGGCGGGGGGAATCAGCAAGGCGTTTCGCGAAGGGGCCCGTAACAAGGGCACGGTCGTGCACCTCACGGGCGCCGGCGCGACGGAAGCGAATCTGCGCCGGGAGGTCGTGGGCAAGGCGCTCATCCACTTCGCCACGCACGCCTACACGCGCGCGGACCTGGACTCACGCCTCGACCCTCCGCAAGGGGATCGCTACAACCTGCAGCCGGGCCTCGAGTTGCACGCGAACCGGTTCGACCCCATGCTCATGTCGGGCGTGTTGCTCGCGGGGGCCAACGTGCGCGTTCGCGAGGGCGAAGACGATGGTGTTCTCACGGCCCTGGAGGCGACCCACCTCGATCTCGCAGCTGCGAAACTGGTCGTGCTCTCCGCCTGTGAGTCTGCCCGCGGCATCGAGCAAGCCGCCGAGGGCACGATCGGCCTCGTCCGCGGCTTTCGGATGGCCGGGGCGCAGGCCGTGATTGGAAGTCTTTGGCCCGTGGAGGACGGACCGACATCGAACCTCATGCAGGCCTTCTACCGCCGCTGGCTCAAGCGGGCCGGAACGCCGGCCGCCGAAGCACTCCGAGCGACCGCGCTTGCCATGCGTCGCGGCGAGCTGGGCGAAGCGGCCAAGGCGCCGCATCACTGGGCTGCGTTCGTCGTTTACGGCCCGCTGCGCTGAGCACGCAGACCGCAAGCTCCAATCCGCCGGGCACGTGCGGATCGCGCGGCCTCCATGCCGGACTTCAGCCGCGCCCTGAACGAACAAGCCGCTCTCTGAACGAACAAGCCGCTCCCTGAACGAACAAGAGCCGCGCCCTTTCGGACGCGGCTCCTGCGAGTCTCGGTCGATGGCTTGAGGGGGGTGCGGCCGCGGCGAAGCCGCTTGGC
>JAJDEM010000384.1 GCA_029259795.1 Planctomycetota bacterium
GACGTCGAGCCGTACCGGCTCGCCGTCGTCTGGTACCACCCAGGCATGCCCGCGCACCATCGCCAGCACGGTGATGGGGGACTCGGCGAGAATCCTCAACGACCAGGGAGGTGTCATCACGGTACGAAGCGCAAAGGCACCACGCGCACGCGGTCCGTCGAGTAGGCCTCCAAACGCGTCCATGGCGTACAGGCTACCGGCTGAGACGATTGGACATGAGACTGAGTTCCTGAGCGATGGCGCGAACGGAGGTTTCGTCGGACTATTCCTGCATGCCCTGTGAACAGCAAGGCGATCAACGCCGAGCCCCAAAGAGGATGTCATGCAAGAAAAAGGCCAAGAAGGAACTGTATTGGTTATCGGAGCAAGCGGGAAGACCGGGCGCCGGGTTACCGACCGACTGATCGCGAGGGGGCGTCGGGTTCGACCTGTCTCACGCTCCACCGACCCGCGTTTCGACTGGCAGGACGAATCTACCTGGGCCCCTGCGCTTGACGGAATCGAAGCCGCGTACATCACCTACTTCCCTGACCTGGCGCTTCCCGGCGCTGCAGAGACCGTCAAGTCCTTCGTGCATCTCGCCGTGGAACGCGGCGTTCTGCGTCTCGTCCTGCTTTCGGGAAGAGGAGAAGCTGGGGCTCAAAAGGCCGAGCGCTATCTCCAAGAGTCCGGCGCCGAGTGGACGGTGGTGCGTTGCGCGTTCTTCAACCAGAACTTCGATGAGAACTTCGCAGATTCCGTGCGCAACGGAGTCATCGCGATGCCCGCGGGTGACACGGCGGAACCGTTCGTGGACGCCGATGACATCGCTGACGTGGTCGCGGCTTCCTTGACCGACGACCGTCACATCGGAGAGATCTACGAACTGACCGGCCCACGCCTGCTTACCATTGCCGAGACTGCCGATGAGTTGGGGGCTGCGATAGGCCGCGAGGTGCGGTACATCCCGGTGAACTCCGAAGACTTCGGTGCTGAGCTAGCTGCGCACGGGATGCCAGAGCAAGACGCAACACATCTTGCGGAGCTGCTCGCCGAGGTGCTCGACGGTCGCGGCGCTCATCTGAGCGACGGTGTGCAGCGTGCGCTGGGACGCGCCCCGCGAGACTTTGCGGACTACGCGCGGGATACCGGCGCAGCGGGAGCATGGGACCTGGGGGAGGGCGGGCAATGACCACGCTGACCGTCATGTGCGCGCGGCGACTGGAGCCGGTCTTGACCGTCATGTTCAACCATCAGCGGGCTGACCGCTTCAGCTGAACCTGGCGGATCAGACCAAGCCGGGCTTGCCGCTTGGCGACCCGGCGAGTGTCTTGCGGCAAGTACGCACGGCGCAGGCGGAGCAGGGTGTGTGGACTTGCGTGCGAGAGGCACCAGGTCGCTTCCGAAGGGATTCGCCAGATCACGACAGGCGACCGCCCTGTGGCCGCGCGCTTCCGCGAGCTTCGGCGCTGTCGCTGTCAACCGAACGGCGCGGCACGTGGCGCGGCTGCCTGAAGCTCCTAGCCTTCGGGCTTGAAGAACCCCGTCGGAAGAGCCCTGGAGCCGTATCCCTGTGCCACGCCGCGGACTCGCCAACATGATCAGAGGGCTACTTGTCGGACTGCGCCGGAACGACGTCGAACTTGCCCTCTGTGCGTACGTAGATGATGCAATCCTCACCCGCTTCGCACGAAACCTGATGCGCCACCTCGCCCGTCGAACCGAAGTAACTACCCGGGTCCAGGGTCTTGACATCCGTCTCGTCAGGCACCTGATGCTGGGACCGACCCAGGATCACCACAGCGTGCAGGGTCGAGCCGTTGCTGCGTACCGCCCCCTCGAAGCCGGGGGGGAGTTTGACGAGTGCGCGGCTCAATCGATCGTCTTGCGGGTTGCCCGGAAGGACGGCCACCTTGGGCCCATCGGCCGAGGCGGGCGCGCCGGGCGGATCGACCCACTTCATACTCGCCAGTTCCATCCAGACAGGTGCTTCCGGAGGCTCGAACGCGTCCTTCGCGGGATGGACGAGATAGGGGCCCCTCTCGATCTCGATGTACGCCACGTTGTTGCTGCCCTTGGCCGCTGTGATGTGCACCTCTCCGGCGGGCTGCGTCCAGAAGGAACCGGGCGCCAGCCACCTCTCCTCGGCTTGGGGATCATCGTTGTGAACGACGCCGCTGACGACGACGCCGCGATAGGTGACAGGGTGGATGTGAGGCGGCGATGAGAAGCCGTCCACGAACTTGACGAGGAATCCGCACTGCACAGGGGCGCCGCGATCACCCCAGAGCGTGCCAGCCCTCGGGCTCTTGTCGCCGCGAAGGGGGTTGAGCGCCTGCCACTCAACCTCGGACGCCATCACGACGCGGACGCTGGTGGGCAGGGGCGTCTCGGAATTCAGCAGCGTCGTGGCGGCAAAGGCGCCGACAGCGAGCACGAAGGCGATTACGAGGATCATCGTCCGGTTGGCGGTCATCTTGTCTCCAGCCCTGATTCAAACATGCCTTCGGCTTGCCCCCCCCCAGGCCCCCTCTACGTGGGTCCGTTCGGGTCCGTCACGGTCTGCGAGCGTACGAAGGGAGCATCCTGCGAAACGCCTCAGAGAGGCCCCTACAAGCACCTCAGAGGCGAGAGTGGCGGAGGGAGAGGGATTCGAACCCCCGGTAGGTTTGACCCTACGCCGGTTTTCAAAACCGGTGGGGCAAAGGACCTCAACTTGTTGCGCCGTATGCAGTTGGGTGCGCACACTTCAGTGCGGGGAACGACTGGGGAACGATCTAGGCGCTCTTCAGCGCCCGGTACTGCACGAGCGCCTCGCCGACATGCGACGAGGTTCCGCCGGCGAGACGGTGGTCGAGTAGGTCCACGGAGTCACGTCCGGCACCACGCACCATGTGAGCATACCGCTGGGTCACATGGGTGGTCAGGTGGCCCATCAGGTAGCTGATGTCTTGGAAGGACGCGCCTTCCTGCGCCAGACACGAGGCAAAGGTGTGGCGCAAGACATGAAGAGTGACCCGCTTCCGGTGCAGCGAGGACGCCGCCGGACAGGACCTGAGGGTCTTCGCTAGCCAGTAGCGCAAGGAACCCTCTGAGTGGCGCATCCGACCACCAGGGCGAGCAAAGACCGCCTCGTCGTCAGCACGATCGGGTTTCCTAAGTCGGGCCAGTTCGGTCTCGAGAGCGGCCGTCAGGGGCACGAAGCGTTCCTTGCCAGTCTTCGTGTACTCCGGCTCAACGATCAGCCACCGATTGTCGAAGTCAACGGAGCGCCACGATAGGGACATGAGTTCACCGCGGCGCAGTCCCGCGTGGAGAAGACAGAGCAGTACCGGCCTGAACCGCGTATCCGCCGCCGCCAACAGCTCCTGGATCTCGTCGTCCCGCAACCACTCTGTCCGCGCACGCCCCCTCTCGGGCTCGACATCAACGATGCGGGCAGGATTGGCATCCGCGTACCCCATCTTCATGGCCCACCGGTAGAGAGCGGACACGAGCGTGATGTCGCGATTCGCGGTGGGCCCAGCCACTCCGCTCCTTCCAGACATGCGTTTGCTTACGTATTGGACAAGGTCCTTCGCCTGGATCGCGACGAGGGGTTTCTTCGTCCACGGTGCTCGCAAGATCGTCCGCAGGCGATAGCGGTCAGCCTTGAAGGTCGAAGCTCTCACGCGAGGCTCCCGGTACTGGAGCAAGAGCGGCGCCGCCTCGCGAAACGTCATCCCGTGACCAGTGACCTCACCAAAGACCCCGCGCAGAACGTCGGCAAGCCCTCTACCGGAGAGCACCATCTCGTGGATCGCGGCGAGCTTGCGCTCCCCTTCCGCTTCGCTTCGGACCTTGCGCTTCCGCCGGACACCGTCCACGGAGAACACGATGAAGCAGCCAGCACGGTCGACCGGCTTGCTGATTGATCCAAACACTCGACGTCCCATGTCACGCTCCTCCGGGTTCCCGACTACTCCTTGAGCATGTCGACATAGCGCTTCTGCGCGGGGTTGATCGCCTGTGGCCCGAACTCCTTGACGCGCCCTCGTAGGGCGGCGAGGAAGTCGTCACGCAGCACATACCACCGCCGACCGTCCTTGCCGGCGCGCCCGTAACGGCCGGCCTTCATGCCCCGTAGCGCGGAACAGGGAGTCTTGCCCAGCACACGGCCAACGTCGGCTGAGAAGAGAACGACTGGCAGGTCGATACGATCCGATGCGCCAGAACTCATTGGGTCATCCCTTCGCCGTCCAAATCGGGGGCGGGCCCCCGTGGGGTGGCAGTTCCCGGTTCCCCCTCTAGAGGGAGGGAACCGGGAACTGGTGAGTCCACGTCGGTGACGCGGTACAGGAACCCCGTACCTACACCCGGCAGTTCCTGAAGCGCGCCGGCCGAAACCAAGTCGCGGATCGCATCCAGAACGTCCTGCCGCCGACCCGCTGCTCCCCTCTGAATCTCCCCTGCCGTGGCCGGCGTGAGGCCATGGGCTTCCATGTAGCTCAGGACCCTATGCCTCATGATGAACCGCCCTGGATCGACGCCCGCGGGTACGGGCAGGATCGCCTTATCCACGTACGCGTAGTGGGCCCGCTCAGGGGTTGCGCCGAACCTCCCAACGGCATCGACCACCCGAAGGCTAGCCGGTCCGCCCTTGCGTTTGGCTAGCGACATATGAATGTCCACGGCACCAGGCAGAGCAGATGATCCGCGGGACTGGCTTGTGCCTGCTCCGCCCGCCTTACGGGCGTGATGAACGAGCCACACCGCCATCCCTGCATCTGCTGCGTTCAGAACTGGCGCGAACGCCTCGCGAACGGCACCTGCATCGTTCTCCGCCTCCGGGCCAAGCCCTGCCCAGAACGCCAGGGTGTCAACGACGAGCACCTTGGCGCCGTGACGGTCAGCGTCCGTGAGCGCGAGATCGACAACCGCATCCAGTTGGCGACCGTGATGCTCATGACGGGGCAAGACGCGGAGCTGAGTGAGTCCCAAGGACGTCACCCGCTCCGCTACCGCGGCGAGCGGTTCCTCCGTGAGGACAATGGCCTTGGCAGGCCCGTGCTTGATGCCAAGGAATGACCCGGCCTGTTCCAGTGCGGCAAGCGCCCCGAGCACAAACGTGGTCTTGCCAGCCTTCGGATCTGCCACGAGCAACGTCGTTAGGCCTCGACCGAGGTAGCCAGGGAGGACCCAGTCCACCTTGGCCCGTTCGGACTTTAAGAGGTCTTCTACCGACAGGAAGGGCGACGGGGGAGCCGCATCTCTAGTTCTTCCGCCGCATTGATCTGCGCCCTCCAGGCGTCCGTGCATCTGCTCATCCATAAGGGTCCTCCGGACGACATCACGTCGCCGCTGAGACCCATTGAGCCGCCGTCGTCGCGGGGCATGTACGTGAGCGTAGAACTCTCAAGTACGCCTACAGAGGCTCCCACCCCCGGATGGGATTGAGTCGCTGCTCCAGCGACGAGGGCGAGCGAGCGACGGCTTCCCTAATGAAGTCGCGAGCTAGGTACATGTGCTCACGCAGCTTCTTGCGCGGCATCGTGTCCCCGCGGGGCCAGTCGATCGCTGCTGCCAGCGCTGGCCATGTCATCTTTGCGGCTTTGCGAGCCTCGTTCGGATCGCCGTCAGCGAGCTCGACGTTCAGTACACGTTCAAGGCGCCGCAGGGCAGCAAACCCGTACTGGAACTTCTCCCACTTGAGCCGCGACCACGCATGGGTGGTCGGGCTCGCATGCCCGTACACCTGCCGATACAGCGCAATCCCTACACGAATGGACTCGTCCGAGTGGCGCAGATCCACTCTGACCTCCGGCGAATCGAACCGCTCGAAGCCGGCCTGCTGCCTGGCCTCAAGGTCGGATTCGTCGTCTGGCAAGGGAGCACCGGACATGGCAATGCCGAGTGACCGGAGCACATCGCGGAACACCCAGAGGTCCGGCGGCCGATCCAAAGGCATGAAGTCATCGAGGTTCCCGGGATCTGCGGGTAGCAAGGGGCAGTGAATCCACGTCGCCCGAATCGCCCTGAAGTAGTCGTGTGAAAGCCCCTCGAGATGCAGATCGCGGTGCACACGCCAATCCTCGAGGTCGCGAAGAGCCTGTCCAGCTCCGACCGTCGCTATGAGTTGGCTCCAGTAGGCACGGTAGGCCGGAACAAACTTGATCGCTTGCGCCTCGGGGCGCCATCGTTTCATGACGATCCGCGCGGTCGCGTCGCTGACCTCAGGGCCTAGGAACTCAAGAGTCACTACCGCGCCGCGCCTCCACTCGCTACCCCGGAGCGTAGGGAACGAGCTCGAACAGCGCAAGTGAGCCCGAACCTGAAACGGAGTGCGCGGCATCCCTCAACTGCCTAGAGGTCGACCGTCGTGTCTCCGTCGTGGGCAAGATGCGCATGGCGCACGGATCACTCATCTTCAGCCTTGGTGGACCGCCGCAGAAACCGGGAATCCTCCCGTAGCAGCTAGTGAAGGAGAAGCTCGAATGATGAAATCGCAGAAACGCCCGGAGCGGGCGCCCCACATAGTCAGATCCACATTGGATCTCGAAGTCCTCCTGGAGGGATGCCGGCCCAACGCAGCTCTCGTCTACGAGACGCTTCTCTACTGGACGACAAGCCCGAAGAACGCCCACCGCGACCCGGGGGAGTGCACCTATACGTACGGTTCCATGCAGCGGGCCTTGAAGGCCGTGGGCATGACGAAGGGAGTAAGCAATAGGAACCTGCTCCGGGTCCTAACCGAGTTGGAGGAGCGGGGCTTGGTGGAGTTGGAGCATCCGGAAGTCCGGAAGGCGCGCGGTCGTAAGCGCGGCCAGGCCCTCATGAACACGAAGGTCGCCGTCGTCGAGGCACGCGACAACTGGACGTACTTCCGAAGTGGGCGGGCAGCGCAACTGCTCCTGCAAATCCATTGCACAAGCGGCCAAGCACTTGGGGAGCCGGCCTGTGCGCCGGTTGGCGGCGAGCTCAGGGCCCTAGGGGCGGCCATCGAGCGTCACGCAAAGACATGCGCCTGGCTTCCGACGCTACTTCCGCCAAAGACGCGCCAGCAGGACAGCCGGCTGAAGCGAGGCGGACATAACCTAGATGACAGAGACCCTACGGGTCTCTCTGTAGGTGTAACTGAACAGGGAACTGACCTCCCAGCGCAGATGCCGTGGGAGGAGGCTGGCCCACTTGTTGACTCCGACGAGATCGACAAGGTCAACGAGGATCGGCCGTTCCGGCCGACCCCAGAGGAGCACGGCACATCCGAGGCTCCCACGCAGCACGAGCCCCCTCCCCCTCAGCCCAAGTGGCCGCCCCCGTGGCAGTCGGATCCCATGACGACGGAATCGACTGACGGGGACAACTCCGACGAAGGAGGAGGCTCCGCTTCTGATTGACGACGCACCTTGCGAGCCCACAACCCCTTCTGGAGACGCGTGGCGTTCCGTCTCGCTTCGGCGTGTTGCGAGGCTGGATGACGGGACCCCCGTGGCATCTCGACGCCGCCGAGGGCGACAGGCAGCCTTGGGGTGATCCACCGCTCTCGCCCGCAGACGGCCATGGTGAACGCGGACAGTCGCCGCCCCAAGACGCGGCGTGGCTGCCCCTCGTGCCTGCAGCTAGATGGACCCGCCGAGTTTGGTCACCAAGCCGAACACGACAGGCACGATGAAGCCGGTAGTCAGTAGCGAACACGTTACGACATCTCGGATCGGGCAAGCGAGTTGCATCGAGAATCCACATCCTGCGACCGAGAAAGTTGCTACGTGACTGACCAAGGCGGCGCGAAACGCCATTCGAGGCACGGCGCGCATTCGTTGGGGTTTGAGCAATTCAGCAGCTCTAGAGACCTTCTACACCCCGTCTTCTGTGGAAGGGCTGGGGGATACGTCCCCGGCCGCGGCGAGGTCAGGAAGACAGTACTCGCACCCGCCGGGAGCTACCGCGAGCCAGCTGCGGCGACGGCGGCGACAGCGATCGCAACGATGATCCCGACGACTAGGATGAACCTAACAAGTCCTCCCAGTTCCGTGCGCGCCTGATTCTGGGATCGCTTGGTTCCAAGGACGCTGCCAAGCGCCAGAATCGCGGCGCATACGAGGACGATGACCCAGATGGACCCGGGGGTAGCCGCGAGTTCACTCATGCTTGGCTCCGTTCAGGCTGCTTCAGCGCACCGGACACGGCTCACCCTCAACCGGGATGATCCACTCAATCAGCGGCCGTGTACGACCCGACCCGCTTGCGCTTTGCCGCCTCCACGGTGCTAACGCCCTCAAAGCTGATGATCAGCCATCCATCACTGCACCGGTAGCGCCAGTAGTACGTATTGATCCGAGGTCCACCCAGGGGCGGCCCGATAGCCTCCTCGTGTGGCTTGCCAAAGAGGTCGAGTATCTCGTGCCCGAAGAGTGGCAGGTGCGGGTAGTCGCGATCCCATGCCTCTGCTGGCTTCTCCTGGAGGTAGGCCTTGACCGTGGCCTCGGCCTCCTTGGCCGTCATGTTTCGGACCATGTGCCTCGGGCAGGCAAGCCAGACGACCAGGACCAGCGCGGCGATCATGGCAAGGCTCAGACCGAGAACTAGACGGCGCCGCGGGGAGAATCCGCTGCGCTTGGCCGGAGTGTCACGGTTGCCAGACCCCGGGCTGCCGACAGGCCCCTCAACACCGTGCGTGCGGCTCATTGGATCCCCTCAAGCTCTGTCCGAGTTCAGGATTGTTGTGCGGCCGGCCATGGCGGGCCGCTTCCGCTCTGAGCGCTACTTCTTCTTCCGGTCCTCAATGGGCTCGCGTATCAGCCGTGAGCCCTCTTCCTCCCCGATCCGTTTGAAGCGACATGAGTCGGGCATGTATCTCGTCTTGAAGGGGAGGAAGTCGGCCCCAGCGACGAGCGTGCCCTTCTCGACGATCAAGGTCCCGTCCGCGCGTTGGTTCTTGCCGTCGAGCGTGCGGGTTCCTTGGACGGCGTGCCACGTGCGCCACGCCAACTGCCAAGCGCCCGTCATGCGATGCGCCGGCTTGCCGTCGAGGTAGATCGCAACGCCATAGCGACCGGCGGGGCGCTCCGCCTTGGGAGTGAGGACGCCGACCCGGAGAATGACCCGAACCTTCGCATTCAGATCCACAGCCACATGCTTGAGATCCTCCTGCCGCAGCTCCCAGTACCCCGCGAGTTCCTTCATCCGAGCGGCCTTCTTCGCCTGGTGCTCGATGAGCTTGGCGCGATCCAGAACCTCGCTGGCGAGCACTTTGGCCTTGTACGAGTCCGTCATGGACGCTCTAGGACCTGTCAGTCGATTGCCAACCGCCTTGGCGCGCTCCCGCAGAAGGGGAATCCGTGCGCGCAGCCATGCTGCGTCATACCAATCGCCGTCGGCGGGCAAGATGTCACGCAGAAAGTCGGGGACGACGGGATACGGAATCCCGCCAGCGTCACGGAGTGCCTTGAGCGCCTTAGGCACATCCTGACTGAGTTCATGCAGCCGCTTCTCCACCCTCGCCTGCTCGGCAACGAGCGCCGCGTGCCGCTTGTGCAGTTCCGGCAGGCTCACGCTTTCGTCCTCAGCGGACAACGCAGCCGCCATTGCAGCGACGACGGCCAAGATGAGACCCCATCGGCGAACTAAGTCCATCGAACACTCCTCTTCGGCCCACAGACCTTGACCGACGGGCACACATGACGGAGGATTTGAGCGCCCTCGATGCAGGCACACGCCAAGAAGAGCCCGTGGACACTTGTCCCGGCGTCTGGCAGGCTAATAAACCGTTACGATAAAGTCCAATGACGGGGCGGGGCCGACCCGAGCTGCCCGCCGAGGAGCTTCGAAGCGCGTTGATCGGTGTACGAGTCAAGCCGGCTGAACGAGACCTGATCCGCGAGGCCGCGGATAGGGCCGACAAGTCCATGAGCGACTGGGCCCGCGAGATCCTCGTCGCGGCGGCCAAGCGTGCTGCAGCCGCGGCGGCTGGCAAGCGGAAGCGACGCCCCAAGCGATAGGCTCTTGCTCGCGGGATTCAAGCCCGCCTAGAATCCCGCATCTGGTGTTGGAGCCTGATGTGGACAGAGTGTGGGCAGTCCTGTTCGTCGTCGTGCTTGCTGGCTGCGGGGGAGGTGGTGGCAGCGCGCCGCCGAGTACCCCCAGCGCGAATCTCCGGCCCGCGGAAGCACCCGACGTCGTCATTCTCAGTGTCTCAGGGCGCTGCAACCAGCTCCTGTGCAATCCGCCGGAAGACAACTGGGCGTACCTCGGCCAACCTGATGATGCATCACGTGCCGTCGAAGACGCGTTCTTTGATGCAGGCCACACGACGGAGAGGGCCGACTTTATCTCCTCGATGTACAGCTACGACGATGACGGCGACGGCGATGCTGATCGACTCGGGTTCGTTCATTTCGTGGCCACACTTGAAGCCGTGCACGACCAGTGGATCAAAGGGTTCGACAATCCGACGCGGATCGTGATCGTGGCGCATAGCCATGGCTGCGTCTGGGCCCACATCGCCACCAGCGTCGTCCAGCACGTTCCGATCTCCTACCTCATCAGCTTGGATGCCAACTGCCTCGGTTGGCCGAGTGCCTACAGCCCTGACATCACGGACTACTTCATCGCCAACGGTAATCCGTGGTCGTGGGACTTCCGCGCTCCCTGCGACCACTGGCAGATACCGGGCTTGGACAGCGCAGCGGATACCGAAGACGTCGTCTGGCCGGGGGTCGCCGTCAATCTGGAGGTGCGCAGCAACGATGGCTTGCTCATCAGCGACTGGCAGATCAACCACCGTGGAGATGGTTCAAGGTTCGGGGTCTTCACCTTCGACTCAGTCAACGACAACCATGGGGAGTCTCATGAGCCCGGCCGTGAGTCCATGACGTGGGTTCTCGACAGGCTGCAAGCCTTCGGCCACTAGCAGACCGCGCGCGCGAACGGATCCAGAGCCAGAGGGGGCCCTGCTTGATCCTGCCAGCCGGCGCACCGGCGTTGATAGCCGCACCCCCCGCACAGGAAGGACGGCTGTGGGAAGGCAACGCCGAGGTCCATGGCGCGATGTGCATGAAGCACCGTGAGCAGGGCGCGCCTGCGGGCGCTCTCTCCCAAGGTAACGACGCGATCCTCGAGCATGGGCATCTTCAGCTTCAGACCGATCTGAAACGCCATCTCGTCTGTGGCATCCTCGGGATGGAGCTGGTGAAGCGCCCACGAGTAGAGCGAGCCCTGCAGGTGCGTGGAGAGCGACTGCTCGTCGTACCCAGCCCTGCTGGCAGCGGTCTTGTAGTCAAGGGGCCGCAACCCCTCAGGCGTTCGCTCGATGGCATCAAGAAAGCCCAACAGCCGGAGGCCGGGAACCTCAAGCCCAGTGACTGGATCCACGACCGGCAGTTCGAAGCGGACGTCGAGCGAACGGATGCGCGCTACGCGCTCAGGTAGGTCCTCCGCGTCGAGAAACGCGCGCGTGACGGCCAACGCCATCTCTCTCTGACCGTCCTGCCCCTTCTTGCCCCAGTCGATGGGGATCTTGTTTGAGGCCAGCTCCGCGTCCCATGCCGCTTGGAAGACGCGCTCGGTCTCAAGGGCTTCGACGCGGACCTCGCCGCTGCGTAGGAGATGGACGCCGGTCTTGATGGCGACGTCGACTGCGGAGCCGATGACGAGCGCCACGGAGCGCCGCTCCTCGGGTGCCTTCTCTCGATAGCGGAAGTGCCACTTGAGCGAGCACGACGAGAACGTGCCGACCTGGCTGGCCGACAAGACCGCGACGGCGCTCATGCCTCCGACTCGGTTCTCAGCTCATCAATGAGCCTGCTTGCTTCTGATTTACGCAACGACCCCAAGTCCTTGCCGAAGCGCTGACGTACCAGGTCGTCGAGACCTACGTAGCCGAGCCCGACCTGCTGTGAGAGTGCCCGCAGGTAGTTGATCTGCTTGGGGCTGGCGGGCGCTGGGGCAGTACCGTTCGTGCCGTTGCGAGCATGTCCGTTGCGAGCGAAATGCTCCCTGCCGGATTGGGCGCCGTTGCCTTCGTGGGCTCGGTGCGGCGACGCGGCGACGTGGACTTGCTCGAGCTGCTGCTCGACTCGATCGCGGCACTCCTGGAAGAGCGACTGGACGTAGCGACGCAGCTTCTCGCGATCCCCCTTGATCTCCGGCGGGGGTTCAGCCTCGAGGGTGCAGTGAAACCCCTGGGACGCGTATTCGATCCCAGGAACGGGGACCTTCTTGTGGAACGTAGCGCTCACTTTCATCGTCAGACTCCTAGAAATGGGGCTCTCCAAGTCGGTGGGCCCGGTGGGACACGATTGTGAAATTCGAGGCCGTCTCAGCGTCCTAGTAGGGCGAGAGGCCAAATATGCAGACGACGCACCTAGCAGTACGGGACTTCATGAGCCAGTGGATGGCTGTGGTGGACGAGCTGCCTGCGTCGAGCGCAGCGCGGTTTGATTTGGCCGGAATGATCGAGGCCTGCGTCGCACTTGCTGGCGCGGAGATTATCCCGGACGCCGAGCTGGGCGCCATAGAGGGTGCTGGTTCGCTCCTCATGGATCTCAATGGGCCTGGCTTGGAGCAGTTCGCCATCGAACTCACGGTGGATGCACAGTTCCGAGCTACGGCCGAGCGATTCGCGTGGGCGTTCGACGTCTTGCGCCAAGAGGAGTTGGAGCCGGACGACCTCGCTCAAGCTCAAGTTGACGCCCTCGCCGCGTTCATCGGAGCGATGGCGCCAAGAGTCAGCCGCCGCCTGGGCCAGATCATGGATGCACGCCGGAAGCGCGATAGGCGCCGCTCGCATGCGCTCATGACCGAGCCCGACATGGTGCTCGACAAACAGCTGCAAGATCCTCTCGAGCTACTTGAAATCCGAGAGGCGGCTCAGGCTGCGGGGGAGGAACTCCGATCCGTCCTTGAGCCCTCAAGACTCTCACTGTTTGCAAGCTCCCTGACCGGGCCGGTGTCCGGCGTCGAGCTCGCCGCTCGGCATGAGGTCTCGCCTGCAACGGTCAGCCGCACCAAACAGACGGCACACGGGATTCTCAAACGCCACGCAGAGGGACTGCTCCCGCGGCACTTCTCACACTTCGTCGCTACGCTGATCAAGGAACTGCTATGAACCACTCCAACGACATCGCGCACACACAGTTCAAGTGCAACGGGTGCGAAGCAATCCATGCGGCTGCTGACCTGCCGACGCAAGTCCGGGGCAAAGCGATGGGATGCGTTGCTGGCCTCGCTGCGACGAGTCGCACGGGAAACGTCTGGGCCATGATGGCCGGTGCAGCCGCCGGAGTGTTCCTGGGTCACCTAGTGGACGAGCATGTACGCCCCGAGTGCCCAGAGTGCGCGAACGTGCTTGAGCGCGTCGTGATTTCAGCGATCCAGGGCCGGCTCACCTAGAGGTTGGCGAGATCTACGGCTCGATCATCCCCCGCTCTAGGAACGAGACGTAGCGACCGTCCCCAATGACGACATGGTCGAGGATTCGGATCCCGACAAGCTCGCCAACGGCGCTTAGCCGACGGGTGACTTCGATGTCCTCCGCGCTGGGTTCGGGATCTCCAGACGGGTGGTTATGCGCCAGGATGATGCCTGCGGCACGAAGCCTGATGGCCGGCGCGAACACCTCGCGAGGATGCACGAGACTCGCCGTCAGGATTCCTTGAGAGATCATCAGTTCTCGGATGACACGGTTCTTTCCGTTCACGTAGATCCCCAAGAACTGTTCGACCGGCAGGTCGCGAAGGCGGGGGTGGAGATGGTCGAAGATCTCACGGCTGGAGCGAAGTTGTCCCAGCGGTTCGCACCTCGCCACGCCGACTCGACGGCTCAGCTCGAACGCGCAGGCCACGCGCTTGGCTGCGCCGGGGGGTACGCCCTCATCACGCAGCTCGTCGATGGTCTTGTCGGCAAGGGATCGCAGTGACAGCGAGGTCGCCACGTCGCAGATCCGGTCGTGGCCTGCGATGGCTTCCAGTAGACGCCTCGTGGGGAGGGCCTCGGGCGGAATCAAATTCTCGATATGGATGGGTTCGGACATGGTGGCTCCTGTTGGTGAGAAGCCGTGCACGGCATGTTCATTGAATGACGACGATCCTCGCGGGCCGTCGCTAGGTGGTTGCGCGCTTGCGCTTCGGAGTCCCGTCCTCGTTGAGGCTGGCCCAGGATGCGGGCTCGGGGATGGCTTCGGTTGCGGACGTCACGAAGTCTGCCTCCCAGTCCAAGCCGGACTGGGTGCAGACGGACGCAGCCGCCTTGGTCATCCGCTCGGTCACGACGAGACTCATCCCGCTGAAGGTGCGAAGGGATCGGGCGACGGGTTCGCGGACTCTGTTCCAGAGCCTCACCCGAGTTTGAAAGCTGGCCTTCTCCGCGGCAGCAGACGCATCGTTGCGGAGTGCGTCCAGCGCGGCACCGTTGTCGTTGGTGAATGCGTCGTAGCCATCGCCATCCGGATCGACCGAGCGGCCCGTGCCGAAGACCAAGACGTAGCTGATCAGAGCTTCGAGCGAAGGCGGCTTGGGCTCGGGCGGCACGACTTCTTCGGGGTGCTTGGGCGTACCCACATGGACGGTGCGGTTCATCAGACTTCCCTGCAGCAGGTCAAGCGCCCGGACCAAGCGGCGCTTCTTGAGCCCCTCCCGGCGCTCGCCCAACGTCTTGGGCTTGGGCTTCCCGTTGGCCGCGAGCTCCTTGGCGCCCTGGCCTGCGACCGCCGAACTACTGCGCGAGGCCTCGGCCATGTACTTGACCGCCATTGTGCTGAGTCTGAGGACGGGCATGCCGCCCTTCGCCTTGGTGAGTGGAGCCAGCTTGTGCTCCGAGTAGCAGCGGAGCCCCTCCGGCATCGGAATGTCCCGGTAGGCCCAGGCGACCTCCACACGCAACGTGTCGCCGTACTTCGCCTTCGCGTCGTCGATGCGGCGGTAGATCGCAGCGCGGCGCTTGGACTCGAAGCAGATCGCGTCTAAGCAGCGGTCGCCCTCAGTCCTGCGGACTCCGCCGAGTCCGCCGAACAGGTCTCCTTGAGCGCTGTCGCGTTTGGGGCACATGGAGCACGCCGGCGCACCCTCGACAAGATCGGGTGCTTGGATGTCCCACGGCACCTCGGCCAGGTCGCAGGTGAAGTCGGCAACCATGCGCCGGATGTCGTCGCGTAGCGGCACGCCTTCGTCCCACCACCCGTCCCACTCCTTGAGTGCCTTCTCCTGTACCGCCTCAGGTAGCGCGGCGATCAACTCCAGGTGACCAATAGGGAACTGGCTTATCGGATGCGCGGAGTCGGCGTAGGCCTTGCGCCAGGATAGACTGAGGCTCGTCAGGCGAAGCCGGGCCCGAATCCACGCGACCGACTTGCCGAGCATGGCGGATGCTCGATCGTGCGGGTGTTTCTCACTGGCGAGGCCCTCCGCCAGTTGCTGGACGGCCTGGGCTTCCTTGAGCGGATCCACTGGCTTGTGCTGCGTGTTGTCGGTGAGCAGGGCTGCGAGTGCGGCCTGATTGTCGTCGGGCGTGAGCACAACGCAGGGCGCCGCCTCGATCTTCAGTGCCTTCAGTGCTGCGTGACGTCGGTGGCCGGCGAGGATCGTGTGTTGACCGTTGTTGAGTGGCGCGACCACGAGGGGCTGGAGAAGCCCATGCTCGCGAATGCTCGCAATCAGGCCCGCAAGGTCGGCCGGGCCGTACTCGCCGGTGGCGCGGGCGTTCAGGGCGTGCCTCACGAGCTCCGTGAGGGGGACGGTCCTTGTCTTCATCGTGCGGATCTCCTTCCCGCTGGGGTTGCGTTGACCGATGCGATTCTTCGTTTAATGTGGGTGCATGGCGTGGGACTACACCCCTTCAGCGAGCCTCGACTGGGACCAGATTTCTGGTGTTTCTGGCCTCATGGACTTCCTTCTCGCATTCGTGGTGGCGATCACGTGCGGCGCCCTAGCAATGCTAAAAAAACACTATCTTTCGACTTCCCACCACTATGAAGAATCTGCACTTAGGCGCCCCCCGCGAAGCGCGGTGTGAGCCGGGGTCCGGGCCGCATTCAGCGGGCGACGATCGAGGCTGTGGCGGAACGGCCGGGGGCTTCCGCAGGCCGCATTGGGTGGATCGTGGCGGATCGCACGGGCGGGCTTGAGCAAGCCGGGATAGCCCAGAGCAGCTACGGAAGCTACCGGCGAGCCCTGAAGGCCCTCACCACCGGGACGACGAGCGCTCTACTCGCTGAGAAGCGTGTCTACGCCGGCTTCGCTGAAGCCGCTCGAGAGTACCCCTTCCGTACGACCAGCAGCACCGTGAGGGGCGATCGGGCATTCCTGATGCCCCTGCTACTCAAGTACGTTGAACGCAACGGCTCGATGTTTTCGGAACTCGACACTGAGCGCTACCTAATCAAGCAGATGTCCGTCCCCATCTTGAGCACCACGAAGCGCCTCTACAACTGGCGCGGTGCCAACAAGCGCTGGCGCGCCCAGGACGACGAGATCAGCAAGCTTCTGAGTGAGGGGGGCCATGCTGACACGGCGGCGTGCCTCGTGGACTGCCTCATTAAGGGCAGGGAGTACTTCGCGCGCCGCTCGTCGTATCGGTTGGATCGCCCAATCCAAGACGTTGTTGCGGACTTGAGGGCAACACTCGTGAGTGACTCTCCCGCGCACGCGCTCTGCGGACGACTTGAGCAGCTTGTCCACGACGTACTCCCAGACATGGAGCTGCGGCGGGGGAGACTCCGCGGGGAGGTGTACCTGGTTACCTACCTGTCCACGCGGGGCTCTCGTAATCTGCAGTCGAAGGCCTGGGAGTTCCTGCGAGAGAACTATACTACCGAGTTGGAACTGCACTTTGAGGACGAGACGCACCCTCCGCCGCAGATTTGGCAAGAACCGCTATCGCGGCGAAGGGGAGACGCAGCGATTAGCCGGAGCATCCTGACAGAGGAGGTGTTCCTGAAATCCCGTCGTGTTGTTGGCGTCTAGGCCAGACGCGACAGCAGCGATCCAGCCAGCCTCTCCAGGCGTGTGCGCGCACCTGCGAAAGCGAGGCTCTTGGATGCACTAGTGATGCCGTTGACCACGCCCCAGACGCTCAGGTCCCCGGGATTCTCCGGCTCACGGGCAAGATGAACGACCTCTCGTGCGTCGGCTCGCGAGAGCTTGAACTCTCTGTTGAGCCGCTTGGCGGCCAGTTCATCCTCATCCCGCCCTGCCGGCACGAACCGCGTCTCTTTGGCTCGCTGGAAGACGTCGTACTCGGCGGTGGTGATTGTCGTTCCGATGCGGACCAGGTCCTCGTGGAACTCACGCACGACGTCCTTGACGCCTCCCATGTGACGCACGCGCCGGCTCTTGATCCCGGTCGCATCCCAGATCAAAAAGTTGCTGCAAAGTTCTCGGAACACGAACGTCGAGAACCCAAAGCTCTTGGCGCCGACCTCCGAGTTGAAGACCATCACGCCCTTGCGTAGGCCGCCGAAGCCGTCGTCGCCAGGCTCTTGGTCCGCGTAGAAGAACGAGAACATGTCTCGGTCGCTTCGGAAGAGTGCAGGCTTCGTGTTCCCCATCAGGTTAGTGCCGAACTCATCCGTGTTGATCGTGGGCATGGCCGGCACGAAGCCCGAGGGCAGGAGCCAGCGGTTGACCTCCTCGAGGATGGTCGCGTCCCACACCCGCTTATAGCGGTCGGATGTGATGCAGCGCAGGCTGTCGCCGTCAGCCAGCGCGACCTTGTAGCGGCGGTTCCGAACGAAGCACTGGTTCAGCACGCGTGCTCGCGTCTCGCCGTCGAGGCGTTCCAGCACGGGTGTGGGCACCTTGGCCAGCGCGGCCAACTGGCCGAGGCTGTAGGGTGTAAGCCGTAGCGTGGTATCGCCGAAGTGCACGGCGCGGCCGTCCTCGGCGAACAGGATGTGAGTGTCCTTGGCGTCGATCTCCATGCAGCGCGATCGCTGCGCGGTGGCGCCAGCCTGAAGGGCGGAGAAGCTCGCGAAGTGCTCCTCCGCGGGCCTTGTGAACAGTTGGTCACGGGCCTGAGTCATCAGGGTCACGGGGGCTCCGATCTGGGCCGTGGGCCCGGTATTGGTTCATGAATGACGACACACGGAAGTGAGTGTGGCGGGCACACAGCGGCTCGCCGGTGACGCACTGGGCCCGGTAGGGATGTCGGGTAGCATGCGAGCCTGTCGGCACATCAGGGGAACTAGATGTGTGTGGAGGGCCTGCAGTGAGCGTTTTTCAACATCTGGTGGCGTGCTCGGTCGACTGGCCGGCCTGGCAGCGTGACGCGCTGCGCAGAATCGTTAGCCGGGGTGCCCTGACCGCCGAGTGCCTCTCATCGCTCCTAGCGATCTGCCGTGCCGAACGCGGTCTGGACCCCACTGGCGGTGAGCCCGAACCCGACGCGCTCCCTCTTGAGGACGCCCACGTGCCGGGAGAGGCGCCCGCTGGTGAGCCAGTTCGGTTGCTCTCGCTCGAGTCAGTCAGAGGGGTGAATGCTCTGGATCCTAATCAGCGACTGGAGTTTGCTCCAAGTGGCCTGACGGTGATTTACGGCGACAATGGGACCGGCAAGTCTGGATACGGCAGGGTCCTTCGCAGGCTCGTCCGTGCACGAGTGGCTACTGCCGAGATCGTTCCAAACGTGTTCGAGGAAGAGGCCGAGATCGCGGCGAGCGCGACGATCTCCTTCTCCGTCGGTGATGACTTGCGTAGCGTCGAGTGGACCGATGCGGACGCGGCACCGGACGAGTTGGCCGGGATCAGCTTGTTCGATTCTCAGTGCGCACCCGTGCACGTGAGCCAGGCCAACGCCCTGGCGTACATGCCATCAGGCTTGGACATCTTGCCCGAACTCGCGGAGGCGTGCCGCCTTGTACGGGCCGAGGTAGACTCAGAAATTGCCGCTGAAGAGGCCGCGGCGAGCGCTGTACTGGCCGATCCGCCCTGCGCCGAAGATTCAGAGGTCGGACGCTGCCTCAGTTCGTTCCGCGCGGACACGCACCTTGACGACATTGAGCGACTGGCAACGGTTAGTGACGTAGAAGCCGCTCGCTTGGCAGGGCTCGCCGAAGCGCTCGCAGGCGACCCAGAGGTGCTTGCCAGGGATGCGCGCAGGTGCGCGGCACTCTGCGAGCAGCTTTCGCAACTCTGCGCTGACGCTCGGTCCGCCGTCGGCGATCAGGCATTGCTCGAGGTGTCAGCGCTTCTCAATACGGCGCAAGCGGCACAGCAGGCAGCCGAGCTCGCAGCGGGCGAGATGCTCGAAGATCAGGGGCTCGACGGAGTGGGATCAGAGCCCTGGAGGATGATGTGGGAGGCGGCACGCCGATACTCGGAGCAACTTGCCTGCCCAGAACACAGTTTCCCGCATGTATCGGACTACGCGAGATGCGTACTCTGTCAGCAGCGGCTCGACGCCAACGCACGGGAACACCTGGCCCTGTTCGAGGAGTTCGTCCGCGGGGAACTGCAGCAGCGGGCCTCGGCCGCTCGCACGGCTCTAGATGATGCCCGCGGGCAAATCTCCGCTGCCATGCCACGACTAGGAACTCTGCGACCGAACCTATCGGACATAGCCGCATTCAATAGCGACCTTGCGCGACGCACACGAGAGTTCCTGCTCTACTTGGCACTCCGACGGCGCCTTGCCCTACGGGCACAGGCTGGCGACGCGCTCAACCAGCTGCCGAACTTGCCGCAGGACCCCAGCGCGGCACTTCTACCACTTGGCCAGCAGCTGCACGCAAGAGCTGATGAACTGCAGGCGGCCACAGATCCGGTCCAGCGGGCCGCGTTGGCGGAAGAGGCGGAGGAGCTGCAGGCGCGTCAGTGGCTGGGCACTGTTCTCGACGAAGTTCGGCGCGAGCACGCAAGACTCCAGCGACTCAGCGCCCTGCGCGCGGCGAGACGCGACACCAGCACCAACCGGGTAACAAGAGCGAGTACGGAACTTACTGAGCGGTACGCAACAACGGCGCTCCGGCAGAGATTCGAGGATGAGCTGGGGGCGATCGGGGCAGGTCACTTGCGAGTCGAACTCGCGCCGGCAGGGGGCCAGCAGGGAGTCCTGCGGTTCCAGTTCCGCCTGGACGGCGCCCACCGCGAGCACCCAGTCGCTGATGTGCTCAGCGAAGGGGAACATCGGTGCATAGCACTTGCCGGGTTCTTGGCTGAACAGGCGACGGCCGAGACGCTATCCGGGATCATCCTCGATGATCCCGTGTCTTCGCTTGACCACAAGTGGCGACGACGAATCGCATCCCGCTTGGCGGATGAAGCTCGGCACCGCCAAGTCGTAGTCTTTACGCACGATCTCGTGTTTCTCTCGGAGCTATCAGAACAGGCGGCGAACCGCGAGGCCGAGTGTGCGCAGCACTACCTCGTTCGAGTCGGAGACCGGACCGGGGTGTGCCGTGACGGCCTGCCCTGGGCGGGGATGCGTACCCGAGCGAGAGTTCGGCAGCTCCGTGCCGAGGCTCAGGAAGCGCGCGCCACTTGGACCCGCGGGCAACTTGAAACCTACGAGTACAAGGTGCACAGATTCTACGGGCGACTTCGTGAGTGCTGGGAGCGCGCGGTCGAGGAAGTACTCCTCAACGAGGCCGTTGTTCGATTTCGTCGTGGCGTGGAGACACAGCGACTGCGGCGCGCGCGCGACATCAGCGACGACGACATCGAGGTTATCGAGCGGGGCATGTCAAAGGCGTCTCAGTTCTTGGAGGGACATGACGAAGCGCAAGCCGTCAACGAAGGCGTCCCGGATCCGGATGAACTCTCGGCCGACCTGGATTCGCTTGCCGGGTGGGTCGCGTCAGTTCACGAGAGGCGCAACTGAGCCTTGGGCGTCTTCCAGTCAGTTGGATCCACGGCCCCACGAGGCGCGGTCTGCCGTGCGAACTCGACCCTGGGCCTCCGTCCGGACCACCCCCATGACGACGCCTGACGAGGTTCCAGCTCAGGCTCATCGGCCAACAAGCGTGAGGAGGCCACCCATGCCTGCCCGACTCAGTCACTATCGAGAGACGCTCCATGCCGCCGGGCAGGGCCTCTTCTACTCCCTGGAAATCAGGAATCACCCGGGGAACTCGCTTGCACGGGTTGTGTATGACTGCGGCACCCAGAGCGCCGATCACGTCTTGACTGAAGCCATTTCGAGGTTTGCGAGGAACGCCAAGTCCGTTGACCTGGTCGTTCTCTCCCACTTGGACAAGGACCATGTAAGCGGACTGAAGGAGCTGGCTTCAAGTCCTGGGATTCGGCGCGTGCTCCTTCCGTACCTTCCTGTTCACGCACGCATCGTCCTCGCAGCATCCGCTCCTCCGGACCATCGGAGCTTTCTACTTGAGCCCGGGGGGACTCTTGCCGAGTGGTTTGACGGCGAAATTCTGGTCATGTCGCCTGCCGAGCCCGCCCCACAGGGCGAGGGTTCCGCTGGTGCACTTGAGGGCGAGGATGCGGTCAGGGTGCTTCTTGAGAGGCAGGTGGAGCTCGACGACGCAGTGCGGGCAGACTACGGAGGAGGCTCTCGCACTAGGGTGGTGACGTCTTCCGGCCGCGTGGCCATCCACTCCTTTCATGAACTCCGATTCTGCTGTCTCAACCTACCGGCGGCAATCCTAGACACATTGGAACGACGCGTCGCCAGGGTTTTTCGTGTTATCGGACTGGACCCCAGCAGCGCGGACGACGCTGGTAATGCCCTCAGCAACAGGCGCATTCGCAAGTTGCTTCGGAAGTTGTACGAGAAAGCGCTAGCTGCTCATGGCCTGCGCAAGAATGACAGGCTCAATAGGTCAAGTATCGTCATGCTGCACCGCCCGTGTGTCGACGCGGGACTGGTCCCTGAGACGGGCTTGGTGGTAACGGAGGGTGCGCTGGGAATCCCCTGGTTGCGGCACCTTGGTCGGCGGGCATGGCACTTATCAGGGCTTGTGTTCGGGGACTTCAACTACGACCTAGATCGAGCCGACATTCACACGCAGTTTGGCGCGTTCCTTGGGCTGGTTTCATTGGTTTCGTTGCCGCACCACGGTGGGCTGGCGAGCTGGCATGCCGACCTCTGCAGCGTCGTCCATCAACCAGCCGCCATGGTTGCCTCCGCAGGGCCGCACGCTGGCTATCCGCACCCAAGCCCTGATGCGATCAGTGACATCCATCACGCTGGCCATGCATTCGCGCTAGCGGACAAGAAGCACGCCGTAATTCGGGACTTCCTCGCGCCGAGACCCTAACGGGGTTCAGTGTTCGTAGATGTCGACTAGATTGGTGCCGGCTCCCTCCCTACTGACCCACGCCGAGCCAACGGGGCGGAGGGGCTCGGCGGTTGCCCGCCAAGCCCCTCGATGCCGGGAGTGTGCGTGGCTTAGAACTCCACGAGCCGTGCCTCGCGCACGCCGTGAGCCAGCGCTCGCTCAGCACGTTCCTGCAGCGCATCCGTGCCCTCGCCCGGATCGGTAGAGAGCGCCAAGAGCCCGCGCCACAGGGGCCGGACGCCCACGGACTCGACGTCCGCCCAGCTCTTCACCGGTGAGATGCCGTAGAGCCGCCGGACCGCCGTGTAGGTGGCCTTGCGTTCTGCGACAAGGGACGCCCCCTTCCTGAGCCCGACGGATGGGTATTGCCCATACTCAACCTCGAGCACGTCCCGGATTGCCTTCAGCTCGGAGCGTGTGGCAAGCCGCTGGTCCTCCAAGTCCCTGAGGATCGCCTCCAGGATGCCGACGAGTGGGCGCTTGATGCGACGGAATGCCTCATCCACGAGCGAGGGATGGGGTACGTCCACGTTGCCGTGAAAGTCCTTCCCCTCGACGTAGCCCGCACGCAGGAGCTCTCGCTGCAGGTTTGGCATCAGCCTGACGGCCACGATGGCGCCGCCTTCGTCCTTCACTGCTCTGCACGGGATCGCCATGCGACTCCAGACCCGCATGAGGGCCGCGAACAGGTTGGCACTCGTCTGGTGCGTTCCTTTCATGCCGTCGATGTAGGCCTGCGCGAGCCGGGCGACCGGAGCTGTGAGCTCCAACCGCTTCGCGTTGGCAAGCGCTTCGTTGACGACATATTTGAACAGCGTGATGGACCCGACATCCCGCGCCGAGCCAGCCGTCTCAAGAACGGCCTTGTGGACCGCCTCGGGTGGTAGCTCGTACGGATCGTGGCAGCTTTGCAGCTTCTCGAAGGACCGGGTCAGGTCCCGGAACCTCTCGTCCGGATCCACGAAGCCTGGAGCCGCCTCCGCCTCGGCATCGAGACGGTGAAGCTCCCTCTCCGTGACCGGCAGTCTCGACAGGTAGACCAAATCGCCGTCGTTGTCCCTGTTCATGCGCGTGAGCCGCGTCCAGTCCGCGAGGATGACGTGGAACTCACCTTGCACGAGGTTGTCGAGCAGGTACCGCGCACCTGGGTGCTCGATGTGTCGCCTCCGCGCTCGCGCGAGGGGCAGCACATCAGCTTGCCGGACGCCGTCCCGGCCCATTGTGGGTTCGCCGTGGATCAGACCTTGGAACGATCCGAAGCCGTTGGGGACGACCACGCGAGCACCGAGTCCCCTGACCGCGACGAGTACGCCGTGGATGCCGGGAACTCGGATGCTGTGCGCGCCGAGCAGGCCGTTGGCAGCCCGCGTCACGTTGCTCCGGAGCTGGCTCAAGGCCTTCCGGAACTTCGGTGGACGGACATCCAACGACCGGACGACCATCAGGACTGAGTTTAGGTACTCCGGGAACCAGAAACCTGGCTCTCCCTCCACCTCGACGTGGCCCAGGGTGGCGAGCAGCGCCCTTGCGCTTGGAACCAGCACCCGGTTGCCTCCCCGTCCCTTGGCCCAGAACCCCTCTGGGTTCCACTTGGCATCGAAGACGGGGTGATCGGCGAGATCGCCGAACGCGAGCCTGCGCTCGAACTGGTCCCCCCACTCCTCCTTGAGCAGGGCCTTGGACCGGACTGGCCGGCCGTTGGCGACCGGCGCAGGCTTGTCTGGATCCAGGCACGCCTTCAGGTGGTCCGCCCACCAGAGCAGTGCGCGAATCACCGGGCCTGGACTCTCGTCCACGCGTGCCTCAACCATCCGCTGCATGACGGCCGGGGAGACCGTGTGCAGGGTGGAGAGCACGTTGAGCGAGACACGATTGCCTCGCCCCTTCACGCGCTCCTCGCCGGTGAAGAGCAGCCGCACGGGCAGGTGCAGGTACCAGCCGCGCTCGAAGTCCCCGGTGAGGACCTCCTGTCCGTGGCCTGAGATGAGCGCGCTGCTCTTCAGGCAGCTCGCGTTTGTGACGGCATCGACGTCGGGCCATTGCCGCCGGATGTGTTCCGGTAGCTCCTGCACAACGATGGCCGTTCCCTTAAACCCCTTCTCATGAACAAGCTTCGCTCCGGTGTCTATCCGGCACCGTTCGCGCTTCTCGATCCAGAGGACGTCGCCGTCCTCACGCACGGAGAGGATCTCCGTGTCGTGCCTCGCGCGCTTGCGTTCGTGGGCGAGCTCCAGGTAGACCTCGCCGCGCTTGGCGTCCCGGACCTCATAGTCCAGGGTTCGCCGCACGCGTTGAGTCACCTCTCGCACGCACTCACGTGCTGCCGATGCCCTGACGAGGAAAGCGCCGTCGCCTGTCACTTGGTTGACGAACGGATCGTCCGTGACGAGGACGCGGAGGGTGCCTCCCCGGAAGGCCTCTGGCTTGTCGAGCAGGCTGCGGGCTACGAGCTTGTTGGGCTCGAAGTCCGTGAGCAGCCCCTCTGTGGTCAGTCGCGCTTTCCCGCCCAGGATCTGGTTCTTTCCGCTTAGGCCGATCCACAGTCCGCGCGCCCGCGCCCAACGCTCAATGGCGAAGTGATCCACGGGTGTGCGTGCTTGGATGGCCCTGACGACGGCTTGGTCTAGGGCGTAGTCGTTGCGACGTCCCTTGAGGGACTGGAGTTGTTCGACGTCGTCTGCTTCGACGATGACGAACTGTGTGTAGCCCTCCTTGGGGCTGTTGAAATGCCGGAGGGATGCGAGGATCTGGGCGAGACCGAAGTCACGCGCCTTCCCCCGCATCCGCCGGCGTACGTGGCGTTGGACCATGTCCACAACTCCACGTGTGCTCGTCTCCTCGATGTGCCCGCCGTCTTCGGTGACGAAGACGAACGGACGCTGATCGAGAAACACGGAGCGATGACGCACCTCGAGACGGATTGTCTCCATGGTGGTTTCCTCCAATGGCGCTGGAAGAGGCCAGGTCGGGTTGCGCCGAGAGAGATCAGGACCTGACGGAACGCCTCAAAACCGACCCGGGGGGGCATGAACAAAGCCCTCGGGTTGGCGAGTCGTCCCGAATAGGTGGTGCGGTCCTGGAAGGGGTTTTCGAGGTCCTAGTGCATTTCCGCTAACACCGGAGCGGGCATCTGGAGGACGCCCTGGGTGTGAGCAAAGATCTGCAACTTCACCACGAGCGGGCCCTTCCACGGCGAGTCGTGCGGTCGTACGCCCCCCCCGTGGGCAGTGGACCAACGTGCGCGTAGAGGAGCACGGGCCCACGAATGCCCACTCAAGCGTTCGCGTCTCAATAGCCGCGCCGACGCACACAAGAATCAGCTCGCCCGAGGAGCCGGCCTAGAAGCTCGGGGTTCGCCACAGGCTGTCAGATGAGAACTCCTGACAGCCCTCGGTCGACCCAGGCGGCATTTCTGGCCCCGGGGGGCGTAGGACTGCCCGTCTATGTTCTGCTGGAGCGCGCTACCATGCTCGCCGTTCGCCGCGCACAGCGGCCCCGGGAGGAGCAGGACGTTCGATGTCAGAGCTGACTTTCAAGGGCAAGGAGTTCGTCTACAACCACCACCTCTCCGTGCCATTCCGGCCACTCGTCCCACACCCGGACAAGTGCATCGGCGAGGTGGCGCTCGACGGGAACCTCATCGTCCACGGGGACAACCTGCACGCTCTGAAAGCGCTTCTGCCGCACTATGCCGGGAAGGTCGATTGCATCTTCATCGACCCTCCCTACAACACCGGCAATGAAGGGTGGTGCTACAATGACAACGTCAATGCACCGATGATCCGCGAATGGCTTGATTCGAATCCCGTTGGAATCGACGACGGGCTTCGGCACGACAAGTGGTGCGCCATGATGTGGCCGCGCCTGCGGCTTCTCCACGAGCTTCTCGCTGAGACAGGGAGCTTCTGGCTAACTCTCGATGACAATGAGGTTCATCGCGCACGTGCAATACTGGACGAGATCTTTGGCGAAGAGAACTTCGTCGCATGCTGCATCTGGCACAAGAGTGATAGCCCGAAGAACACTGCGAAGCACTTCAGCGTCGACCAAGATTACTTACTCGTCTACGCGAAGGATAAGGACCTCTGGAGCCCGAATCTTCTGGATCGGTCCGAAGCGATGATCGCGCGGTACACCAACCCCGATGATGATCCTCGGGGGCCCTGGATGACGAGCGACCTCGATGCCCGCAACTACTACTCAAAGGGCGTGTATCCAATCCAGATTCCAGGTGGGCGGTTGATCCCCGGGCCTCCTCAGGGGCGCTACTGGGCGGTGAGGGAGGAGAAGCTCTGGGAACTGGACAAAGACAACCGTATCTGGTGGGGGGCGGACGGGAAGTCGGAGCCAAACATCAAGAAGTTCCTCTCGGAAGTTCGCGACGGCGTTGTTCCGCGCACGATCTGGCACTGGACCAATGCGGGAAGCACAAGACACTCCAAGCAAGAGCTGAATGCCATTTTCCATGGCGGCGAGGGGCGCGATACGAGCGAGGTTCCCGACTTCATAACACCCAAGCCAACCCGATTGCTTGAGCGGGTCCTTGCGGTCGCGACCTCTCAGGACTCAATCGTCCTAGACTCTTTTGCCGGCTCCGGGACCACCGCTCACGCAGTCTTGAAGGCAAACGCCCGAGATGGAGGGCGTCGGAAGTTCATCTTGGTCGAGATGGAGGACTACGCAGAGAGCCTGACCGCAGAGCGGGTCCGCCGCGTAATGCGGGGGTATGAGAGCTCAGGTAACCAGCGCACCGAGCTAGCCAGGATGAAGCTCACCTACACGGTGGTCAAGAAGGCAGCGGCTCTTCTGGAGAATCTATCTCTTCTGGAAGAAGCTGAGGCTGGCAAGTTCGACAAGATATCCAAGACCGTGAAGGATGGAGACCTCATTGTCTCGGGGGAGAAGGTCGTCACGACCCGGACAGACGGGCTGGGTGGCAGCTTCACATACTGCACCCTCGGCGAACCCGTTGCCCTCGACAGTTTGCTCACCGGCCTCGATCTGCCTTCCTATCAGGCGATCGGGGCGGCTCTGTTCCATATGGCCACGAATAGGGCGCTGGATAGTGGGACGATTCGGGAGTCGGACTCGTACCTCGGCGAGGTAGACCACCAGCATGTGTGGCTGATCTACAAGCCGGACCTAGACTGGCTCAAGTCCGCGGACGCCGCACTGACCCTCAGCCGTGCGCGAGCCTTCGCCGCTGCCGCGCCTGACTCGCGGCATCTCGTGTTTGCGCCGGCTCGCTACGTTAGCCAAAAGATGCTGGCCGAACAGGACATCCCGGTCGAGTTTGCGCCTCTACCCTTTTCGCTCTACCGCATTGACCGGAGCTGACGCCCATGTTCCGCAGGCTCGACTACCAGGAACGGGTACTCTCCACGCTAGACAACTATCTGGACGCCCTGAGGGGCAAGAAGCATGAGTCAGACGAGGTCGCCGAACTCGCGGCGTCAAAGCCACACCTGAATGTCCAGATCCCGGACTACGCGGAGGGAGCCTGGGAAGCGCTCAAGGCGTCGCGCGAGCTGCCCGAGTCGCGAGCCGAGATCCCATTCTCTCCGCGCGTGGACGGGTGTGGTCGCCCCGTCCCAAACGTAGTCATGAAGGTACCGACCGGCGGAGGTAAGACCTGGCTCGCAGTTTCGGCCGTGTCTCGCATCCTCGGCCGCTACCTCGACCGCAACACCGGCTTCGTACTGTGGGTCGTACCAAACGAGGCAATCTACACTCAGACGCTCAAGCGCCTGCGGGACCGCCGGCACCCTTACCGGCAGGCGCTCGACCGTTCCGCCGCCGGTCGCGTGCGCGTGATGGAGAAGTCCGACACGCTCAACTCCCATGACGTGCACAACCACCTCTGCGTCATGCTCCTCATGCTGCAGTCGTCGAACCGTCAGAACAAGGAGACCCTGAAGATGTTCAGGGACCGAGGAGACGTACACGGATTTTTCCCGCCGGAGGGTGAGCAGCAGGCCCACGCCAAGGCACTCGCGCGTACGCCGAATCTCGACGCCTACGCGGGCCTGTTCCCGATGATCAAGGACTCGCTAGGGAACGCGCTCCGCATGATCCGTCCCGTTGTGATCCTCGACGAGGGCCACCGCGCAATCTCCGATCTTGCCTTTGAGACCCTGTACGGGTTCAACCCGTGCTTCGTGCTGGAGCTGACTGCAACACCTCAGGACGTCCAGCCGCGAGGCGGCAAGAAGCCCCGGCCGGGTCGGTACGCAAGCGTGCTTGTCGATGTAACAGGGAAGGAGCTGGATCGCGAGGGGATGATCAAGATGCCCCTCAACTTGGCGACCAAGTCGGGCAACGACTGGAAGGCGACGCTTAGCGATGCGCTAGCGGCGCTGAGGAGTATTGGCGGAGAAGCAGGGCAGTTCCAAGCTGACACTGGCCGCTACATCCGGCCCATCATGCTGGTACAGGTCGAGCGGACCGGGGCCGACCAGCGCGACGGCAGTCATATCCACGCTGAGGACGTGCGGGACTGGCTCCTCACAGCAGGGCTCGATTCAGCCGAGATCGCGATCAAGACGGCCCAGCAGAACGACCTGACAAAGCCGGAGAATCAGGACCTGCTTTTACCGACCAGCCGAGTACGGGCTGTCATCACGAAGCAGGCGCTTCAGGAGGGATGGGACTGCCCCTTCGCTTACGTGCTGTGCAGCCTCGCCGCCAGCTCGAATCTCAAGGCCATGACGCAGCTGGTGGGGAGGATATTGCGCCAGCCGCACGCGCTGAAGACCGGCGTTCAGGTCCTCGACGAGTGCCACGTTGTTGCTCACCACTCCGACACCGCAAAGGTCGTTGAAGCCATCAAGGACGGCCTGGAGCAGGATGGGCTCGGCGACCTCGTGATTCAGACTGCCCAGACTGAGGCCAGCGTTGGCTCGGGCACGGTCACCCGCAAGATTCCCCGTCGCCCCAAGTTCGCGAAGACGGATGTCTACCTACCCAGGGTCCTATTCTCGCAGGGCTCCACGGTACGGGAGCTCGATTACGAGACTGACGTGCTCTCCCGGATCGACTGGCGTGGCTTCAACCCGGCAACGGTGGCCGAGTGCATCCCCGAGAACGCCCAGGCTGCAGAATCGCAGCTGCAGCGGATCGAGCTCTCGGACGACGGGGATGACCTAATCGTCGGCGAGCTCATCAGCACGACCCCTGACCGGCGCACGTTCGACCCCGCTCACGCGGTGAGGATGATCACGGACATCGTACAGAATCCGTTTGTCGGACGGGAGATCGTCGGTCGCCTCCTGGATGGGCTGAGGAAGCGCGGCTTTGACGAGGCCAAGCTTGGAGCGTTCTCCTCGTTGATCTTGGAAGAACTTCGTCGGGGCCTCGAGAAGGAACGCGACGACATGGCCGAGGCATTGTTCAAGGAGCGCGTCACCCGGGGCGAGATCCAGTTCCGGCTTCGGTTGGATGATCGAAACTGGAGGATGCCCTTCGACTCCGACACGACCGAGTCGGAGAGCGCCCGCCAACTCCTCAACAGCTCCGGGGGGCCACTGCAGTCGAGCCTGTTTTCGCCGGTCTATGAAAGCGAGCTGAACGGTGACGAGCGCGAGGTCGCGGTCTACCTGGACGGCGAGATGGCCCTTCACTGGTGGCATCGAAACGTGGCGCGCAGCGAGTACGGCATCCAGGGCTGGCGGCGGGCCAAGATCTACCCCGACTTTATCTTTGCCGTGCAGGGCAAGGGAGCCGACAGGCGCATCACGGTACTCGAGACTAAGGGTGACCAGCTCGACAACCTCGACACCGCGTACAAACGCGAGGTCCTGCGATACCTTTCCGAAAAGTTCTGCTGGGACGAGCAGACACCCGCGGGTGAGTTGATGATGGTGCGAGAAAGCGCCGACATTCGGCCGAAGTTCACCGCGACGCTGATCTTGATGAGCGAGTGGAGGAGCAAACTGCCCGAGTACCTCCAGACTTGACGAGCCAACGGGGCGACCGGTCGCCAGTGGCATCTGTCGTCCCTGTACGCCCCCCGCGAACCAAGGGGATCGGGGCGCCGGCGAACGACAAGAGCAAGTTGCACCACGCTCCTCTGCCCTCACATGGGGGCGGGTAGGTCAATGCGGCGAATGGAGTCAGTGCCGTTACCACTGGCGCTTCAGCGCGAGAACGCGAGGGCTAAGCCTCCGCATCGCGCTGCACGGCTTGCCATACGTCTTGCCGTCCTTCACACTCTGCTGCGGTGGATGAGGAGGACAATATGAAGCTGTTGGATGCGCTCGAGACCGTACTTTCCAAGGCGCGGAAGCCGATGCGTGCGAAGGACCTCGCAGAGCGCGTTCTGGAGCGCGGGCTCTGGACGACCCGAGGAAACACCCCCGAGCGGACTGCCGGCGCTCGCCTCGCCGTGGACATCAAGACACACGGGGCCGACTCGAGGTTTCAGCGGGTCGGCAAGGGCCTCTTCGCATTGCGCAGGTGGGGCCT
>JAJDEM010000385.1 GCA_029259795.1 Planctomycetota bacterium
AACTCCTCGATCGAGTGGACGATCTGGCTGCCAGGGAGCGCCACGCCGAAGCGCTCGGTGAGGCGCAGGGCGAACGCACGGTCGTTGACGCGGGCGGCGGCCTCGAGCTGCTTGCGCGTAACCGGCTTTGGCGGGGCGTCGGCCCACGCAATGACGTCGCTGCCGCGGGGCAGCTTGGCGTCCGGCCCATGCACGAGCGTCACCTCGGGCAGCCCGTCGACCGTTGGAACGCACGCGGCATCGACCGGCGCGGGCGTCCACAGGGTGTCGCCGTCCTGACCGTACACCCGCAGCAGCGTTGCGAACGCCGACACCCGATGCAGGACGTCCAGCGGCAGCGTACGGGGCCAGCGGCCCTTGTCGGGAGCGTCAAGACGCGCCCAGTCGACCTCGCAGTCGAGGTTGCCGAGAATCCAGCGCGCGCTCATCGGGCGGCGCCTCCGGGCCGGGTGGGGGCCGTCGCGGCAAGGCGCGCGATGAATGCCTCGTCGATCCCAGCCGCGCGCCGGGCGTCGGCATCGAACGTTGCACCTCGAGCCCGATCGGGACCGTGGGGCGGGCGGACGTTGGCGCAGTAGGCGTCCCAGTCCGACTGTTCGGGCGGCTTCAGATGTTGGAACCACTGCCACGCGAACGCCACGTGGCGGGTCTCCTCCTCGTGGACCAGCTCGAGCACGTCCGCGGTGGTTTCATCGCCGGCGGCTCGAGCGGCTTCCGCCAACTCGAGTGCGAAGTCGAGGTTGGCGTTCTCGAATGTCAGTCCCATCACGCAGACGAACTCGAGCGGTGTGACGATGCGTTCCGCCTTGCGCCAGAAGTGAGCGGTGACGCCGAAGTCGCCAAAGGCGTGCTGAAGGGCGCGGAGGCGCTCCACGTAGAGCCGGCAGTGCTTCTGCTCCTCCGCGAGGATGCCGAGGCAGCCGCGTCGGAAGTCAGCGGGCATCGTCGGGAAGGCGAGTAGGGCCCAGGCGAAGAGCTCGGCCGCTTGCAGCTCGTGATTGGCTTGCGCATGCAGGATGCGCGCGCGCTGCTCGGGGTCCACCATGCCCGTGGGCGGCGGCACCTTGACGCGGGCGACCGGGTCGTGGCGCAGGCCCGCTGGGCGGATGGGCCCCCGCACGCGCAGGGCGTCTCCCGGACTGTCGTCGGTCAGGTCGTCCGGCGGCGGGCGCAGCTTGCCGTCCAGCGTGTCGGCTTCCAGCAAGCTCAGGGCGAAGGCGCGGATCTCCACGGACCGAGCGTACCCGGTCCGAGGCCCGAGTCGCAGCGCCCTCTCGTCACTTGGCGATCGGGTGCCAGTCCACGTAGCCGATGAGCATCTCCTGCCAGGTCTGGTTGCCCCAGCGGACGATCTTCGAGGGATCCGGGTTCGCCGGGTTCGCGCTGCTGTTGTCATACCAAGCCGTGGCGATGAGGCGCGTGCCTGCAGGCACATCCAGGGGCTCGGCCAGCTGGTAGTTCAGCTGCCAGTTGAAGTCGTAGCGCGGAATGTCCAGGAGCAGCTTGCGCGTCCCGTCGGGCAGCAGGGCCTCGTAGCGGAAGGCCTTGCCGCGCACGTGCATGTGGGGTGTGAAGCCGAAGAGGCGTGAGGCGACGGGCAGCATGCGCGTGGTCGCAGCCTTGTGATGGGCCGCGCCGGCGGGAATCGTGATACCCAGGTTCGCCAGGCCTGCCGTGCGCAGCTCGCGCTCGGGCTTGCCCTTCGCGAAGATGAAACCGACCGTGGTCTGGTCGGTGGCCGCGGTGCCGTTCGTCGTGTAGTGCAGCTGAAAGCGCAAACGCGAGCCGCGCGGGAGGAAGCGCGCCGTGCCCTCCGGAAAGCGGTAGGACGTCTGCCCGGGCACCATCGCGACGAAGTAGCCGTCGATCCCCTGGTGGTTGTTCGGCTGCTCCCGGCGGCGGGGGTGATCGTTGGGGTAGCGGGCAAAGACCAGCACGTGGTGCACGGCTTGCGGCGCGGTCGGGCGGATCTCGAAGGCTGCGATCCACTTGTCTTCGCCGAAGTCCGTGGCGAGGGTCTGGTGCTGGTAGCGCACCGTGCCTTCGGCGGGGACGCGAACGGGCTTGGGGATGGACACCACGGCGTCGGGCGTGCCGATCTTCCAGCCCTTCGTCCAGGTCCGCGGCCGCGGCGCATCTTTGGGGTCGCCCTTCGGACAGCCTGCGGCAACCCAGGCCTGCACATCGTCGCGCTCACGCTTCGTCAGGCTGTGGTCGTTGCGCATCGGAAGGCTCTCTGCCGTAGCGAACCACGGCGGCATCAGCTTCTCCTTGACGGCGTAGTCGATCATCGCCGCGTTGGTTTTTGCCTCCTTGAAGGTCAGCAGCGAGAAGGGGCCGTTCTCCCCGGGTCGGTGGCAGGACTGGCAGCGGTTCTGGACGATGCGCTGGACGCGGCCGTGCCAGGTGACTTGCGCGGCGGGCAGGGGCGCCTTGGCTACGCCGAGGACACAGCCGGGGGCCGTGGTCGCCGCAGGGTACGGCTCCCGGCCGGCCAGCAGGGCTTCGAGGGCCCGCTCCAGATAGGGGTGGGTCGCGGCCTCGTGCGCCCAGCCGACCCCGTATTGGTCATCCACCGCGCCGCGGTAGATCAGCGTGCGCGCGGGGTCGAGCAGGAAGACCTCACCGGTCGTCGTGGCTGCGAGGGCGCGCGAGAAGCGCTGGCCCTCGTCGATCACGTAGCGACCGCTGAGTCCGTGGGCCTTGCGCGCCGCGGCGACGACCTGCGGGTCCTCCCCGGGCGTCGGGTTGACGAAGAGGAACGTCACGCCCCGGGCCGCCCAGGTCTTGGCCATGCGGCCAAGCCGCGGCCCGTAGCGCTTGCAGAGGGGACAGCTGGCGTTGGTGTAGGCGATCACCAGTGCCTTGGACTTCCTGAAGTCACTCAGGCGTCCGGTGGTGCCGGCGAGGTCGGTGAAGGTCAGGTCGGAAACGAGGGTGCCCACGCCGTGCTCGCTGGGCTTCAGCACCTGCGGTCGCTTGCGCAGCGCCTTCTGAGCCTCCTCGCCATGCGAGGGGGTCGCGGCGCAGAGGAAGGCGCTGAGCACGGTGAGGGACAGGAGTAGGGAGCGGGGCATGCTGGGTCCTGGGGGCTAGAGCTTGCGGGGCGGGGGGCGCGCCGGGCCGTACTGCCGGGGGAACGGCTGGCCCTGGTCCCTATAGGTTGCGATGCCTTCCAGGGTCAGGTGGGGGTTGAGCAGGTGACCGCGGGCGATCGCGCAGAGGTCGGCGCGTCCCGCGCCAACGATCGTGTTTGCATGGTCCATTCCTGCAATGCCGCCGACGGCCATGACGGGCAGCCCCGTGGCGTGGCGGATGCGATCCGCAAACGGCACCTGGTACATGCGCCCGTAGGTCGGTTCGCTCTCGGGCGTGACGTAGGCGCTGGAGACGTCGATGACGTCGGCGCCGCCCGCGGCGAGCCGTCGGCTGACCTCGACCGCATCCTCGGCGGTCAGCCCGCCGGCCTCGTCGAGCCAGTCGCTGGCAGAGATCCTCACGAAGCAAGGCATGCCGATCGGCATCACGGCGCGGATCGCCGCAAGGACCTCCAGCGGGTAGCGCATGCGGTTCTCGAGGCTGCCGCCGTACTCGTCACCGCGCTCGTTGGCGAGGGGGGAGATGAACGTGGAGAGCAGATAGCCGTGGGCCATGTGCAACTCGATGGCGTCGAAGCCCACGCGCACAGCGCGCTCGACCGTCGCCACGAACTGGTCACGGACCGCGTCCATGTCGGCGCGGGTCATCTCGCGCGGCAGCGCCTCGCCGGGCCGGAAGGGAATCGGCGAGGGCGCCAGGGTCTCCCAGGCCGTGCCGTCCTTCAGGGGCCGGTCGCCCTCCCAGGGGAGGGTGCAGGAACCCTTGCGCCCCGCGTGGCCGACCTGCAAGCCGACCGCGGCTTCCGAGTTGGCGTGCATCCAGCCGACGACGCGCCGCCAGGCGGCTTCCTGGTCTTCGTTCCAGAGTCCCGTGCAGCCGCGGGTGATTCGTCCGGCTTCCGAGACGCATGTCATCTCGGTCATCACCAATGCGGCGCCGCCCGTGGCGAGGCTGCCGTAGTGGACGAAGTGCCAGTCGTTCACAAGGCCCGCCTCGGCGGAGTACTGGCACATTGCCGAGACGACGATGCGGTTGGCGAGTGTCAGTCCGCCGATGGCGTAGGGCGTCAGGGCCGGCGGCGGCGGGAAGGCGCCCTCCGGCCAGGTCACCCCGGCGTCGGCGGCGAACTCCGCCGTGAACGCGTCGACAAGCTCTGGATCGCGCAGGGCGAGGTTGTCGTACGTGAGGCGCTTGCTGCGTGTCATCAGGTTGAACGTGAACTGCAGCGGACTCTGCTTGAGGTAGCGGTGGCTGTTCTCGAACCACTCGAGACTGACCTGCGCCGTGTGCTGCAGTCGCTCGGTTTCGTCGCGCCGGGCGCCCTCGTACTCGGCGAGTACCGTCGGGACGTCATCCCAGCCGTGCTGCTTGAAGGCGTCGACGAGCGCGATGGCGTCCTCCATCGCGAGCTTGGTGCCGGACCCGATGGAGAAGTGCGCGGTGTGGGCGGCATCGCCGAGCAGCACGATGTTCTCGTGATGCCAGGTGGTGTTGCGGATGGTCGGGAAGCTGCGCCAGACCGAGCGATTGATGAGCAGGGGATGGCCAGCGAGGTCCTCGGCGAAGAGCTCGCTGAGGTAGGCGACGGTGTCTTCCTCCGTGGCTTGGTCCAGGCCCGCTCGCTGCCACGTGTCCTCGCGGCACTCGACGATGAAGGTGCTCAACCCCTCCTCGAAGGGGTAGGCGTGCACCTGGAAGAGGCCGTGCTCGTTCTCTTTGAATATGAACGTGAACGACTCGAGCGGCTTCGTGGTGCCGAGCCAGGTGAACTTGCACTTGCGCCAGTCGTGAGTCGGCTGGAAGTGGTCGGCGTACGTGGTACGGACGAGGCTGTTGATGCCGTCGCCCGCAACGATGAGGTCCGCGGAACGCAGCGGCTCCAGTTCCGTGACCTGATGTTCGAACTCGATCGGAATGCCGAGATCGCGGCAGCGGTCCTGCAGGATGTTCAGCAGGCGCCGGCGGGCCAGGCCGCTGAAGCCGTGCCCCGTCGAGCGGATGCAGGTGCCGGCATGCCACGTGTCGATGTCCGCCCAGTAGGCGAACTGCTTGCGGATCGCATGGTAGCTCTCCGGATCGGCCTCCTCGAAGCCGCCCATCGTCTCGTCGGAGAAGACGACGCCCCAGCCGAACGTGTCGTCCGCGCGATTCTGTTCGTAGAGCCGGAGATCAATGTCTGGAAACGCCTTCTTCATGAGAATGGCGGTGTAGAGCGACGCCGGGCCGGCGCCGAGGCAGACGACTTCCATGGAGATCCTCGATCCCCCCGGGGCTGAGGGCATTCGTACTCTAGCCGTGACTGTGCTCAAGCGAAGCGAAGGGTCGCGGGGTTGAGGGGGAGGCGGATTCGACCTACCGTGCTGGGCGTCCGACGCCCCCGGAGACGACCGATGAAAAGCCCGCTTTCGTTCCCGCTGACCGCCGCGCTCCTCTTGCTGCTCGTCGCACCGCTCGCGGCCGAGGAGGCGCCCAAGTCAAGCGGCGACGCCCCGGCGACCGTCACGGTCCGCCGTGGACCTCTCGGTGGCACCGTAGAGACCAAGGGCACGGTCGTCCCGGCGCGCTACGAGCGCGTGACGATCGAGTTCAAGGCCTACCGCGGCAAGCTCGAGATCGCGGAGAGCGTCCCCGAGGGCCCCGTCGTCAAGGGGCAGACCCTCCTGCGCTTCGAGGATGAGGACTACAAGGAGGTCCTCGCGACGAGCGAGCGGGATCTGGAGATCAAGCGCCTTGGGTTGGAGCGTGCGGAGCGCCTGCACGCGCTCTCCAAGACGACGCTGGCACTCAAGCGAGACGAGGTCATGCGCAGCAAGCGCCTGGCCGAGGAAGCGCTGGATCGCTTCCAGAAGGTGGAACGCAAGCTGCGTGAGGAGGATGCGAAGTACAGCTTCAAGGGTCGCAGCATCTCGATCCTGAACATGCGCGAAGAGCTCGCCCAACTCGAGAAGATGTACACCGAGGACGACCTCACCGAGGAGACCGAGGAGATTGTGCTCAAGCGCAACCGGCGCAACATGGAGCGCATGCTCGAGTCCTTCGAGCGCTACAAGAACCGCCACGAGTACAGCCTCAAGACCAGCCTGCCCCGCGAACACGAGAAGTTGCGGCTGGCCGTGCGGCGAGCGGTTGCTTCCTTCGAGCGCCTGCAGGCGACCGAGTCCCTCGAGCGGGCGTCGGCCGAGCTCGGCATGGAGGGCTCGCGCGAAGGCTTCGCGAAGGCCGAGAAGGCGCTGGCGGAGCTCAAGGAGGATGGCGCCGCCTTCACGCTGAAGGCGCCGATGGCCGGCTACGCGGTGCGCGGCTCGTTCGTGCAGGGCGGCTGGAAGGGCCTGGACAGCGACGAGGCCTACGAAGCCGGCGAGACGATGAAGTCCGGGCAGACGCCCTACACGATCGTCGACGAGAGCACCATGCGCGTGCACACGACCGTGAAGGAAGCCGACGTGGCCAGCATCAAGGCGGGTGCTACGGCCTCCATCAAGACCGACCTCACCGGCGACGACGCCCTCGAGGCCGAGGTCGCTCTGGTCGCGCGCTACGGCGCCGGCGGCTCCTACCGGGTCGTCTTGCGCGTGAAGGCCAAGGACGCCCGCTTGCGTACGGGGATCCGCTGCAAGGCCGAGATCCACCAGGTGGATCGAGTCGACGTGCTGAGCATCCCGGCATCCGCCATGTCCATCGTCGATGAGATCCATCTCGTCTGGGGCATCGACGGCAAGTCGATCCCGATCAAGATTGGCAAGACCGTCGGCGACCGGGTCGAGGTCACCGAAGGCCTCACCGCGGGCCAGAAGATCAGGGCTGAGCCCGGTGACCCTGTCGAGAAGATCAAAGAGGCCGAAGCCGGGGATGACTCGGACAAGTGAGCCGTCTGACCGCCAGCCTCCTGCTCCTCCTTCTTGCGACGCCCTGGGCGCACGCAGAGGAGAAGGCTGCTGCGCCCGCGGTGGCACCGGCGAGCAAGACGCAGGCTGCCGCGATCGAACGGGCGATCCAGCGGGGCGTCCGCCATCTGCTCGCGACCCAGAACAAGAACGGGTCCTGGGGCGGCTCTGCCCCCAATCTGCACATCGACATCTATGCGCCGAGGCCCGGCTCGAATCGGGCCTTCACCGTCGGCGCGTCGGGGCTCGCTCTCTCTGCGTTGATCGAGGTCGGTGGGCCGGGTGCGGATGTGAAGGCGGCCATCGAGCGGGGCACCCGTTACCTGCTCAAGAGCTTCGGTGTCCGGCGTCAACGCGCCGACACCCTCTACAACGTCTGGGCCCACATGTATTGCCTCGAGGCGTTCGCGCGCCTGCTTGCCATCGAGAAGCGCGTCGAGCCTCGCAAGCGGCTTGCGAAGGCGGCCGCGGGCTGTGTGTCCTGGCTCCAGCGCATGGAGTTCGTCGAGGGCGGCTGGGGGTACTTCAACTTCGGCGTGAAGACCGCCTCCCCGGGGCCGGGGGCGACATCGTTCACGACGGCCTCGGCTGTCGTGGCGCTTGCGATGGCGCAGGCCCAGGGCATCGAGGTGCCCGCGAAGCTGATCAAGCGCGCAAACAAGCTCATGCGTCGCTGCCAGATCCCCGGGGGCTCCTTCGCGTACAGCTTCAGTACGCGGCTGTGGGGCATTCGCGGAGACAACGGCAACATCAACCGCACCAAGGGCAGTCTGGCGCGCACACCGGCGTGCATCCTCGCGTGGGGGATGACGGGCGCCGAGGTCGACCCGCAGCGGTATCCCCAAGCACTGGACGAGCTCGAGAAGCACGGTCGGTTCCTGCGCCTGGCGCGCAAGTACCCGATCCCGCACGAGACCTGGTACCAGAACTCGGGTTACTTCTGCTTCTACGGCTACTACTACGCCAGCCGGATCATCGAGCGTGCGCCGAAGGCCAAGCGCGCGCTCTACCGCCAGCAGATCGCGGGTCACCTCCTTGCCCTTCAGGAGAAGGACGGCTCGTGGTGGGACTACCAGCTCTACCGGACCCACAAGCCGTACGGCACCGGCTACGTCCTGATGGCACTGCACCGCTGCCGACCGACGCCCTGAGCGCCGTGCCGATCGTTCGATTGGACACGAGCGCGCCGACCTGGGTCGACGACGCGCGGCTTGCGCTGTATCGGGGCGTACGCGATCCCGAGCTCGTCCGGCGCAGCGCGCGCTTCATCGCGGAGGGGCGCCAGATCGTGCGCACGCTCTTGAGCGACTCCGTCTTGCGCGCGGAGTCTGTTCTCATCGACGATACCGCCTGGCCGACCCTGGCAAGCGAGCTCGAAGCCGCCTCCGACCTCGCGGTCTACCGCGTGGCGTCCGGCACGCTGCGCGATGTCGCGGGCTGGAAGTTCCACCAAGGCTGCCTTGCGGTGGGCCAGCGACCGGAGCCTGTGTCGGTCGATGCCTTGCTTGCAGCCGCTGGCGAGCCGCACCTCGTGGTGGGACTGGACACCGTGTCGAACCCGGACAATGTCGGAGCCATCTTCCGCTCGGCCTCCGCACTGGGTGCCGGCGGGGTGATTCTCGGCCCGACCTGCGTGAGCCCCCTCTATCGCAAGGCGCTGCGCAGCTCGATGGGCGCGGCGCTGCGCGTGCCGTTCTCCCACGGCCCGGACTGGGGCGACGGGCTCGCGGCCCTCAAGAGCCATGGTTACACCCTCCTCGCGCTGACCCCCGGGGTCGGGGCCGTCTCGCTCGAGGCCGCGGTCGAGCGCCTGACGCCCACGGGGCGCTATGCCCTGCTGCTGGGCGCCGAGGGCCACGGCCTGGGGGCGACGTCGCTGGAACGCTGCGACGAGCGCATCGTGATTCCGATGCACGCGGGCGTTGACTCGCTCAACGTGGCCGCCGCAGCGGCCGTGGCGCTCTACCGGATCGGTCAGGTGATTCGACGGCGTTGACGGGAGCCGAGCCGAGGTGGTGCAATGGCGCCCCGCTGCCCGGAGACCCTCATGCGCCACGCCTTGCTGCTGATCCTCTGCCTTGCCCTTCTCGTACTTCCCGCCGACCCCGCGGCCTGGGCCGACGAGGCGGCGGGGGTCGAAACCAAGGCGGCGGCGGGGAAGGCTCCGGCGCCGAGTCTGCCCTTCGGGCACGTCAAGCCGCTCGCGTGGCGATCCATCGGTCCGGCGGGCATGGGCGGACGCATCAGCGCGCTCGCGATCTACGAGAAGGACCCCACTCGCTGGTGGGCTGCGACGGCTTCCGGCGGGCTCTTGAAGACCGAAGACAACGGGATCACGTTCACGCATCAGTTCGACCACGAAGCCGTCGTCTCGATCGGCGATGTGGCCGTGTGCCAGGCAGATCCGAACATCCTGTGGGTCGGCACGGGCGAGGGCAACCCGCGCAACTCCGTCTCGTGGGGCAACGGTGTCTACAAGTCCGTGGATGGCGGCGCGACGTGGAAGCACATGGGCCTTCCCAAGACCTTCCAGATCAGCTCGGTGCGCATCCACCCGACAAATCCGGATGTGGTCTACGTGGGAGCGCTGGGGCGCCTCTGGGGTCCCAACCCCGAGCGGGGGCTCTTCAAGACGGTGGACGGCGGCAAGAGCTGGAAGAAGATCCACTACATCGACGCCAAGACGGGTGTGATCGACGTGCAGATGCACCCGACCGATCCCGAGACGCTGCTGGTCGCCACCTACGAGCGTGAGCGTGACCTCTACTGCACGAACGACCCCGCAAAGAAGTGGGGCAAGGGCAGCGGCCTCTTCAAGACCACGGATGGCGGTACGACCTTCAAGAAGCTGACGGAGGGTCTGCCTTCCGGAACGCTGGGTCGGATCGGGATCGACTACTGGCGCAAGGATCCCAGCCACATCTACGTCGTTCTCGAGTCCGACAAGCTCGGACTTGCACCGGCCAACGCGGCGTTCATGGGCGTCAACGGCGAGAATGCCGACGCGGGTGCGCGCCTGACCCGGGTGACCAAGGGAGGGCCTGCCGCGAAGGCGGGCTTCAAGAAGGGCGACATCGTCCTCGCGGTGGACGGTCGGACCGTGCACTCATGGACGGAACTGGTCAGCGTGCTGCGCAAGCACGTCGCGGGCGACAAGATCACGCTTGAAATCTCGCGGGAGCGCAAGGGGGTCGAGATCGAGTTGGCGCTTGGCAAGCGACCCAAGCCCAAGCCGCGTCGCGGCCAAGAGTTGAACCCGCGGGCACCGCGTGGGCCGTTCGGAGCGTTCTTGGGGGGCCAACAGCCGAACCTCCAAGATGCCCAGGGCAAGGACGGCCACGAGTACGGCGGCATCTACCACAGCGCCGATGGGGGCGAGACCTGGGCGCGCATCAACAGCCTGAACCCTCGGCCGATGTACTTCAGTGAGATTCGCGTCGACCCGAGCGACCGAGCGAAGCTCTGGGTCCTCGGCATCCGGCTCTGGCGCTCCAAGGACGCCGGCAAGACCTTCACGCCCGATGGGCATCCGGGCAGCGTGCATGTCGATCACCATGCCCTCTGGATCGATCCAGACAACGGCAAGCACCTCATCCTGGGCAACGATGGTGGGATGTACGTGAGCTACGACGGTGGCGGCAAGTACGACCACCTCAACCACCTCGCGATTGGTCAGTTCTACGACGTCGGCGTCGGCCCGCGCCGGGACTACCGCGTCTACGGTGGGCTCCAGGACAATGGCAGCTGGGGGGGGCCGAGCCGTACGGCGCGGGGCTCGGGCCCTACGAACGAAGACTGGATCCGCATTGGTGGTGGCGACGGCTTCCGCGTCCGGGTGGACCCGGAGGACCCCGAGCAGATCTACTTCGAGTCCCAGAACGGCAACGTTGGGCAGCGCCATCTGGGGAGCGGCGCGCGTGGGATGATGCGACCGCGGCCGCCGAAGGGCGAGCGCTATCGCTTCAACTGGTACACGCCCTACATCCTCTCCCATCACAACAGCCGGATCTACTACACAGCGGGCAACAGGGTCTTCCGCTCGCTCAACCGCGGTCGGGGCCTGCGCGCCATCTCGCCGGACATCACGGTAGGCAAGCGCGGCAGCGCCACGGCTCTGGCGGAGTCGCCGCGCGACGCGAACGAGCTCTACGTCGGTACGGACGATGGCGGCCTCTGGACGAGCCGTGATGGCGGACACACCTGGCTCGACCTCTACGCACCCCCTGCGGCCGCCGAGCCTCAGGGCCAGCGACCGCCGCAAGCGGTCCCGACCAGCGAGAACGAGTCGAGCGATGGGGATGGCGCCAGCGACGCCAAGGAGCCGGACACCGATCGCAAGGACACCCCGAAGAAGCCGGCCGCCAAGACGACGCCTGCCGGCAAGCAGCGGGCGAGCCCCAAGAAGCCCGCCGCAAGCAAGAGTCCGGGCCGTGCGCTTGGCAGCGCCCAGCCGGATCGGCGCTACGTCAGCTGGATCGAGCCGTCGCGCCACGCGAAGGGTCGGGTGTACGTCGTGTTCGACGGCCACCGCAGTGACGACGACCGGGCGCACGTGTACGTGTCGGAGGACCGCGGGGATCACTGGCGCTCGCTTGTCGGTGACCTGCCTGCGGGGGCCGGCACGACCCGTGTGCTGCGTGAGGACCTCCACAAGGAGAACGTCCTGTATCTCGGTACCGAGTTTGGCGCCTGGGTCACGATCGACGGCGGAGTGACCTGGACGTCTCTCAACACGAACCTGCCGACCGTTGCCGTGCACCAGTTCGCGCAGCATCCCTCCTCCGGTGACCTCGTCGCAGGCACGCACGGACGCAGCCTCTGGGTCCTCGACGTGACCACGCTCCGCCAGATGGATGCGAAGTCGCTAGCCGCCGATGTGTTCCTCTACCGGCCGGCGCCTGCCGTGCAGTGGCGTCCGGCGCCGAGCCGCGCGCGGTCGCGCAGCTTCGTGGGCACGAATCCGCCCACCGGGGCACAGCTCGTCTACACCCTGAAGAAGAAGGTCGCCAAGGCCGAGGTGCAGATCCGGTCACCCGACGGCACGGTGCTTCGAACTCTCACAGCCAAGCCGGAGGCCGGCCTGCATGTCCTCGCGTGGGATCTGCGCACCGCCGGCAAGGGACGCCGGCGCTTCGGGCGACGGGTGGGTGCAGGCACGTACAAGGCCGTACTCGTCATCGGAGAGCAGACATGGTCGCAGGATGTCGTCGTCGAGGCGGATCCGAACCAGACCAGCAGCGTCTGGATGGCGTTCGAGGATGAGGCCGACGAAGCGCGCGCCGCCAAGGCCGAGTCCCGTGCGGCTCGGCATCGCTCGCCTGCTGTTGGCCGAGACGAGTAGCGGGCGCCAGGCTCTCGCGTGCAGCGTCCCGCCTACCCGCACCACGTACTCGCGTACGTGCTCTCCTTGCCCGAGCGGCTGGTTCGCTTCCTGGTCATGTGCGCTGGCCTGCTCGTCAAGGCGGTGACTTGGCTTCTGCCGCGTCCGATCCGCGAAGGGAAGTTCTATCGCTTGGCCGTCGAGCGTCAGATCAAGATCCTCACCGACGACGTGGGCCTGGCCGGCGTGTTCCCGGGTGCGAAGGCCGTCGATCAGGAGTCGGCGACGCGCATGGCGGTCGGCGGCGCGGTGGACAACCTCATGATGGTGGGGCTGCATGCGTCGCCACTCTGGATCCTGCTCGCAGCGTCCGACGTCAGCAACGGTGCGCGCGCCTACATGAAGGCGCTCGGCAGCGAACTGAAGGAGGCGGGCGTCATGGCGGACGGGTCGCGCTTCGACTCACTCGAGGATGTGCTGGCGGGCTTGAGTCGGCTCAGTGATCGGGTCTCGGACACGGTGGACATGCCTCCGCTGTCCGTCGACGCGATGAGGCAGACGATCCGGGGGCTCGGCGAGGAGATGAAAGAAGGCGGTACCGCCCTGCTGCGCACGGCGGACGTGGATGGACTCGCGGGGGAGATCGGTGACTTGGCGCGTAGCGCGAACCACTCGCTTCTGGAAACAACCGGCGCGGTGGCCTTGGGCTCCATGCGGGGCGCGGGCAACATCATCAAGGGCGGCATCGTCGGGGCCGGTGCGACGGTGAAGTTCGTGGGGCGAATCGTCTGGGACGATGTGCTTGCCGACTACGGTCGCTCCATCCAGAAGATCTACCGGCGTGGCTTCTATGGCGCGGTGCGCGGTTTCCTGCGCCCCCAGGAGCGGAGCGGCCGAGCGCTCTTTGCCTACGCCTTCCTCTCGTGGACGGAGACGGCGCTCTCGCTCGGGCGCTGGCGCAAGGCGGACTGGTTGGCGACGGGCTAAGCGCGCTGCGCGTCGAGCAGGGAGGCGAGGCGCGCGATGGTCGTCGGGGTGGTCCCGCAGCAGCCGCCGAGGATGACCGCGCCTTCCGCCAGCCACGCGGAGGCATGCGTTGCGTAGGCTTCGTCGTCGGCTGCTCCGGTCAAGCGCCAGCCCTCGATGTCATCGGCGCAGCCTGCGCCGTTGGCATAGGCGCCGACCGGACCCTGCCACGCGCTGCGGAGCGCGCGGAGTGCCGAGGTCGCCAGCGCCGGAGCGCAGCAGTTGACCAGGATGGCCAGCGGGGCCAGCGGCGCGACCGCCACCACCGCGTCGGCGAGGGACTCGCCCGAGAGAAGCGCCCCATCGGGTCCGCAGTGAAACGACACCATGGCGGGGAGCAGCCCGGCGCGCGCGGCGCCCAGCGCCGTCACGGCTTCGCGAATCGTGTTCATCGTCTCGATGAGGGCGAGGTCGACGCCCGCGGCAACCAGGGCGCCTATGTGCAGCCCATGCTCGGCGCGCAGCGTCGCCTCGTCCGGCACGAGCTCGGGCTCATAGCAGTCGGCAACCGGCGCGACCGAGCCCGCGAGCAGCACCGGCTCGCCGACGGCAGCCTCTTCGATGCCGGCCCGGGCGAGGTCCACCGCGAGCCGGGTCAGCTTGCGCGCGTCATGACCCTGTGGAGCCACCGTCGCGCGGCCGGTGCGGAAGGTGTTCGCCGTGACCAAGCGGGCCCCGGCGCGGACATAGTCCGCGTGCAGCGTCTGGACCGCCTCCGGCGCCTCCAGCAGCGTGGCCGCAGACCAAAGAGGCAGGGGCGTGGGATGGCCGCGGCGTTGCAGCTCGGTCCCGAGGCCGCCCGAGAGCAGGAGCGGGCCCCGGGCGAGGTGAGCGGCGAGGGGATTCGCGTTGGTCACGCCCGGAGTATGCCTGCGGCCGGTGGATCCGTTCAGATGCCGTTCGTCAGGTCCCTGTTCGGGAACGACTCCGGCTCGTGGGCGGGATGGTCGATAGGCCCCCTGCCGGGGACGGCGGTGGTCACGGCGGAGTCAATGGCCTGGATTCTAGTCGTAGACGATGAGCCCTCCGTGCGCGGCGCGCTCGTGGGGAGCCTGTGTGACCTGCGCCACCGCTGCGTCGAGGCGTCCAACGGTCTCGAGGCCCTCGAACGCCTTCACGAGCGTGAGTTCGACCTCGTTCTGACCGACGTGATGATGCCGGAGCTCAATGGCTTCGGGCTGCTCGAGCGCGCCCTGCCCTACATCGAAGGCCGTACGCCGGTCGTCATCCTCTCCTCGGTCGAGGACCGCGGGGGGGTCGAGCTGGCCCTGGATGCCGGCGCCTACGACTGGCTCACCAAGCCGGCAGACCGTGAGGAAATCGAACGCGTGGTCGATGCGGCCCTGGAGCGCCGGGCGGAGAACCTGCGGCTCGTCGGACGCCACCGGGGCCGCCGCGGTCCTGTGCCTGCCGAGGCCCTGGGGCCGCGTCCGGGCGATCGGGTTGCCGCACCGCCCGGTCAAACACCGGCCGGTGTGCCGGCCTTCCGTGAAGCCCGCACGGTCGTGTCGATTCCGCGGCCGGACCACGCTGGGGAGGCTTCGACTTCTGGGAGTTCATGGTGGGCACGCCTGCTCCGGCGACTCCGCTGCGCCGCGTGAGAGCGGTAGCCTTGCTGGGACGGGCGGGTAGGCTAGCGGCCCGCTCGAGAACCGGCAGGAGCCCCGATGAGCCGCATCATCCCGTCCCACTGGGGCCATCAGGCCGCCTTCCGCATTGAGGTCGAGAACCTCGCGCGGTCGGTGTTCCATGAACTCGACCCGCGCCTCGCGCCCGAGGTGTTCCTGGTCGGCCTCGTTGCGGACCATGAGGACGGTATCTACCCGCTGTTCCTCGACACGCCCGGCGATGAGTCATCCACCGAGATCTTCCAAGAGGCCTCGCGACGGGCGAAGCACATCCGCAAGGATCTCTACGCGGAGGCCAAGGCTGCGGGGGAGGACCCGGACTCCTCGGCTGTGAAGCGCCGACTCGTTCTCGAGGCGTGGCGGAATGCCGTGGAGGACGCCCTGGCGGACGGCGACCGGGAGCAGGACATCATCAGCTTCTGCTCATCGCCCCGGCCCGTACGCGAGTTCTTGGTGTGTGCCGTGCTGCGCCTCAAGCGCGGCGCGTGGGACCGCCTCTTTTCGCTGCGCAAGGATGACGACGACCGGCGCGCGCGGCGGCCGGCGTCCCTGCTCGATGCAACCGTCGAACAGTTCATGCGGCGCTGCATCGTCGGCATGGCCGAGCGCCACTCAGGGATGAGCGCGTCGCTGGTGGACGCCGATCCCGAAGAGATCCTGCGTGCGGCGGGACGCTTGGTTTCGGATGCCCCCGCGCTTTGCGGCCAGCGCGACTTGAAGCTCCAGGGCCTGTGGCACGCGTGCAACACGATTTCGTCCCTGCGCTACGAAGGGGCAAGCAGCTCAGGGCAGTTGCTGATCTCGCGGCCTGACCACGATGGCATCGTGAAGCGGGTCACCTTTCGCCGGCCGGTCCCGATCTCAGACCACGTGGGTGTCCGCAAGCTGCTGGAGACCCATCAGCCGGGCTACTCCCTGCTCAGCGACGGGAACGAGGTGTACGGCCTCGGGCAGGTGAATCTCAGCTCGTCCGTGCCGGATCAGAACCTCTTCAACATCACGTTCCTGAGCCACTACACGTGGGAGCTGGCGTACGGCCTGCGACCGCTGATGCGTGTGTCGTACGGCCACCCCCGGTTGCCCGACGCCACCAATCAGGAAGATGGGTTTCGCGGACTGGTCGTGCGCATCTTCGGTGCGGGTGGGGGGCTCGATGCCGACGCCCTCTGGGCCCTCGCTGAGACCGCGATCGAACAGCCGCACGGAACGCTGGTCATCGTGCGCCCCGACGCTGCCGCCGAAGTCGAGCGCCTTAGTCTCCAGGCGGCACCGATCCAGCCGTCAAACCTCGAGGTCGAGGGCATCCTCGCCTTGACGGCCGTTGACGGAGCCCTCGTCGCGGACCCGTCGGGAGCCGTGCACGCCTTCAGCGTGATCTTGGACGGCAAGGCCTCCCGCAAGGGAAACCCGGCTCGGGGCGCTCGCTACAACTCGGCCGTACGGTACGTCGACGCCAGCAAGGTGCCGTGCATCGCCATCGTGGTGTCCGAGGACGGCACTGTCAATCTGGTCTCGTCTTCCGGGGCGGGGGATGCGTAGCCAGGACGCCGCGCTGGACGGAGTGAAGCGCTACAGCGCGAGCTGCCACTGAAAGCGCACCAGCCAGGCGCTGTCGCCGCTCGCGATGTTGCCCGGGTAGGCCGCGTAGGGGTCGAGGATCAGGAACCCACCGGCATCCGTGTCGATGTACGTCGCGTCCAGCTGCAGCTTGCTGCCGTGGCCGTTGAGGTAGTAGTTGAGGCCGAGCCCGACCTCCTGGACGGTTCCATTGCCCGAGAGATCCCCGCTGGTGTCGACGCCGCTCCAGCGGGCCGCAAGCTCCCAAGCGGTCCCGAGGAAGTGGTAGCCGACCTGCGCGAGCCAGGCGGTGCTCTCATCGTCGTTCACGCCGAGGACATCGCTGTCGTCCGTGAAGGAGACGCCGCCGGTCAGGGACAGTCCGCCGTAGCCCAGCGCCAGATCGACGCCGTAGCGCAGGTAGTCCCCGACCCCCGTGTGGGGGCCATCGACGCGGTCGGCGTAGTACATGCCCCACACGCCCAGTTCGCCGTACCACCGATTGGTGAGCTGGCGCAGGGCACCTTCTTGGTAGCCGATGGGATCCAGGAACGCCCAGTTCACGCGGGCGGCGTAGGCGAGGTTGTCCGACGAGCGTTGATCGATGACGTTGCGAACCGAGTCGCCGCCGTCCCCATTGGTCACGCTGAACAGCCACACGAGGTCGGGGCGGCCCGCCACAAAGCCATGCAGCAGCACGCCGTAGTCGCGGTTGCGATCGGTGTAGCCGGGCATGCCGAGCCCCGTCCACGCTGATGCGAGGGAGATGTCCGCAAACTGCTGCAGCTCGGGCTGCACCATGAGCTGTCGGCTGGCGGGGGTGCGCAGAAGGCCGGCGCGCGCGTTGAGCATGTTGCCCCCGCGCCACTCGATCCAGGCCTCCCTCAGGACATCGAACTCCTCGTTCTGGGAGTCGGGCCCGAGGTTCGCGTTCTTGCAGCCAAGGCAACCCCGGAACGTGCGCCAGGCCTGCTTGCCGCCGTTGTTCCCGAAGTCGAGTTCCAGGAAGTAGCGGAAGTTCGGCTCCGATGTGCCCGAGAGGCGCAACACGGCCCGCGGCAGGGAGAAGCCCGAGAGATCGCCGCCCGGTGCGGGAGCCGTGCCGTCGTAGAGGAACGCCTCGTAGCGCGCCTGCAGGATGAGGTTGAGCTTGAGTCGAAAGCCCGCCGTGCGCAGGCCGAAGCCTTGCTCATAGCTTGCAGCGCCCGGCAGCGAGGTCGGCGCGATCAGGGGGCCGTCCCCGCGTAGGTAGTCGTCGACGCGCTGCTGGATCCCCCGCTGCGTGAGCGGATCCGACGGGCGGACCGGCAACGTGCCGCGGGCGGGCTGGGGCACCACGGGCTGCCACGGCGGTAGCTGAGAGGGCGATACCGGAGGCAGCGGCGTCGGCCTCGCCGTCGACGGGAGCGTGGGCTGCACCTGCCCGCGGGAGCGCTTGATGACGCGCGGGGGCGGGAGGGTCTCGTCCTTCGCCAGGGCGCGCGGGCTGCTGGAGGCCCAAGCGCCCACGAGGGCGAGGACGATCAAGATCCCGGTACGCATCGCTGTCTTCCTCGCCACCACCCACCCAGCCCCTGCGGATACCAGAAGCCGGTGCGCCCCAGCAAGGTCCATTTGCTGGGGTGCGGCCGGAATTGCGGACGGGACTGGCACCGGGAGGCCGGGGCAGGCCAGACGGCGTTCACATCTCGTTGACATTCTGGTCGATAGCGACCTCTCAGCGCAGCGTTCAGCCTCTTGAACGGCGCGCGACCCCACGGAGAGCCCCGATGCGCCTGTTTCCCACCGCCGCAACCATGCTCCTGGTGGCCGTCTGCCAACTCGTTGCGAGCTGCGGCGGGGCGGGTACGCCCCCGAGCACCAGCCCGGCTGGGGAAGCGGGCGGCGGTCCCTTCGCGCTGACCACGCCGGTCTGGTACGTCATCGCGGACGCGGGCGGCGGTGGGGGCGGGAACGACCGCCTCTACTCCGTCGACATCACCCTGCCCGCACCGCAGAACGGGCAGACGGCCATCGGCGCGGGGACGGGTACGGACAACATCGAGGGCGCGGCCTTCTGGCCCGGCTCCGACACCCTGTACGCCTTCAACAGCGACCG
>JAJDEM010000386.1 GCA_029259795.1 Planctomycetota bacterium
GCGGATGATGATGTAGATGTTGTAGAGGTTCACACCGGTGAACAGGAAGTTCCAGATGATGGCGGCCCAGAGCGGTTCGTCGCCGCATGTGAAGTAATACGGCAGCAGGAAGAGCCCCGCCACGACGGTCAGGATGCGCAGCCAGAAGATGTCGCGGACCAGGTACGAGACCAGGTAGATGACGTTGGCGACATGGATGATGTCGGCGATGCAGGGGGTCCATTCCAAAGCGGATAGGTGCATGGTGGCAGGTTCTCCCAGGCGCGGGCGCCGAGCGCGTGGCGGCCAGTCGCCGGAGTAGCCTAGCTGAGCGGCCAACCGGCCGAAACTCCCGCGGGCGCACGGACTCGCCAATATCGCCCCGGCACGACTGTGCTCCGTGGTAGAAGCACGGAAGAGCCCCCAGGGCGGAGGAGTGCACCGATGCGTACGTACTGGATGGCGGCAGTCTCGGCATTGACCTTGGCGCTCGTCGCCGCGACCTGGATCGGCGTGAGCTCGATGTTCGACGACGGCAGCCCCATCGCGGTCGCGGAGGAGCATGGCTCCTATGGCAAGGACGCCTCCGGCCTCGGCGCCAAGGAACACGCGCTCCCGATGCCGAGCACCAAGACCCTCGAGGAGTTCCAGAAGGTCCTCTTCCCGTGGGTGCTCAGTCGCGAGTACGACACGAAGCTCGGCTGGAGCCAGGACAAGACCGTCCGCGACACAGGCCCCTACATCAAGGGCAAGTACTACGGCACGCACCCGGCCGTCCGCTGCTGGTACTCCCCCAAGGTCATGTACTGGATGACCGGGGACCCCGCGTTCTGGCCCGAAGGCGCCGCTGCCGGCAAGGCGCCGCAGAAGGGCCCGCGCGAGGGCGACATCCCGGACGGCGGCATGATCATCAAGGAGATGTTCACGCCGCCTGCGGCGCGCTGGGAAGGCAAGACCAAGTCCGACATCGACGCCAGCCTCTACGAGCCCACGGCGCCGGGCTGGACCGTGATGATCAAGGAGAAGAGCGGCGCGCCCGACGGCTGGTGGTGGGGCAGCGTCTGGAAGAACCAGCACCTCGACACGCCCGACAGCTTTCACTACCCCGAGGGCGGCTTCGGCATGGCCTGCCAGCGCTGCCACTCGGTTGCCAAGGAGCGCGGTACCTTTGCGGCGCTGCGCAACGTCAAGGGCTTCGGCGGTGACCCGCTACGCTTCTTCAACGACGAGACCTGGCGCAACATCCCGAAGGAGCTCCAGCCCTTCACGATGACCCATGGCACGGGACTGCCGACGCTCAAGCCCCAGCGTGAGCCGGGCCCCAACCTGCCGAACGCCGAGTTCATCAACTCCTTCACGCAGATGAAGAAGGTGCGCTACGAGCAGGTCCGCAAGTTCCCCTCCGAAGCCAACGACCACGTCGTTGGTGACCCGGTCGACCCGAAGCACTACCTCACGTCGGATCAGTGCATGGGCTGCCACAGCGGCGCAAACAGCGCCTACGGCTTCGGCCCGATCATGTTCCTCGAGACCAAGATCGGCGGACTGAACGTCTCGCCGTACGGCGAGTGGCGCTGGTCCCCCATGGGACTCGCGGGCCGCGACCCGGTATTCCATGCACAGCTCGAGAGTGAGCTCTCGCAGCTCAAGAAGGAGTTCGGCGCAGAAACGGGTGCGAAGTATGGCGACCAGGTCGTCAACACCTGCTTGCGCTGCCACGGCGCGATGGGCAAGCGCCAGTACGACCACGACCAGGGCGTCGGCGAGAACTACTGGGACGCCAAGGCGAACTTCGATCGCGAGTGGTACTACCTGAAGGACCAGAAGCACCCGAAGAACAAGTACGGCGCGTTGGCCCGTGACGGCATCAGCTGCGCCGTCTGCCACAACATGGTCGAAGACTACGAGGACCTGGGCGAGTTCCTTGCGAACTCGATCACCGGGCAGTTCAAGGTCGGCAAGCCGACCGAGATGGGTGGCCCCTTCGAGGAGGTCGCCCACACATCCATGGAAGTCGCGACCGGCAAGAAGCCCGTCTACAACCCCTATCTGAAGAAGTCCCGCCTCTGCGCGTCGTGCCACATCATCAGCCTGCCTGTCGTGGACTGGCCGCTGGGGCAGCCGCCCGAAGGCGTGCATGACCTGCCGTCCGAGGAGGAGGTGGGTCAACTACTGGCCTCCGAGAAGAACCCCAACATGAAGGGGTTCATGCACCGCATCGAGCAGGCCACCTACCTGGAGTGGATCAACAGCAAGTACCAGGACGAGTACGGCCCCAAGACCAAGGACGCGCGCAGCTGCCAGGACTGCCACATGCCGACCGAGTACCACAACGAGGACGGCTCGATTCGCGTAGACCCCATCCAGACGAAGATCGCAACGATCGAGGATGAGGACTACCCGGAGGCGGATCACCGCATCCCCACCAAGGACTACACGGTGAAGCTCCGCACGGAAGGCTACCGCCGCCACACCTTCCAGGGATTGAATGTCTTCCTGGCCGAGGTCTTCCAGCAGTTCGGCGACATCCTCGGCGTGCGCCAGGGCGACTTCGAGACCGGAACGAAGGGCCTTCCCTTCGCGATCAAGAACTACACCCAGAACGCACGCGAAAGCAGCGCGAAGCTCGAGATCACGCGGCTTGAGAGTGCAGGCCAGACCATCGAGGCCGACGTCAAGGTCACGAACCTGACCGGACACCGCTTCCCCAGCGGCGTCGGCTTCCGGCGCGTGTTCATCGAGTTTGTCGTGATCGACTCCGCCAGTGGCGAAGAGCGCATCGTCTGGGCCTCGGGGCAGACCAACCGCGCGGGCGTCTTGCTCGACAAGGACGGCGAGGTCCTTCCGGAGGAGTTCTTCACGGAGCACGTGGTGGACGGCAAGACCACGCAGCGCTACCACAAGCACCACAACGTGATCACGTCCCAGGATCAAGTGCAGGTCTACGAAGAGCTCGCCCGCGACGCCAAGGGGCGCTTCACGACAAGCTTCATCCACCGCGCCGACCACGCGAAGGACAACCGGCTCCTGCCCATGGGCTGGTCGAAGGCTGGCCCGAGCCCGGACTTCCCGAAGGCGTTCCTCAAGGGCACCTACCCGGGCCACGAGACGGACCACGACCCCGAGTACGCGGACGGCAGCGGCACGGACATCGTGCGCTACAAGATCGAGCTGCCGGACTGCTTCGACTGCAAGAAGCTCCGCGTCCGCGCGACGCTCTACTCCCAGGCGTGGGCGCCGTACTTCCTGAAGGACCGCTTCACGGACGTGCCCGCGGGTCCCGAGGGTGAAGCGCGTCGCCGGCTCTACTACCTGACGTCCCACCTGAAGGTGGACGGCACGGCCATCGAGGACTGGAAGTTCCGCCTCGTGCGCGCGAACGCCGTCGGCGGCGAGCCCCTCGGCGAGAGTGCCCGCTCCCAGCACGACGAGTACGAGCGCAAACACGAGCCCGAGAAGGCCAAGAAGAAGGCCGAAGAAGAGAAGAAGAAGCAGCTTGGGTACCGTGAAGGCAAAGGGTGTGGGTAAGCGAAGGAGAAGCGAGCGGAGCTCGCGAGTCGGCGTTCGCACGTGATGGAGCTCGGGGTGGGACCCGGTGGATGCAGGCCCGCTTGCGGGCCTCTTCATCCGCGGGGGCACCCCGAGGGGTGTGGGTAAGCGAAGGAGAAGCGAGCGGAGCTCGCGAGTCGGCGTTCGCACGTGATGGAGCTCGGGGTGGGACCCGGTGGATGCAGGCCCGCTTGC
>JAJDEM010000387.1 GCA_029259795.1 Planctomycetota bacterium
CGTAGGCGGGCATGCGCTCCGGGCTGCCCTCGCGCGCGGTCTTGGGATCCGGCCGCTCCATCGCGTCGAACGGGTTGAGGCCGAGGTCGCGTCGACCGGCGTAGTCGAGCACCGCCGTGGGCTTGGTGGGCTTGCTCGGCTCGCTGTCGGGCAGATCAAAGCGCGCGTAGAACCACCACCAGCCGCCGCCGACCACCGCCGCCAGGACGAGCAGCCCCAGCAACTTGCCCAGGACCCCACCGAACTCACCGCTGTGGCGCTGCTTCATGGGCCCATGCTAGATCGCGAGCGTCCGGGCCCTCAAGAGGGTCGACCCCACGACAGCCCAGAAAATCGGGCTCCCCCGGTTGACGTATGTGTTTTGTATGGGTAGGGTTCGCGCCGCGGGAAGGGTCCGGACCCGCCATGATCGCCCCCACGCCTCCCACACGGCTGCGGCCTACGCGCAGCCCACGCAGGACAAAGACCTCCTTTGCCCACCTCCATGTCCACTCGGCCTACTCGCTCCTCGCCGGTGCCAGCCGCGTCGAGGCCTTGGTCGCACGCGCCTCGGCCCAGGGCTACCGCTCCCTGGCCCTGACCGACACCGACGCGGGCTACGGCCTGCCGCTCTTCCAGGCCTGCTGCGATGCCGTCGAGCTCCACGCCATCCATGGCGCCGAGCTCCACGACCCCCCCCGACCCGGCAGGCCCCCCCGACCCGACGAGCGGGCGGTGGTCTTGGCGCAGGACGCCGACGGCTACCGCAGCCTCTGCCGGCTCCTCACACGGCGCAAGCTCGACGAGCGCTTCTCCCTCATCGACGACCTGCCGCATGAGGCCAAGGGGCTCATCGTTCTCACGCCCTCGCCGTCCCTGCTCCGGCAGTGGGCCGAGGATCTGCCTGCGTCCGCGCTCTACGCCGAGCTCATCGCGCACGCGCCCGAGCACGCGCAGCGCGCACTGCTGGAGACGGCTCGCGCCGTCGAGCGACCGGTCGCCGGAAGCCACCGGGTGTTCTTCGACCTCGAGCAAGGTCACACTCTCCATCGCCTGCTGCTCGCCATCGGCCAGCTGAAGTTCCTGCGCGAGATCAAGCCGGGCGGCCTCGACCGGAACGAACACCCCCTCGACCTGCTCCCGCCGCAGGCCTCCCTGCTGCCCCCCGCCGAAGCCGCCCGCGCCTTTGACGCCCTGCCCGAAGCCGCGCGCGCGACGGTCGAGATCGCCGACCGCTGCACGTTCCGACTCGACAAGCCGGCGCGGCCGCGCCTGCCCGCCCTCGAGCCGCACCAGCTCGGCGAGACCGCCGAGTCCGTCACACCGGACGCGGCCTACGCCCGATTGGCTTCGCTCTGCCTCGACGGCGTGAAGCGACGCTACGGCCGCATCCGGCCCGAGGTCCTCGCGCGCCTCGAGCGTGAGCTGCGCGTCATCGAGATGCGCGGCTTCGCCGACTACTTCCTCATCGTCCACGCGCTCACCGAGTTCGCCCGCGACCGCAGCATTCCGGCGGTGGGGCGGGGCTCGGCCGCCAACTCGATCGTCGCCTACGTCCTTGGCATCACCTCGGTCGACCCGCTGCGCTACGACCTGCCCTTCGAGCGCTTCCTCTCACCGGCCAGGCGCGACTGCCCCGACATCGATCTCGATCTCGACTGGCGTGGGCGCGACGCCGTCATCCAGCACGCCTACGACACCTACGGCGAAGACCGCGTGGCCATGATCTCCACGCACAACACCTTCCAGGCCCGCTCCGCGGTTCGCGAAGCCGCCAAGACGATGGGGCTCTCACCGCCCGATGTGAAACGCCTCGTCAAGGAGCTGCCCTGGCGCTTGCAAGGCGATCTCGACCTCGACCGTCTCCCGCCCGAGATCGCGAAGATCCCCATCCACCAGCGGCCGTGGAAGAACCTCCTGCGCGCCGCCCAGGCGCTGCACGACCTGCCGCGGCATCTGTCGATCCATGTGGGGGGGATCGTCATCAGCGACGGCCGCCTCGACGACTCGGTCCCGCTCGAGCGCTCGGCCAAGGGACTCGTCATCACGCAGTACGACATGCACGGCGTCGAGGACACCGGCCTCGTGAAGATCGACCTGCTCGGCAACCGCGCCCTCGCCGTCATTGCCGATGTCGTGCGCGACGTGCAGACCGACCACGGGCACACGATCGATCTCGACACCCTGCCCGAAGACGATCCCCAAGCCGCCGCCTTGCTCTCCGGCGGCAACACGCTCGGCTGCTTCCAGGTCGAGTCCCCCGGCATGCGCAACCTCGTCGTGCGCATGAACGCGAAGGATCAGGAGGACGCCATGATCGCGCTCTCCCTGATCCGCCCCGGCCCGGCCGGCTCCGGCATGAAGGACGCCTACATCCGCCGCCGGCGCGGAGAGGAGGAGCGGCCGATCGTGCATCCGAAGATCGATCCGCTCTTCGAGACCACCTACGGCGTGATGCTCTATCAGGAGGATACGCTGCGCGTTGCTTCGGCGCTCGCGGGCTTCGACCTCGCCCAAGCCGACCTGCTGCGCCGTGCCCTCGGCAAGAAGCGCACACCCGAAGACCTGCCCGCGCTGGAGACGGCTTTCCGCGACGGCGCCCGTGGCCAAGGCGTCACTGCCGACGTCGTCGAGCACGTCTGGGAGAGCATCAAGCGCTTCTCTGCCTACGCCTACAACAAGGCCCACGCCGCGACCTACAGCCGCATCTCATGGCAGGGGCTCTACCTGAAGGCGCGCTACCCGGCGTCGTATCTCGCCTCGGTGCTGCGCAACCGTGGCGGGTTCTACGCTCCTCGCGCCTACGTCGAGGAAGCCCGCCGCATGGGTTGCCGCATCGAGCTGCCGTGCGTCAACCGCTCCAACGTCGGACCCTTTGGTCGCGTGGGGGTGTTGCGTCTCGGCCTCGATCAAATCAAGGGCCTGCGTCAGGCAACCCCCGCCGCGCTCCTGCGCAACCGGGAAGCGCAGGGACCCTACCTCTCGCCGACCGACCTCCTGCTGCGCACCGCCATCGAGAAGCACGAAGCCGAGCGCCTTGTGATAGCCGGCGCGCTCGACATCTTCGACCGCCCGCGGGGCGAGCTGCTCTGGATGCTCACGCTGGACTTCGCGCGCTACGTGCGCGCCCGGGCCGAGTGCCGGGAGAAGACCTCCCTCTTTGGCCCAACCGCGATGCTGCCTCCGCCGCGCCAGATCCCCGTACCGCCCTCCTATCGCACGGAGGAGCTGCTCGCCATGGAGGTCGAGGCCCTTGGCCTCACGGCGACCTGCCATCCCTCCGAGCTCTGGGTCGAGAGCGCGAAGGAAGCCGGCGCCATCCCCACGACCGAGCTCGCACAGCACGCGGGCCGCGCCGTGAAGATCGCTGGGTGGATCGTGACCGATCGGCGTGTGCGCGTGCGCCCCGCCCGTCCCGGTCAGAAGCCCAAGCGCAGCGCCGGACGCTACATGAAGTTCCTCATGCTCGAGGACCTCCACGGCACCGTCGAGGTGACACTCTTCCCCGACGCCTACGCCCGCGTAGGCCACCGGCTCTCGGATGCCGGCCCCTTCCTCGTCGCAGGCACGGTGCGCGACGATCACGGCGCCCTCACCCTCGACGCCCACGATATCCTCACGCTCTCGATCACGGAGACAAGTTGATCCAGGAGACATCTGATGCGCAGCGCCGAGACGAACGCCCGCCTCCAAGAGCTCTACAAGGAGATGCACGCCAAGCGCGCCGAGCTGGTTGAGTTGCTCCGCAGCGAAGGACCCGAGCCCGTCGAAGACTTCCTGCTGCAAGGGCCCGACGGCGACGCGGCGCTCGCGAGCCTCTTCGGCGAGCAGGACGACCTGCTCGTGATCCACAACATGGGATCCACGTGCCCCTACTGCACCCTCTGGGCCGACGGCCTCAACGGCCTGCTCCCGCACCTCGAGAACCGCACAGCCCTCGTGATGGTGAACGGCGAGACCCCGGCCGAGCAGAAGGCGTTCGCCGAAGGCCGCGGCTGGAACTTCCGCATGCTGTCTGATGGCGACGGGCGCTTCACCGACGCGATGGAGTTCGCTACCGAGCAAGACGGCCAGCGCTACTTGATGCCCGGCTACTCGACCTTCAAGCGTCAGACCGACGGCTCGATCGTGCGCATCGCCCGCGACAATTTCGGCCCGGGTGATCACTACTGCGGCGTCTGGCACATGCTGCCGCTGCTCGACGGCGGCACGGGCGACTGGCAGCCGAAGTTCCGCTACGACTAGACGACGCCGAGATCAGACGACCTCGGCTTGGACCTTCCAGGGGTCGTCTGTCGAATGCGACACGCCTTCGAGGGCGGCCTCGGCGACACGGAAGAGGTCCTCGAGGATCTCGACGCCTTCGGAGCGGCGCGTCGCACCACCGATGCGGAGGCCGACGGGGATCTCGTGGCCTTCCACCGTGACGGGGTCCAGGGTGACGGCGTCGCGCACGCGACGCGAGAGCGACTGCGCGCCGTCGAAGTCGGAGTGGGTGGCGACTACGATGAACTGCGCACCGGAGGCGCGCCCGAGGATGTCGTGATCGCGAACGGTCTGCTTGAGCCGACGGGCAACGGCCTTGAGGACTCCATCACCCACGGAGCTGCCCTTCTCGGCAGCGACCGCATCGTAGCCCTGCACCTCGATCAAGAGCAGCGTCAGCGGGCTGGAGAAGCGTTCGCAGCGGCTCCACTCGGCGGTGAGGCGCTCGAAGACCTGCATGCGGTTCCAGACCCCGGTGACGGGGTCGATGAACGGGACCTGCGTCAGCTCGAGCTGGATCTCGTCAAGCATGCGGGTTTGGGACTTGAGCTGGGCGCGTGCACGGTCCAGCGCGTCCTTGTCGGAGATGCGGGCGCCACGCGGCCGACCGATGCCGGCGACCTGGCCGCCGTCGATGGGGAAGAAGCGGTACTCGACGGCATGGGCTGCGCCATCGGCGTCGGCGTGGGGTACCTCGACGAGGACCTCGTCACCCCCTGCCGCGCGGACCAGCTGCGTCACGACGCGGTCGCGCGCCGTGACGGGCACAAACTCCATGAAATCGACCCCGTTCTCCGCTGCCGAGACCAGGCGGGCGAAGGCAGGGTTGTGGGAGTCAAGCGAGCGGTCCGGACGCAGGATGACCAAGAGGTCTTGGGCATCACGGAACAGACTCTGGAGAGCATCGGCCTGGGGCATGGAGCCTTCGTTCGTACCGGGTTCGTGCCGCGCGGTGCGCGGTCGGCGACATCAGTGCCGCCTGAGGATTCATCGTAAGAGCCGGCGTTTGGCTTGAGGTCTGAATCGACGACGCGTCAACGTGACGCACACAACTCGGCACGAAATGGACCTTCAGTGCTCTCGGGCCCTCGCTCAGCGGCGGGCGATGGCGTAGCGATCCCCCGAGGACACGACGACGAACGGCGTACTACCGACGCCCGGGGCCTCGAAGATCCCGCGGCCGTCCGTCAGTCCGCGGGCCCGGATGGCGCGGCCATCGGACACCGTCACGTAGGCCGCCCGCACGGGCGCGCCCTTCTTCGTGTCGGTCACGTAGACGCGCACCTTCTTGCCCACCTGCTGGAGGACGACCTTGAGGTCGGACTTGATGACGAGCGAGCTCGTCTCGTGGCTGCCCGCCTTGGCGATTACGAGCCAGACGCCCGCCCCGGCCCCCTTCACGGGCAAGCCAACCTGCGCCACATGCTCGGCATGGTCGCCGTGATCCTCGAAGCTGGCCTTCCACTCATGCGCGGGCACGATGCCGGAGAGGTCGATGCGGTGCAGCCCCTCGAGGGTCTTGCGCACGGCGAAGAGCACCTGGAGGTCGACCGGGTAGGCCTTGAACGAGGCTTCCTTCACGTTGCGATAGCGCACCGGGAAGGTCGTGCCGGCCGCGAGCGGGCGCATCACGGTCTCGTCGAGTCCCAGCCGCTCCTCGGTCAGGAAGGCCAAGGCCTCGCGAGCATCCTCCACGTTGTGCGCGTGACGGTAGTTGGCGATCGCCTTGTCCAGATCACCCTGGGCGTGGTGCACCCGACCCAGGAAGTGGAACGCGCGCGCACGGAAGGGACTCCAGCCGGTCCGGCGATTGGCCGTGACGAACTTCGCCTCGACCAGCGGCTTGGCTGCCGCCTGCAGCTTGGCCGCGTTCGCCTCACTCGGGTCCTGCTCGAAGCGCCGGAAGCGCACATCCGCCAGGAAGAAGAGGGAGTCGTCGCGGTAGTGGCTCTCGGGGAAGCGACGCAAGAAGGCGTTGGCCGTCCCCTCCGCGCCACCGAGATCCCCGGCACGGCTCTGGGCTTCCAGCAGCGCGTAGTTCACCGCAGGGGCCACGCGCGTGCCGGCGAGCTGTGCGGTCAGACTCCAGAGCGCGTCGACTGTCTCCAAGTCCATAGGCCGGCCAGCGACACCCTCACGGTCCTTCGGCCGGGGCAGATCGCGGTAGCGCCGCGCCCTCTGGAACGCGGCCTGGGCCGTGGCGTTGTTCACCGGGTAGCGCCGCAGGCGCTGGCCCAGGAGATCAAGCGCCTCGACCTCCCGGCCGCGCGTCTTGAGTGTGTTCGTCCAGTCGGTCTCGTAGGAGAAGCCGCGTGCGACCAGGTCGCGGTAGAGGCCGATGGCGACCTCGGCCTCCCCGATGCCGTCGTAGGCAAACGCAATCGAACGCGCCGTGTCGAGATCGCTCGGAATACGGCGCGGGTTGCGACGGACAAGCTCCTCCCGCGCACGGACGATCTCCTTGGCGTCGTCCTGGGCAATGGCTGCGCGCAGCAGGAACGTCTCGATCTCCTCGACGATCTCGTCACGCAGCGGCTGCTCCGTGCGCAGCGCCGTCAGCATGCGACGCGCGTCGGCCCAGGCCTTTGCCGTGAACTTCTGCTTCGCGACCGCGTAGAGCTCGTCCGGCGTCAAGCCCGACTCGGTGTCCGGGGCGCGGGACGCGGCTGCCGTCAGCACCGTCACGGTGCGACCCTTGCCGCGGCCGTGCGTCTCGGGCGCGTACATCGCATAGGCGCTCGTGCCCAGGGCCGTGAACCGACCCAGGTGGGTGGCCTGCAGGACGTACTCGAGCGTCGTCGAGCCGCGCGCGAGCTTGGTCAGGAAGAACACCTGGCGATTGTCCCGGCGTTCCTGCCAGGCGAACGCACCCTTGGTCGTGCCTTCGAGCACCTCGAACCCCGCAGGCAGCGCATCCTCGACGAGGACGTACTCCAGTTCGCGCTCGGCGGTGACCTTCAGGCGCACCAGCACCTTGTCGCCACTGCCGACGCTCTCGAGATCCTCGACCTCGATCTTCGGTCGCGCGCCTTCGCGGAGGATCGAGTAGCCCGGCTTCACGCGCGGCGGCTTGCCGGGCTCGGGGGCATCCTGCGGACGCAGGTAGCGGCGGTCGAGGGCGATGCCATGCGACTCGGCGGGGAGTTCCTCGGAGGCTACGACGCTCTCCAGGCGCGCGGCCCAGTGCATCGAGCCCTGGCCATCCAGCCGGAACGCCAGCTTGTGACGACCGGCCTTCAGGTCTTGGGCCTCGAGGATCTGGAAGCGACGGTCCTTCAGGGCGAGCGGGCGCGGGCCTGTCTCGATACGGCGAACGACCTTGCCGTCGAGCACGACCTCGATCACGCCACCGAAGCCCTGCACACGGTTGCCCGCGATGTAGGCCGCAACCGCGCCAACGAACGCGGCCGTCGCCTTGGTCGTGCCGAAACCACCGCGTGTGCGGTTGGCCAGCAGCCACGCCATCCCGCGCTCCACGTGGGGCGTAGCGACGCCGGCGGCAACAAGGGCGTGCACGGCCAGCGCGGTCGCCTCGCGGTCGCTGCCCGTGAAGCAGTCGCGGGTGCGACCGGTCCAGTGGGTCATGCCGTCGGCTTCAACGCGCCGCTCGAGGATCAGTCGTACCAACTCATCGGTGTCGAAGCCGCGACCGAGCTTCTGGGCGGCCAGGGCCATCCAAGCCAGGCCCGTCGTGCTGAGCCCCTCGTTGCGCCGACGGAAGGTGGTTGCGTAGCTCTGCGGCTCGCTGCCCCCGTGCATCGCCAAGGCAAGATGGCCGAGGGCGCGGGCATCCTCGCTGCCGCCTGCAAGCAGACGACGCAGCGCCTTGGCCGTGGCGTCGATCGTCCGATCCAAGCCGGCGACACCGTCGGCGCGGGCGGCTACGAGGCCACGCAGCGCGTAGGCGGTCATGGCGAGGTCGCCCTTGCCTCCGCGGAACCAACCGAACGAGCCATCGCTGTTGCTGAGGTTGCGCAGGCGCGCTGCGCCGCGCTCGGCGGCCTTGCGCAGGGCATCGATCCGATCGGCATCGAGACTGCCCGACGCCTGCAGCGCCCGGTGGGCCTGCAGCGCGGGCAAGAAGCGGTGCACGGTCTGCTCGACGCAGCCGTAGGGGTAGAGGCTCAGGCCAAGCAGGGCGTCCATCACCGCATCACGCACGCCCGGATAGACCATCACCGTCAGGCGGGTCGTGCCGGGGATCGCACCAGCCGGCACCTCGAGGAATGTCTCCTGCAGCGCGCCGGCCTCGCTCTTGGATGTGCCGCTCCGCGCGTCCATCGTCTTGAGACCCCGAGGAAGCGTACCGAACGAGACTTCGACGGCATCGCCGACGAGCCCGGCACCGATGCTGGCTTCGATCTTCACACGGCCGGCATCCGGCGCATCGAACACGCGATCCGAGACGGCGCGTCCGCCCGGCGGGATCGAGAGCCGCTCGTCTTCACCCGAGAGATCGATCCCGGACGCACTCAAGCGGAGCGCAAGCTCGAGATCGTCTTCGGTGTTGTTGTGCACCACGGAGGGGATCGTCAGGTGATCGCCCTGGGTGAGGAAGCGCGGCGGATCGATGCGCACGAGCACGTTGCGCTTGGCAACCACGCTGCCGCGGCCGGCGCCCACGAGTGCGCCCGAGGAGACACCCCGGACCGTCGCGCGCCAGCGCGTGAGATTGTCGGGCAACTTCACCGTGACGCGCGCCGTGCCGTCCTCGCCTGTGACGAGCGACGGCTCCCAAGCGGCGGTATCGGCAAACGTCTTGCGCACTTCAAGAGCGGCGTAGCCACCCGTCGCGCCGGCCTCGTAGAGGTCCATCAGCTCGTGCTGGAGCTTGTGGATGTCTTTGAACGAGGCGTTCTTGCCCAGCTCCGCGCGTAGCGCGTCGACGCGGCGCACCTTGGCGTCCTGCGCCTGGAAGGCATCCCGCAGCGCGAGGCCGTCCTTGCCTCCCGCGCTCCGGAAGCCCTGCTTGCGGGCGGACTCGCCCGACTTCTTTTCCTTGAGGAGGCGGTGTCCGCCCCCACCCCCCCCTGCGGAGCTGCCACTGAACGGCGAATCCATCGGCATGTCGTCCGCGGACTCCGAGGGCGCCTTCGAGGCGGACGGACGGCGCGGTGAGCCGGGCTTGGCGCCCGCCCAGCGGCCCCGGCGATCCGCGCGTTCCTCCTCGGCATCGCTGTCGGCGTTCGGCGCCTCGCCCTTGCCGATGCTCGCAAGCTCGGGCACGGGACCACCCTGGGCGCGCTTGAGGGCCTTGTCTCCGGCAGCGGAGAGCTGGAGACGGCCGAGCAGCGCCCGCGCATCCCACGACTGCGGATCCGCCTTCATCGCCAAGATGACCTGGCGTGCCGCCAGGGCCGTATCGCCTCGACGGATGGCCTCGTGGGCAAGGCGGAGTGCGCTTTGCGCGGCGATCTGATTGGCGTCACCCGTGCGCGCGGCCGCATCCGCGAGGAGGTCCTTGCTCGTCTGCCGGGTGGTGCCGTAGAAGCGCGTGCCAAGCGAGGACGCGCTCACGACCCCCAGGACCCGCCGGCGGTCGTAGAAGTAGGGGCGGATCGGCGGCGCGCCATCGCGCGCAACCGAGTACACGGTCTCATCGACGAGCGCGACGCCGAGTTCGGCCTTCACGGGCTTGCCGTTGGCATCCCGCGCGGTGACGGTGACTTCGACGTCCGATCCCGGTAGCGCAACGGCCGGCTCGATGGCCACCGTCACATCCAGGTGCCGGAGCACGACGACCTCGGTCTCTGCCTCGACCAAGCGGTCCTCGCCCGGAATCGCGATCTTGAAGAACACGTTCGGCGCGTGCCGGCCTTCAAGCGGCAGGTCGAGCAAGGTGCTGCCCGACGTCAGCTCCACGAAGCGGTAGTCCAGCACCTTTTCACCCTCGTAGGTGAGGAGCGCCTGGCCGCGGGAGACGGGGCTGTAGAGCAGGACCTCGGCGCTCTCCCCCTCCTTGTAGAGGGTCCGGGCTGCGACCAGGCGGGCGTCGCGACTGAGATCCTCCGCTTTGCCGCTCGCCTCCAAGTCGGTGCTGGTCGTAACGAGTTCGCCGCGGCTCTTGGCGTTCCAGCGCAGGCGGTAGCGGCCCGGATCGTCGAGCTGCAAGCGCACCTCGGCCTCCCCCGAGGCATCGGTCGTCACGCTGAACGTGCGAACCTCGACCTCCTCGTCGCGAACGATGCGGGAACCCCCGCGACGCTTCCTTTCGCTCGGCGCCACCGTACGGCGCAGCTTGAGCAGTACGAGTTCGCCGCTGCGCGCCACGGAGCGCTCGCGCGCGTCCATGGTGCGGATGTGCGCGATCACCGGCTGCTTCGGACGGTAGGCCTTGCGGTCGGTCTTCACGTGGGCCATGTGGTCGTGGCGCGTGACGGGGATGCGGTCTTCGCCGCTGATCCAGCGACGGGTCACATCCATCGCGCTGGCTTGGACGACGTACTCGGCGTCGCTGTCGCGATCCTTCGTCTGAAAGCTGACCTCGGCATTGCCGTTCGCATCCGTGCGCAGCTCCCCCTGGGCGATGCGCTCGGCATTGGCGGTCACCGCGCGGGCCGCCTTGCGCGGTCGCTCATCACGGAAGTACCACGCGTAGTCTTCGGCGGCTGCGGGCACGTAGGTCTTGGGAAGGCGCCAGACCTGGTACTGCAGCGGCGCGTCGGCGACCGCGCCACCGAACGAGTAACGCAGCTCCAGGTCGGCGACGATCTTCTCGCCGGTGAGGTAGACACGCTTGCGCGGCTTCACACTGACTGTGAACTCGGGCTTGCGGAACTCCTGCACCTGGAAGGAGCCCTCCCACGTGCCGCGGTTCTTCACGGACAGGCGGATCCTCCACGTGCCGAGTGGGGCGAGGGCGTCGATGGAGAACTCCCCCTCGAAGGTTCCAAACGCCGAGGACTTGACGCTCCGGCTCGCGATCTGCTGACCGCGCGCGTCCAACAGCTGCACGGTGCCCCGGCGCGCGGCCGGCGCGGTGTACGCGCCGCCATTGGCGTCGAGGTAGATGCCGCGCCAGGACACCTTCGCGCCCGGCCGGTAGACGGGACGATCGGTGTAGACGTAGGCCTTGCTGAGGAAGCCCGCCTGGACACTCGGTCCTGCGGCGAGTTCCGTGGAGGCCGAGCCGCTGGCTGAGAGCACCAGCACGTTGCGCGCGCCCGCGCTCTTCTTCGTGCCGAGCCACACGCCATCCTTGCCCGTCTTGCCGACCTCGCCCTGGCCGGCCACGAGCACGCGCGCGCCCTCGACCGGCTTGTGCGTCGCCCGGTCGAACGCCCACACGAGCAGCTGACGACCGCGGGACTTCTTCACGATGCACTCGATGTCGCTGACGAGGAACAGCGTCGTCGAGGTGAGGTCGTCATCACCGGCGACGACAACGTAGGCGCCCCGCTCGGTGACGGGCACGGGCCGATCGGCAGCGAGCAGGTGGTGCGGCTTGTAGCCCTCCATGGCCCAGTCGCTGGTCCAGTCGGGCTTCACGATCTCGAGCTGGAGATTCTCGACACCGCGCAGCGTGCCCTTGCGCGTGAAGTACTCCTCGAGTCCGAGGCGGTAAACCCGAACCTTGAGCTTCTCGATGTTGCGGCTCTCGACGCGCAGGACCGGCGTCTGGCCAAGTGCGAGGACGCGCTCCATGCGCACCTCGAGGTGCTTTTGCTTGAGACGCTGCAAGCGCGCCGTGGCTTGCCGGGCTTCGCCGCTGCGTCCGTGGCGCTTGATGAGTTCTTCGTAGGCCTTGATGGCGTCATCGAGGCGACCCAGGTCGTCCTCGAGAATCAGCGCAGCCATGAGGCGCGCCACGGGGGCATGCGCCGTCTTCTCGTAGCGGCCGGCGATGCCGGCCAGCAAGGTGAGGGCCGCGTCGTGGTCCTTGCGCTCGCGCATGGCCGTCGCCGCAAGGAAGAGCGCCTGGGGCGCACGCGGATCGTCTTCGTACTTCTGGGCAAAGGCCCGCCACGCGTCGATGGCACCCTGGGGATCTTCGGCTGCCTTGCGGGCCTCACCCTTCGCGAACGCCGCGGTCACGATGCTGGCGCGTACCTGCTTCCAGAGCGGATGCGTCGGGTGCTCGGAGAGGAAGCGGTTCCACTCGGCAATGGCTTTGTCGAAGCGCCCCGCGCCGAACAGCGCCTGGGCACCGCGATGACGCGCCGTCGCGGCGTAGTCATCCTTGGGATGGGCCTGCACGTAGGCGCGCCACTCGGCGGCGGCCTTCTCGAGCTGGCCAGCGCGCTCGAAGGCTTCGGCGAGCTTGCGCTGGGCAGGCGCACCGCCCGTACGCAGTGCTTCGCGCAGGTACGCCACGCCCTCATCGAAGGGACCGGCACCGGCAATCTGGAAGCGCTCCTCGGCCAAGAGCATCAGCACCTCGGCGACCGACGCGTCTTCGACCGGCCACGCGGCCGCGGCCTTCAGGTCACCACGCGCCTCCGGCCGTCGCCCGGCTCGCAGGGAAGCGCGGCCTCGACCGATCAACCAATCCCGAATGCGCTTGGCTTCCGGTGCCGGCAGCTCCGCGAGGATCGGCCGTTCCTTGTGGCCGGCCTCGCGCAAGAGGAGGTCCCAGGCCGAGGCTGCGGGGGCCCACTGGTTCTGCTCTTCGAGGATGCGCGCAACACGCACCTGGATGCGGCGCTTCTCGAGCGCAGGTACGCCGATCGCCAGCGCACGACGGTAGGAGCCGAGCGCCGCCGCCACATTGCGGTGCTTCTGCTTGCGGCCAAGGTCGTCCGTCAGCTCCACACCATCGAAGTCACGGTCGGCGAGCTTGGCGTGCAAGGCCGCGATCGCAGCGCGCGACTTGAGGGAGGTTGCATCATCGACGAGAGCGCGCAACGCCGTCGCGGCCTCCTTGTGTTGGCCGAGCTTCTCCAAGGCCGCGACGGCAACGTGGCGCATGCGGCCCGACCAGGCGTCATCCCCGTGGCGCTTGGCAAAGTCGGTGGCGGCTTCGAGCGCTTCGCGGGGCTGGCCGGCGCGCAGGAACGCGTCCGCCTCGTAGACCCAGGCCTCGCGGGCCTCGGCGGAGCCGGCGTGGGCCTTGCGGAACGCCTGCAGCTGCGCGACCGCGGCCTTCCAGTTCCGGTCCCGCAGAGGCTCCTGCGCCTCCCGGAACGCGGCCCGGCGGCTGGCGCCCTCATCTGCGGAGGCGTCGAGCGCCACGAGGAGGGCCAGGGTCGTGCAGGTGGCAACAATCAAGCGGCGTAGCGTCATCGCGCGTCTCCATGGGGCCTGGCGGCCGGAGGCACGGTACCTCCCGAGCCAAGCCGTAGACAAGGCACCCCCAGAGATGGGGCACCGTAGGCTTGGACACGAGCGGGCTGGGGTGGTTCCATCCCTCGGTGCGATCCCTGACCAGCCAGCTGCGCGTCCTGCTGAACCTCGTCCTGGCAGGCACCCTGCTCCGGCTGATCGGCCTCGGCACCCACGCCCTCTGGCTCGACGAAGGCGCCTGCTGGTCCTGGGCCACGCGGGAGTCCTGGTGGGGGCAGGACGGGACCATCTTCGCCGAGGCCAACCACCCGCCGGGGTGGTGGGTCGTCACCCGCCTGTGGATCGAGACCTTCGGCAGCGATTCCGAGGCGGCGCTGCGCGCCCCGGCGGCCGTCTTCGGCATCCTCACGATTCCTCTCGCGTGGATGCTCGCGCGGCGGCTGCTCGATCCGGGCCAGCGGCCCTCCCGGGGTGGGTTCGACCACACGCCCGATGACGGCCGCGGCGCGCGCCAGGCGCTCTGGCTTGCCGGCTTCGTCGCACTCTCGACCTACTTCGCGGAGTACAGCCAGGAGGCGCGGATGTATGCCGCGCTCATCGCGGAGGGCCTTGGCCTCTCCCTGCTCTATCTGCGCTGGCTCGACAAGCGGGACAAGCTCTCGCTCGTGGGCTATGCACTCCTCGCGGCCGCCGCGCTCTACACGCAATACTTCGCACTCTGGATCATCATGGGCCATGCGGGGCACGCGCTTTGGCTCTGGCACCGAGGGCGCAAGGACGGCGTGGCGTTTGACTTGCGACCGTTCGCCTTGGCGTGCATCGCGGCGGGCTTGCTGTTTGTCCCGTGGTTCATCTTCATGGTGCGCAACTACGAAGGCATCTCGACGGGCCAGCCCTTCGAGCCGTTCAGCCGCCTTGCCTACGTCCTCTGGCGCGTCGGCGTCGGCCCGGGCCTCGTCGTGGTCGACCGCGGGCGACTGACGGAAGGTGTCGGCGCCGTCATCGGCGAGGAGGCGCTGATCGGCGCCATCACCGTCGTCCTCTGGTTCACCCCGTTGATCCTGGGCTTCATTCGCCTGCGCCGACACCCGGGCGTGGCTTCGTTCGTGCTCTGCAACCTGGCGCTTCCGATCGGGGTCCTGCTCTTGATCTTCCCGAAGTTTGCGCTGATCCACGAGCGGTACGTGGTCTTTCTCGCGCCGTGGCTCTTCCTCGTGGCGGTCATCGGAGCGTTCGAAGCCAAGCGCGTCCTGCGGCCATTCCTCATCGGCGGCCTCGTGCTACTCACGGGCGCCGGTCTCTTTGCCTACCACGGCGTTTCGGCGCATCTCGTCGCAGAGCTCCCGGCGCAAGCCCTTGGCGACGTCGATGTGCCGAGCGCGTACGTGCCGGACCCCAACGACCCGGCCACCGTGCTCCACCACGGGCACCCGTTCGGCAAGGAACCCTGGCGCCAGGCGCGCACGTTCATTCGCGCCCACGCGGAGCCCGGCGATCTCGTGGTCATGCACCCGCCGTATCTGCACCTCGTCTGGGACTACTACGAGACACGCATGCTCGCCCAGGCGACGCCCGGCGAAGACGCGCTCGAGAGCGAGCATGCCGTCGGCCCCGCGCTCGAGACGGTAGCCCTTCCGCGCGAGACGATCGACGCGGCCGAGATCGAGAAGCGACTGGGCGGCAGCCTCGCAGACCGCACGCGGGTGTTCCTGATCCTCGCGCACGAGGAGACGGATGACCCCGACCACTACTTCCGCGCGCTTCACCGCGCCCTCATCACGATCTGGGTCGCCGATGGCGGCGGGCGGATTGATCCGCCCGTGAAGCCCATTCTGTTCGATACGTCTTGGGGTGTGCGCGTGGCGATCTTCAATCGTCGGTGACCGTGTAGACTCCTGCCATGCCCCGCAAGAAGCGCATCGCGATCCTCACCGCTGGGGGGGATTGCCCCGGACTCAACGCCGTGATTCGTGCGGTCGTACGCACTGCCGAGAACGTGCACGGCTGGGAGACCTGGGGCATCCGCAACGGGATGGAGGGCTTCCTCGAGCCGCGGGACGAGGGGATCTGGCGACTCACGCGCCAAGAGGTATCCGGCATCGTTGCGCGCGGCGGGACCATCCTGGGTGCGAGCAACCGCTGCGACATCTTCGCCGTGCCGCGCAAGGACGGCACGACGCGCGACGAGTCCGACCGCGTTGTCAAGGCGCTCAAGCGCAATCGCATCGAGGCCCTCATCACCGTGGGCGGCGACGGCACCCACCAGATGGCGCAGCGCTTGATCGAGAAGGGCATCAAGATCGTCGGGGTCCCGAAGACCATCGACAACGACATCCGCGGCACCGACCGCACCTTCGGGTTCGACACGGCCATCGGCGTCGTCGGGGAGGCCATCGGCCGCCTCTACACCACGGCCCAGAGCCATCACCGCGTCATGCTGGTCGAGGTCATGGGTCGCGATACGGGCTGGATCGCCCTGCACGGCGGCCTGGCCGGGGGTGCGGAGGCCATCCTGATCCCCGAGATTCCCTACGACCCCGACCGCTTGGCGCACAAGATTCGCGCGCGCGTCGAGTACGGCAAGCGCTTCTCTGTGGTTGTCGTCTCCGAGGGGGCACGCCGCCCCCAGGGCGCGATGGTCTACCGCGAGGGCGAGTCCGATCGACTCGGCGGCGTGTCGTTCCGGGTCGCCGAAGAGCTGCGCCGGCGCACGGTCCTCGAGGTCCGCCACATCGTGCTCGGTCATACCCAGCGCGGTGGCGTGCCGAGCCCCTACGATCGCATTCTCGCCAGCCGCCTCGGACAGCAGGCCGTCCAGCTGATCGCGGACGGTGCCTTTGGGAAGATGGTCGCCCTGCGGGGCGAAAGGATGAGCTCGTGGCCCATCGCCAAGGTCGCACAAGGTCCTCGGCGTGTGCCGCCGCGTGGACCGCTGGTGGCCCAGGCCCGAGAGATTGGTGCGAGCTTCGCGGCTGCCGACGGCTCCGACGATGCGTACGCCGACGCGCGTGCGCGCCACGGAGCACCCTAGCCATGACCGTCCTCGACCTGCAGCGTCCCATCGACCTGCACGCGCACACGACACACTCCGACGGTAGCTTCTCGCCAACGGAGTTGCTCGACCATGCGGCAGAGGTCGGCCTTGCCGCCCTGGCCATCACCGACCATGACACGACGAGCGCCCTGGCCGAGGCGCGCCCGGTGGCTGCAAAGCACGGCATCGAGCTGCTCGCGGGCTGCGAGGTCACTGTCGCGATGCCGTCGGGCATCGCGCATCTGCTCACCTACGCGTTCGACGAAGACCACCCCGGCTTCCAGGGCTTGCTGCGCGAAGTTCGCGACGGACGCGACGCGCGCAACGTGCGGATCCACGAGAAGCTCGAAGCCCTCAAGGTCCCGGTGAGCGAGGACGACGTCCGGGTGCATGCTGTGGGGCAGATCGTCGCGCGCCCGCACTTCGCCCAGGCCATGCTCGACCGCGGCCATGTCGACGATGTGCGCCAAGCGTTTGATCGCTACCTGCGCGACGGCGGTCCGGCGTATGTCCGGCCGCAGGTTCCGCGTGCCGCGGACGCCATCGAGATCGTCGTGGCCGCCGGTGGCATCAGCGTGCTCGCCCATCCACGCTCACTGAAGCTGGGCTCGCGTGCGGCCTACCGCGAGGCCTTCTCGAGCTTGAAGGACGTCGGCCTGACGGGGATCGAAGTCGAACATCCCAGCCAGGACGCAAAGCTCCGGCGCCAGTTCGGCGCCCTCGCGGATGAGCTCGACCTCGAGCGTTCCGGCGGCTCCGACTTCCATGGCACGAACAAGCCGTGGATCGCCCTCGGCGCAGGGGACGGCACCATCGACATCACCTACGCGACCTGGGCGCGGCTGCTGGCTCGCGTGCGAGACGGCGCCTGATGGACAAGAAGCCGCCGCTGCTCGTGCGCGCGCTCCCCCGGCGCGGGCTCTCGCGCATGACGGGCTGGTTCGCGAAACGCGGGCTGCCGGGCTTCTTGCTGCGGCCGATGCTGCGCGCCTACGCCAGTCGCTATGGCGCCAAGCTCGAGGAGTCGAGCCGCCCTCTCGAGGACTTCAAGTCCTTCACGGACTTCTTCACGCGCACGCTCAGGGACGGCGCGCGGCCCATGCCCGAGGATGCGGCGGCGATCGCCTGCCCGTGCGACGGCGCCGCGGCGATGTCCGGAACCATCCAGGACCAGACCCTCCTTCAGGTGAAGGGCCACACCTACAGCCTCGCGCAGCTGCTCGGCGACGGTGACGAAGCCGCGGGCTTCGAAGGCGGCAGCTACGCGGTCATCTATCTCGCCCCCGGCGACTACCACCGCTACCACTGGCCGTTTGACGGAACGATCGACACCGTGCGGCACCTCCGCGGCGAGCTCTGGCCCGTAAACGAACGCGCCGTCGAGAGCGTAGACTCGCTATTCGCGGTCAACGAGCGCGTCGTCTGCCTTGGCAACACGAGCGGCGGGGCGCGCTTCGCCTACATCCCGGTCGGTGCGCTCAACGTCGGATCGATCAAGCTTGCCTTCCACGATCTGACGACCAATCGCGGCGGTGGCGTCGCGGCCCAGCGCTGGCCGGTCGCAGCCAAGGGTTCGCGCGGGGACGAGTTCGGCCTGTTCGAGCTTGGCTCGACGGTCGTAATGATCCTCGCCATGGACGGCGGGTCCATCGAGGCGCCCGCGGCCGGAACCAAGCTCAAGCTCGGAGACCCCTTCGGAACCGTCAGCTGACGGCGACCGTCACCGGGCGGCTCTCGCCCTCGACGACGTCCACCTCGGTCGTACCGATCCCCGCCACAGCGCTCCATGCACTCACGCGGTAGCGCCCCTCCGGCAGGCCACGCAAGACGAACGCCGCATCGCCATCTGCGGCGACGGTGCGCATGTGGACGGGCGCGTGGCCTGCCGCATCCAGTCGACGCCACGCAACGATGGCCTCGGGGGCCGCACCATCAGGGCCTTGCACGACACCGCGAACCGTCCCGCCTTCGGGGCCCAGGACCACCTCGACCTGCGGCGCAGGCTCTCCGGCCTTGACCTCGACGCCGTGCGCCTCGATCGGGAGGTAGTTCCCGCCCCACACCCGAACGGTGTAGCGGCCGGGTCGGATACTCCAGAGCAGGACGCGCGAGCGGAGCGTCTTGCCGTGCCACTCGCGGACGGTCCGGCCGGCGGCCTCGCGCTCCAAGGACACCGCGATGATCGGCGGCGGCGTGAGCCCCGCCTCGGTCTTCACGACGAGCAGGATCCCCTGGGGACGCGCGAGCTTCGCGTGCAGCTGATCGGTGCCCGTGGGTACCGCGAGGACGCGGGCCTTCACGGTGCCGAGTGCGAACCGGAGGTCGTAGCGCTTGTCGCCGGCCAAGCCCTCGACGCGAAAGAGGCCGTCCCCGTCGGTCAGCACCGGCAAGAGGTCCAGATCGGCGCCGCCGCTCTCGGCGGCCTCCACCCGGACGCCGGTCATGGGCACGCCCTCGAAGTCGGTGACCCGTCCCGCAATGGCCTCGCCCTCGATGAGCGGCGGGAGGTCGAGATCGTCAGGAGGGGTCGAAGCAGACATGGGCCCTACGATACGCCAACCGTACCTTCGGGCGCTCCACCCGGAATCCCGGAGATTCCCCATGTCCCAGCCTGTCATCTGCCGCGTTGCTCCCAGCCCTACGGGCGACCCCCATGTGGGCACCGCCTATATGGCGCTCTTCAACTACTGCCTGGCCAAGACCACGGGCGGCCGGTTCATCCTGCGCGTCGAGGACACCGACCGCACGCGCTACCAGGAGGACTCCGAGCGCCAGATCACCGAGAGCCTGCGCTGGCTGGGCCTGGACTACGACGAGGGCCCGGATGTCGAGGGCCCCAACGGCCCCTACCGCCAGTCCGAGCGCACGGACATCTACCGGGCGCACGTCAAGATCCTGCTGAAGGACGAGAAGGCCTACCGCTGCTTCTGCACCGCCGAGCGCCTGACGGAGATGCGCAACGCCCAGCGCGCGCGGAAGGCGCCCCCCGGCTACGACGGCCTCTGCCGCGGGCTCCTGCCCGAGGACGTCGATGCCAAGCTCGCCGAGCAGATCCCGCATGTCATCCGACTGAAGGTCCCCAAGGAGCGCACGGTCAGCTTCATCGATGAGCTGCGCGGCACGGTCGAGATCGAGGGCAAGGAGATCGACGACCAGGTCCTGCTCAAGTCCGACGGCTTCCCGACCTACCACCTCGCCAACGTGGTCGACGACCACCTGATGGAGGTGAACGAGGTCGTGCGCGCCGAGGAGTGGATCACCTCCACGCCCAAGCACGTGCTGCTCTACGAGGCGTTCGGCTGGGACCTGCCCAAGTTCCGGCACATGCCGCTGCTGCGCAACAAGGACAAGTCCAAGATCTCCAAGCGCAAGAACCCGACTTCGCTGCTTTGGTACAAGGACCACGGCTACCTCCCCGAAGCGCTGCTCAACTTCCTCGGGCTCATGGGCTATTCGGGCCCCGACGACGAGGAGATGTTCAGTCTCGAGCAGATGCTCGAGGACTTCGACACCAAGCGCATGACGACCTCGGGTCCGGTGTTCGACATGGACAAGCTCGGCTGGCTCAACGGCGAGTACATCCGCGCCGAGAGCGAGGAGCACCTCGCCGATCGGCTCATCGCCCACTGGGCGTACGGGTCGTCCATCGGGGCCGAGCCCGACCCCACGACCGACGGTCCGCTCATGGACTGGATCTTTGCCAATGGCGGCTTCGCCAGCGACGCGGTCAAGGCCTTCGTCCTCAAGACGATGGAACTCGTGCAGACGCGCATCAAGACCCTCGAGGAGTACGCGCCGCTCACGCGCTGCTTCTTCCTCGAGGACGTCAGTGGCTACACAGCCGAAGACCTCGTACCCAAGAAGCGCGACCTCGAGGGCACCAAGGAGGTGCTGC
>JAJDEM010000388.1 GCA_029259795.1 Planctomycetota bacterium
TTGTAGCTCACGCCGACGTCCACCTGCATCCGAGCGTTCTCGAAGCCGTGCGTCAGGTTGGCGAGGCGGCTGCCGATCATGTCCGTGTTCGGAACGATGACCGTGGTGCCGTCGTAGGTTCGGATCGTGGTACCGCGCAGGCGAACGGCCTCGATCTTGCCCTTGGTGTCGCCGATCTCGACCTTGTCCCCCACCCGGACGGGTCGCTCGAGCAGCATGATGAGTCCGCTGAAGAAGTTCGAGAAGATGTCCTTCAGCCCGAAGGCGAGGCCGACCGTCGCGCCACCGGCAAAGATCGTCAGCGTGTCTGCGTTGACGCCCAGGGCGCCGAGGACCAGCAGCGCGATGACCACGATCGCGGTGTAGCGCAGCACGGTCAGCATCGCGTAGCGGGCGCCGAGCTCTACCCCCATGCGCGGAAACACGATGAAGATCAGGATGTTGCGCATCATGGCGTACAGCACCCAGCAGCCGAACGCGCGCAGCACACTGCCGATGAGGCCGCCCCAGGTCTGGCTCCCGATACCGGCGACCATCGGCTGCTCGAGGTACGGACCGAGGGCGTGGAGCGAGAGGTCCCACGCGCCGAGGAGCAGGAAGAAGGCCCCCGCGAGTGCAGCCAGCTTGAGGGCACCCGCCAGGATGCGTTCGACGCCGATCCACATGGGCGCCGCGCCGGCCTCGCGGTCTGCCATCCGCTCGTCGCGCACGAAGCTGATGGCGGCGTGCAGGCGGCCGCGGAGGAAGCGATAGAGGAGTACCACCGCCAGGATGATCAGAGCCGTCCAAGACGCGCGCTCGAGTACCCAGTGCGACAGCGCCTGGTAGCCAAGGGCCCGGACGATCATGACGAAGATCGTGGTCAAGAACGCCAGCGGCAGGATCGCCTTGACGATGACGGCACGCGCGGCGTCGAGGTAGGTCTTGATGCTCTCGGGCGCGAGCTTGCGCACGAGCCAGCTGCGACTGAGCGCCATGCCGCCGAGGACAATCAGTCCGCAGTTGCGAAGCAGGGTCAGCAACGCCACGACCGAATCATTCCAGCCATTGGCCGCGACGAGCCAGATGGCTAGCTGGGTGCCCAGGAGCACGAACATCAACGCGCGCACGATGGTCATCATCCGCGTGGCCTGGTGGCCCTTGAGATTGACCAGCCGCAGGTCGGCATTCTTGGGCGACAGCAGTTCATGGATCACCGACGCGACGAAGCTGAAGCCGAGAATGAAGGCGGCGATGACCCAGGCCTGATGCTTCACCTCATCGCTGGCTCCAAGCACGTAGGTCCAGCCCACGAGATTGGCCACCACCGCAAGCGGGACGATCAGGCGCCACAGGACGCGTAGCAGCCGAACCCCCGGCACGAGGGGCGTGCGCGGCTTGGGCTCCAGGGGCGCCGCCTCGGGCGTGGTGGTGACCGCGTCGGTCATTCGTCACTCTCCCCGTAGCCGCCTTCGCCCATCCGCTGGGCCTTGTCCGCTTCTTCCTTGGAGACGAGGCGCAGGGCCTCCTCCTCGGCTGCCTGGGCGTCCAACTCGCTCTGCGCCTTCTGCCGGGCCGCGTGGGCCTCCTCGCCGCGCACCGTGACCGGCACGGCCCGCAGAGCGGGCACCTTGTGGGCGATCGACGACAGCAGCCGGTCGAGGCCCCGGCGGGCATAGCGGACGAAGCCGAAGCCGGCCGCAATCAAGGCGAGGCAGCCGAGCAGCCCCGCCCAGTGGGTCTTGAGGAAGGTGCCGAGGTTCTGCTCGCTACGACCGGTGAGCCAGCGGACGACGGAGGCCATCGTCGACTGGAAGTCCAAGTACGCATCGCCGAGTCGATCGCTGTCGAGGGTGCGATCCACGCGAATGCGGAAGCTTCGCGGGCCCAGCCTACGGAGCTCGACCTCGTAGTCCTCGGAGGCCTTGAGCAGGGTCTTGGCCTCCGCGACCTTGTCATCCAACCCGCGCCGGGTCTCTGCGAATGCCTTGCGCGTCGTATCGAAGCTCTCGCTGCGGGTCTCCGTGATCGTCTCGAGCCAGAAGCCACGATCCTCCGCCGAGAGCTTGCCGGCCTCGACGCGGATGCCCTTGAGGGCTTCGTCCGCCGCGAGACGGGACGCCTCGAACTTCACGTCCAGGGCCTCGCTCGCACCCACCAGCCCGAGGGCCTTGGTCAGCGCGGCGACGCGGGTCTTCACGACATCGTGGTGCAGTGCGACCAGCGTGCTGTCAAACCCTGGGCTTGCCAGGGCGGCGCGCGCGTCGTTGACGTACTTGACGTCGAAGGCGGCCCGCTCGGGACGCTGGAAGCGCCGCAGGGCACTGTCCTCGGCGGGCGAGGTGGCCTCCTCGTCGGCCGCCTCGGCCGTCGGGTCCGCGCTCTCCGTCGACACGGCCGCCTCGAAGGCTCGGCGGAGTTCGACGGCCTTCTGCGTCAGCTCGTTCACGTCGATGAGCGCCCCAAGCGCCTTGTCCCACAGGATCCAGATCGGACGGTCCTCGTGTTTGGGATCCCCGGCCCGGTCGCTCGAGTCCGTATGCAGTTGCACGAGCTTCGCATTCTCGTAGTCGAGTCGCTCCAGCTGCCGCTCGCGGCGCATGCGGTTGAGCTCGGTCTCGTAGCGACCGGCAACGGCGAGCGCTGCGCCCGCCTCCTCCTTCGCGAGCACGATGGCCCGCTCGTAGAGCTCGAGGCGTAGGACCGCGCGGCGCACGGCCAGGTACAGAAGCGCCATCTTGAGCTTGATCACGCCATCCTTGAGCTGCAGCGCGATGTGATGGCGGGTGGCCTTGCTCTGCACGCTCGCGGCGGCCGCGCCGGGGGCCGGACCGTCCTCAGGCTCCTTGGGCTCCTCGGGCTCAGCTGGCTCCTCGGGTTCGGCAGGCTCCTCGCGGTCGGGATCGTCGCCGTCCTTCGCGCCGTCGTCCTTCGCGCCGTCGTCCTTCGGGGCTTCGTCGCCGGCGTCCCCCTTGGCCTCGGCATCCGCCTTCTTCTTGGCCTCGGCGTCCGCCTTCTTCTTGGCCTCGGCAGCCGCCTTCGCCTGGGCCTCGGCCTCGGCCTGCGCGGCAGCCTCCTTGGCGAGCTTGGCGGCCTCAGCCTCGACCACCGCGCGGGCCTCCTCGATGCGGTAGCCCAGACTGCCGAGGTCGCTCGTCAGCTCGCGCTCCGCCCAGGCGAACCAGTCGAGCGCCTCTTCAAGCGCATCGCGGCGCTTCTGCAGACGCTCGACATTCTGCTGATAGGCCCCGGCACGCTTCTGCCTCTCATCGACGGCGCGCTCACTGACCAGGCCGGTGGGGACGGTCTCGGCAGCGAAGGCCGCGAGGCGCAGCGGGACCTGGATCTCGCGCGCCGCAATGAAGGCCCGGCAGATGGCTGTCTCGAGTTCCCGACGATCGGTCAGGGCCAGGGAGCGAGCCGGTACAGCATCCGCGTCATCCGCACTCGCGTCCTTGACCCAGCGGGGAGCATGCAGCAGCGCCTTCTCGAGAGCGGCCATCGGCTCGAGGTCGATCAGCTCCGAGCCTTCACGGCGGCGGACGTCCAAGCGTCGGGACGCAAGCAGCGCGCCAGCCTTCTCCTTGCGCGCCTCCAACTGCGCGGCCTCGCTGGCCGTGAGGACTTCGTTCGCCGGCCGGGGCGCGAAGGCCGCGAGGTCGGGCACATCGTTGTGGTCGGCAAAGACCACCACAGGCGTTGTCGCATGGCGCTCGGCCGGTGCCTCGTCCGCAGCACCCACGGCCGCGACCTCGTTCATCCAGTGGTAGAGCCGCACGGCGTCGCCGATCAGCCCCTGGTTGGGTTCGTAGCCGATGAGGTCCCGCCCGCGGTCGACACTCAGCGGATCGATCGTACGCAGCGCGTCCTGGCGCTCATCGAGGT
>JAJDEM010000389.1 GCA_029259795.1 Planctomycetota bacterium
GCCTTGCTCGATCACGCGCCACGAATCCACGCTCCCAACGAGGCTTCCGTCCGCCCGGGCCTGGCCCCTGGTCGTTTGCCTGCTGCTGGTTGGCCTCGTGCTGGTTGGGGTGACGGCGCCGTCCGCGCGTGCCGACGAGACGGCTGCACCGGGGGAGACGCCCGCCCCGAGCCCGCTCGAGAAGGCTCGCGCGCGCTGGGACGCGCGCCCCGACAGCATCAACCGCAGCATCAAGCTGCAGGACGCCCTCTTCGCTGCAGGCGAGGCGAAGCAGGCCGAGAGCCTCTTCCGTGCGCGTCACCGCGAGCGCAAGGCCGACGAAGCCGCTGCGTTCCTCTACGGCCGCAGCCGTCAGGATGCCGAGGGCCTCGCGCTGATGCGGCAGGCGATGGAGAGCGGACTGCCGCAGGCGAGCAGCAAGGGCGTGCTCGGCGCGTGGATCGCCCTCGCGGTGGCCGAGGTCGAAGCGGGCGACGGCAAGCGCGCTGCGCAGGCCGCGGCGCGGGTCGCGGAGCTGCGCGGCCTTGCCGCCGACTGGATCTATGTCGCGTGGATCGAGGAAGCGCTCGTCGGTGACAGCCAGGCCGCCATCGCGGCCTACCGCAAGGCCATCGCCAAGGACGCCGATCACCTCGGCGCCCGCAACGCGCTCGTCATCCTCCTGGCGGGGAACCGTCGGGCCGCCGAAGCCCTCAAGCTGGCGCTCGAGACCGTCAAGGCCCATCCCACCGAGACGGCGGCGCACCTGCACCTTGGGCTCGTCCATGGTCTGGCCGGACGCTCCGCGCAAGCGGCGGCCGCCCTGGCCAAGGCACTGGAGAGCGCCGGCCGCGACCCCGACAAGCTCGTCGAGGTCGCTGCGGCCTACTCCGACATCGAGGAGCAGGAGCTCGCGCGCAAGGCGCTTGCGACCGCACTCCAGATCAACCCCGAGCACGGTCGCGCCCTCGCCGCGGCAGGCATCCTTGCCATGGACCAGAACCGTCTCAAGGAGGCGGAAGATCTGCTCTCCAGTGCGGCCAAGGTGCGACCGAAGGACGGGCGCGTGGCATTCCTCGAAGGCGTCTGCGCCGAGCGCATGGGGCGTACCTCGGCGGCGGCAGCGGCCTACGGCCGGGCGATGAAGCACGCGCCCGAGCGCGTCGACTATGTCACCGCGCTGGCGATGGCGCGCATGCGCTCCGGCTCCTATCGCTCGGCGGCCGGCGCCTTGAAGCGGGCCATCAAGATGGACCCTTCCGACGCCTCGCTGCACCTGCAGATGGGCATCGCCCAGATGAACCTGAAGAAGTACAAGCTTGCACGCGACGCGTTCGAGAAGGCGGCGGAGCTTGCCGTCAAGGATCCGCGCCCGCACTACTACCTCGCCGTGATCCACGGCGACAAGTTCGGCAAGTCGAAGCTCGCGCTCAGTGCGCTCGAGCGCTACGAGGCGCTGGGCGGCAACGAGCCCTCCGCCATCAGCTGGCTCAAGGAACTGCGGACCGAGTTCCCGGGCGGGTAGCCCGCCGCCAGCAAGCGCGCACTATTTGACGGGCGCGCCCGCCTTGATGGCGCGGATCGCCTGGATGGACGCGACCGCCTTCTTGGCCTTGACGCGCACATGGGTGTCCATCGATCCCAGGTGAGCCCTCAGCTCGGGGACCAGGATCCGCGCCACCGGGAACAGCCTCTCGGAAGTCTGTCGTGCGGGGAGGAAGCGTCCCGCGTCGCGCAGCGTCGATCGATACAAACGCCCGGTCAGGGCCGCTGCTGCTTGGCTACGAGACGGCGGCGGGCTCCGCCGCCTCTTCTTCCTTGCGGATGCGCTCGATCAACGCCGGCTCGGCCGTGAAGCCGAGGCAGCCCATGAGGTAGCCGCCGCCGATGGACGGCAGCAGGATGAGCTCATCGGCCTGGATGCGGTGCTCGGGCTGCGTGACGATCTCGACCACGCGGCCCTCGTCGTCGAGGACGCGCGCCTGGTTGCCTTCGCGGAAGGCGAAGTCGAGCGCGACAAGGTTGCTTGCGGCGGACATGTTGCCCGTGCGGTAGATCGTGCGGACGACGCGCTCGGGCGGCATCTTCAGCCGATCAGCGAGGCTGTCGATGATCCGGCCATTGGCCTGGTGCGGGATGATGCGCGAGTTCTTCATCAGGGCGAGGATCTCGGGATCCCCCCGGCGGATGGCCTTCGCGTCGAAGCCGAGGCACCCGGTGAGGCACTCGGTCATGTTCATGACCGCACTGCGCAGCACGTTCGGCCCACTCTCCATCTCGACCTTGGCTTGCTCGACCAACTGCACTCCCGGCTCGATCTCACGATCGGGGAACTGGGCGACGTCGATGGGGATGTTGCTGTTGGCGAGGTGGATGTTGCGCGGGCTGTACTTGAAGTCGAGGAACGGGGCGTACATCCCGCTGTTCTCGCGGGGCTCGTCCATGCGCGACATCACGACGGCGCCGGCGCCGTCGCCGAAGATGATCGAGGTGATCGGGTCGTTGAAGTTGAGCGCCTTGCTGGCCGTCTCGGTGCCGATGACGAGCACGTGCTCGTAGAGGCCCGCGACGATGTGCGACCACGCGTTGGCCATGCCGAAGAGCGAGCCCGCGCAGGCTGCCTTGAGCTGGAACACAGGTACGCGGGCGGCGCCGAGCTGCTCTGCGAACATGCAGTGGTCGCCCGGGATGGCCTGACTCTCGGTGAACGTCGCGTAGATGATGAGGCCGAGGTCGGTCGGCTCGAGACCGGCGGTCTTCAAGGCCTTGCGAGCGGCCACGAGGGAGAGGTCGCTGCTGCGCTCGCCCGGCGCCGAGAAGTGGCGCGCGTGGACATGGGTCACCTGATCGACCCAGGCGCCGAAGTCGCCGCCGCGCTCGCTGTCGAAGCCGGAGACGAGCGTTGCCAACTCGTCGTTGTCGACGATTCGCTCGGGAAGATGGGATCCGATGCCGGTCACGGTGACGTGCGGATTGCGCTGGGCGGGCATGGGGGCTCCGAGGCCTACGAGGGCTTCCGATGGGGGTCCGGAGCGTACCCCTGCCTCGACGGCTGGACAAGGCGCGCGGCCCCCGTCGTCGGGTTGCTGTACGGTGTCCCGCCTTTTGATCGGAGCGTCCTTTTCTCGATGAGTGCCGCCGAATCCACGCCTGCGAGCCTCGCCCCGGGGCGGATTCTGCTCACGGGGCCGGCCGGCTCGGGAAAGACCCACGCGGCCTTGGCCGCCATCCGCGCGGCCGCCACACAGCCGGGGCCCCGTGGCCGCGGCGCCACGCGGCCGGACGATGCCCTGCTCATCCTCCCGACCTACGCGCAGGTGAACCACGTGAAGCGACGCGCACTCTCCCGGTGGGATGTGCGCGGCATCTTCGACCGGCCGTTCACGACGTTCACCGCGGCCGGGGAGCGCTTCCTGGAGGCGTTCCGCGTCGGGGCCCTGCCCAGCGCCGAGGAGCGCGATCGCTTGATGGCCGCGGCGCTCCTGGGTCGTGATCCCGCGGTGTTCCGTCCCGTCGCGAGTGCCGTTGGGTTCCGTGCGCACCTGCTGCGTCTCGTCAAGGAACTCAAGCAGACAGGTCTCGAAGGCGGCGAGGCGCGGGAGCATCTCGCGGCGGCGCGCGGCGAGGTCGGACCGGCGTCGCGTCGCAAGCTCGACGCCTTCCTCGAGGTGTTCGAGCTCTACGAAGACCTCCTCGAGAAGGCCGGGCTCGAAGACC
>JAJDEM010000390.1 GCA_029259795.1 Planctomycetota bacterium
GAGCGGGCTCTGGAGCTCGGCTTGCGAGAAGGCATCGGGGCCCTCTGGCAGTCCGCGCCCGCGCGCATTCTCGCGGCGATGCCGGAGCGCGTACTCGTGCCCTCGATCGCGGGGGCGCTCGCGTGGTGGCACGCACTGAGCTCGGGGTCGGGCCCGCGCATGGACACCACACTTCCGCACCTGAAGAGTCAGCCGTGGACCCAGGCGCGGCTGGGTGTCGACCCGAGCGTGCCGCCGGCGGTGTATGCGCCCGACGGGAGCCCACGGTTGCGCTACGGCTCCATCCACTCGAGCGTGGCCTACGGCAGCGGGTGCTTCTCGACGCCGTTGCCCACGGGAGCGGAGCTTCCGGCGCATGCCCTCGTGCTCACGGGCAAGCTACCGGGGGGTGAGACCCGCTGCATGCTCGCTCAGTTCGAGTACAAGGGCTATGCCGCGGCGGTCGACAGGGACCTGACGTTGGAGGCGGTCGACGAGGGCCTCTACTTCGCGGCCAAGCACTGCATGCTCGGGGTGGACCCCACCTCCGACGCCGAAGCCGTGCTGAAGATGGGCGCAACGCTCGACGCCCCGGGTCGTTGGGATCCGCTCCGCGTGCGGCGCCTGCAGCGACTGGCCGCCTCGGTGACAACGTGTGGCGATCCTGCGATCTGGCCGGTCTTCGAGCGCATCCTGCGCGAGGTGCGTCCCCTGGACCTCGGTCGCCCCGTGGTCGAGCAGGCCTACGACTCCATGTACGACGCCAGCCAGGGTGACGTCCGGGCCTTCATGGCCCGCCTCCTGAACGAGGGCACCCCAGCGGACTCGGGCGTGGCCCTGCACTTGATTCGACGCGCGCGGGATCCGCAGTACCTCGATCTGCTCGAGGCGCGCCTCGCTGCGACGACGGACGCGGCCCATCGGGGTGCGCTGCGGCGCACGCTCACGTTCATCTACTCCGGCGCCGTGGGCATCGAGCCCGCCCGGCATGAGGCCTTTGTCGCGCGCTACGTCGCGTGGCTGGAGGAGGCAAGCGCGACCCGCTTCGTGACGCTCGCTTCCGGGCTCCTGGACTTTGGTGATGCGGGCACCCGCGCGTTCGTGAAGGGTCTAGGCGGCCCCAAGCGCACGCTCTACGTCCGCGCTTGGCCCCGCGATCGCGGCCATGTCGAGCCCGACGTGGCGGAGGCGGCCCTGGCACCGCTCGATCGGAGCACCGCGCCCGCGGAGCTCAACCACATGCTCGGGCTCGCGTGGGGCACTTTCCCCGTGTCTGCCGGACCGGCCCTCGAGGCCCTGCGGCGTCGCCTGCCGAAGGCGCGACAGGCGCCGGTCGTCGCCGCCCAGACGCGCGTACTTCACCGTGCCCCGCGCCACGGCGATGGCTAGCGGCGCCGCAGCCTCGGCTTCACGCGCCACGCCTACCGAGATTGCCTCCCGTGCCAGGGAGGCTATGCTCCGCCGGTGATCGAAACGCACTCCCCCGACGCCAGCGATGAGCCTGGGCAGCAGCGCCGCGGGGGGCCGGACCGTCGGGTACGACCGACGCCGATGCTCTCCGGGTACTTCTTGCGGGGTCGGCGGCGCGCCTCGCGGCGCAGCGCCGAGGGCCTCTACAGCTACGTGGACCGGCCGGGAGCCTGGATGCTGGCCGCGTTCGGCTGCATCGTCGGCTTGTCCCTGCTGGATGCGTGGTACACGCTCGACCTGCTCAAACGCGGCGCCACCGAAGCGAATCCCGTGATGAAGCTCGCCCTGGAGGTGAGCGACGGTGCCTTCGTCGTCATCAAGACCGTGATCACCATCCTGGGCGCTGGCTTCCTCTGCCTGCACAAGAACTGGCCGCTCGGCCGCCTTTGCCTGGTCGTCGCGCTACTCGGCTACTCGCTCTTGTTGGGCTACCACCTGTACGCGCAGTTCACCGTCTAGTCCGGATGTTGCGTGAAGCGTGCGCCGCCTGGCGAGAGCTCCGCCCAGGGCGAGGCTCGGCGGGCGACCGCCAGCGTGGTTCGAAGCAACACCCTGCTCTCGGGCTGCACCCGCGCCCGAGGTCGAAGCCGAAGGGCGGCTTCGGTGCTGAGCCCACCATGGACGCACTGCGGCAGTGAGGTCGGGTGCGAGGGGGCCCGAGAGCCGCACGATTCAACCTGGCGCGTTTCAGGGAATACGGACGCAACACCCGGGCTAGGGCCTGTCTGCGGCGTCCGCCTTCTGGGCCCACCCGCTGCGCCGGTGTGATTTCAGACACCGCCTCGCCAGGTCGGGGCGCCGCTCAGCTGGGACCGAACTCCTGCTCGCGTGCCTTGCGGCTCATGTAGATCGCGACACCGAGAAAGAACACCGGCACGGAGAGCAGCTGGCTCGTCGAGATGTAGCCGTCGAACAAGACTCCGCGCGCGGCGTCGTCACCACGCCAGATCTCGATGATGGAACGGCCGATGGCGTAGAGGATCAGGAAGAGCCCCGCCGCGCGGCCCGAATGGGGGGCGCGGCGCATGAACCACACCAGCAGGCCGAACAGAATCAGCCCGTGCAGGCTGTGGTAGAGCTGCGTCGGGTGCAGGGCTTGGTTGAAGACCGCCTGCGAGTTGGGGTCGGGCGGGAACGTCACGGCCCACGGGAGATCTGCCGCGGGTGTGCCGTAGTTCTCCCCGGAGAGGAACGAGGCCCAGCGACCCACGAAGATCGCCAAACAGGTACCGAGCGCCAGGATGTCCGCCATGGCCCAGCCCTTGAGGTTGGGGTGCCTCGGGAGGTACCACGCGAGCCACATCAAGCAGACGAAGAGCCCGCCATACCAGACGAGGCCACCCTGCCAGACCTGGAAGATCTTCATCTTGTCCGTGCTGAAGTCGTCGTACTTGATGATCGCGTAGAGCAGCCGCGCCCCGCCCAAGCCAATGAACAGCAAGGCGAAGCACAGGTTGAAAGTCTCGGCTGCATCAACCTGCAGCGTGCGCGTAGCGCGCCGCCGTACGTAGAACGCCGCAACAAGGAAGGCGAGGACGATGAACGTCCCGAACGAGTAGATCTTGATCTTCTCGCTGATGTCGAACAGGACGGGATACATCGGAGCCCTCCGGGAAACGGACGCAGTCGACTACTCGGAGGCTTCGGCTGCCAGCTGTGCTTCGTACGCGGCCAAGTCGAGGAGCCCGTCTACCGGATCGCCGCTGATCTTGACCTTGAAGAGCCAGCCGGCACCGAAGGGGTCTGTCGTGAGGGCTGCCTGATCGTCTGCCAGGTCACTGTTGACCTCGATGACCTCGCCACCGACGGGCGTGTAGACCTCGCCGACGGCCTTGACGCTCTCGACCTCGGCGACGGCTGTCCCGGCCTCTACGTCGCTGCCCTCATCGGGGAGGTCTACGAACACGAGATCGCCCAGGTGGTCTACGGCGAAGTCGGAGATCCCGATCGTGGCGACATCGTCCTCGATGCGCACCCACTCGTGGGTCTTCATGTACTGCAGGTCGTTGGGGCGGTCGGCCATGGCGTGCTGCTCCGATTCGTGTTCGTGCCGTGGTTGGGAGGGGGACTACGTTGATAGGGGACTACGTTGATGGGGGATTACGTTGATGGGGGATTACGTTGGGCGGGGTGCTACTTCGCCCGCTTGTAGAAGGGGTGAGCCACCACGTCCATGGGGTGGCTTCGTCCGCGAATCTCGATGCCGAGGGTGCCGCCGATCTCGGCAGCACGCGCGTCGACAAGCGCGCGGGCGATGTTGCGCTCGACCGTGGGGCTCACGCCGCCACTGGTCACGACACCGACCGGCTTGCCGTCCTTGAGGACCCGGCAACCGGGTCGCGGTACGCGTCCGCCCTGCTGGGCGAGCGAAATGGCGGTGCGGGTCAGCCCGGCCTCCTTGCGCGCACGCAGGGCCGGAACGCCAAGGGTGTCTTCCTTGCTGAGGTCGACACCGAAGCCGAGACCGGCCTCCAGCGGGTCGATCTCCAAGTTGAGTTCCTGGCCGTAGAGCGGCATGCCCGCCTCGAGGCGCAACAGATCGCGCGCACCGAGGCCGATGGGGGCGATCTCGAGCGACGCCCCGGAGGCCTCGAGTGCGGCCCAGACCTCCATGGCGTGCTTGGGGTCGAAGAACAGCTCGAAGCCGTCTTCGCCGGTGTAGCCGGTCCGCGCCATGAGCGTCTCGTGCCCGCAGACCGGGGCGGTGGTGAACCCGTAGTAGCGAACCGCAGAGAGGTCGGTCCCGCAGAGTGTCTGCAAGACATGTTCGGAGGCCGGCCCCTGCAACGCGATCATGGCCTGCTCGTCGGAGACATTCTCGACGGTGGCGTCGAAGCCACCGGCCGCGCACTGCTTGGTGACCCAAGCGGTGTCTGCCTCACGGCCCGTCGCGTTGATCACCATGTGAACGACGTCGACATCGCGGTAGACCAGCACATCGTCGATGGCGTAGCCATCCTCGTTGAGGAGGAAGCCGTACTTGGCCCGTCCGTGGCGGAGCTTGGCGAAGCGGCCGCTGAACACGCGCTCGATCAAGGCCTCACGGTCGGGACCGGAGATCACGAGCCGGCCCATGTGGCAGAGGTCGAACAGGCCGACATGGGCGCGCACTCGCCGTGCTTCCGCGAGGATGCCCTCGTACTGCACGGGCATTTCCCAGCCATGGAAGTCGACGAAGCGCGAACCCGAGGCGGCGTGCGCGGCATGAAGCGGAGTCTTGCGGATGGACACGGGCTCTCCCTGACCCAAGGGGGTGGCAGGAACCTACCAAAGGAGTGGGGCGGGGGAAGTCCTACAGCCGCATGAAAAGCGGGCTGGCCGGAGGAAGCCGCGCTGCCGGACCGCTCCCGGTCGGTCGCCGCGGGCGGCTACTTTGTCCCCGCCTCTTGAAAGCGGCCGCCTGTGGCGGCTGCCAGCTCCTGCATGAACTTCCGATCCGCGCCCTTGGTGCCCACCAGGACCGTGTTGACCGCCATCCGCTTGAAGCGATTGGCCCGGGGGAACTCGGCCAGGATGCGCTCGTCGCGATCGTAGCGCCCGCGGCTCGGGCGCCCGTCGGAGAGAAGCACGACGCTGTCCACATCGTCGGCCAGCAGGGCCTCGAGCGGCTCGTAGAACGCCCCCCAGCCCCGCGCCTCCTGCTGGTCGAGCCACTTCAAGGCCTGCTTGATGTTCTTGGCGGTGCAGGGCTTCATCTTGCCCAGGGCGCGCGTGAGTTTGGTCGCCGGAGGGTACTTGCTCCAATAGCGATAGACGTACAGGTCGAACTCCGTGTCGCTGGGCAGGCCTTCCAGGGTCTTGCGCATTTCGGCTTTGAGCAGGTCGAGCTTCGTCGGACCTTCGTCGGATCCCTTCGCGGCGGCATTGCGCATCGACCCCGAGAGGTCGAAAATGAACGCGAAGCGCTTCGAGCGCAGCGGCAGATTGAAGAAGGCGACCGTCGTGCTCCCGCCTCCCTTGGCCGACTCGCTTGCCGGGCGGAAGCGGATGTTGCCCGCGCCATCCTTGGCCGGGCGCTCGCCTGCCGCGAACGAGGAGCTGTTCTGCGTCCACCAGGCCCGCCAAAGGTCGGGATCCGAGCCGAGGGCCTTGCCTGTGTAGGTCTCCAAGGCGCGGCGGACGTCGTCCTTCAGTCGGCCGTCCTCGGCAGGCAGCCGGTCGACAAGCGGCAGGACGATCTGCTTGTCCCAGAGCCGCAGGGCTCCCTGGACGGCCGCCGCGCGTACGCGCCAGATGCGATGGCCGAGAAGACGCTCGAGGACCGCCTCACCGCCCCCAGGCCAGGGGAGGGCTTGGGTGCGAAACTCGAGCGACTCTGCCAGGGCCATCGCCGGGGCAGGATCCTTGTCGGTGCAGATCGAATCGATGTGCTTGGCCGGGAGCGCGTCGAGCGATTGCAGCGCGTAGACGGCTCCCGCGCGCGCGAGGGGCGCCCGATGCCGGAGCGTCGCAAGCAGCGGCTTGACCGCATCCTTGCCGTCGACCTCCGCGGCGGCCAGTGCGAGTGCGAGCACCGCCGCACCGTCCTTGTGCTTGAGCTTCTCGAGCAGGACGCCCCCGAGCTCGGGGGTGCCTCGCAAGCGCGTGACCGCGCGCGCGAGGGCGACCAGGACCGAAGCCTTCTTCTCCTTGGCGATGGCCGCCTTCAGAGGGCCCTCGATCTCGGTGCCACTGCCAGCGCCCAACGCCGCCACCACGCTGGCCCGGACATGCGGATCCCGGTGGGTGAGTCCGCGGCCGGTCAGCCACGTCTGGGTCTCGGCGGCTTGGCTGCCCTTCAGCATCGTGATCCAGGCGCTGACGGCCCGATCGTGCAGGTGCACGAAGGGATCGCTGAAGACCGGTAGGAGGGCCGCGGCCGCTTCCTTGCCGCCAATCTTGCCGAGGTCCCTGATGGCGCGCTCGCGCTTGTCTTGCTCGAAGGGCAAGCGGGCGTTGTCCTCGAGCATGGCAATCGCGGACTTCACCTTCGGGTCCGCTCCGTGGGCGGCTGGGGCCCCGAGGCAGACCAGAAGCCCAAGGCAGACCACGGTCAGGGCGGGGGGTAGAAGCGGGGGGGCACGGAGCGGCATGGGGGCATCCTACAGTCGGGGGGATGCACCTGTCTGGTCCATGGGTGGCTGCCTGACCCACGTTTCCGGTATCCTGGGCGCCCGTCATCCGAGGCCTAGGAGGTCCCCATGCCCAACCGCCGCTGGCTGCTTGCCCTGCTGCTGCCCACCCTTCTCCTCGCCACCGCCGGCTGCATGGCGGACCAGGTGGTGTATGTCGACGAGCAGGGGAACGAGCTGGCCGTGGATGGGGAAGGTCGTCCGATCTTCGTAGAGCCCAGCTCCCGGGACATGAGCCCGGCGCCTCGCGCCCTGGCAGCCCAGCCTGCGGCGGATGCAATGCCGCCTGCCGCGCCGCGTGCGGCTTCGCTGCGCCCCGCGCCCGTCGCCTCCTCGGCCAGCCTTCCCGCAGCCACAGGCCTCTACGACTCGCGCGACCGAGGCACGTCCTCTGTCCGCCCCAAGCCTCCGGTCATGGATCCGTCGTGGGGCCGTGCTCCGGCGGCTTCCGTACGCGAGCCGGCCCCTTCACCGGCCCCGGCGCTCGCGCCGAAGAAGGTCGACTCGTCGGCCGTGCTCGACCTGCCGCCCGCCGGCTAGCTCGGATGTTGCGGGAAGCGTGCGCGGCCTGGCGAGCGATCCGCCCAGGGTGCGGCTCGGCGGGCGAGCGCCTGCCTGCAGAGTCCACCTGTTGGGCCGACTGAGGTCCCGCCGGGCGTAGCACCCGGGCGGTAGGCCGGGGAATCGCTACGGGCGACTGGTGGTCGTGAATGCCCCGGTACAGGGCACGCCCGCGCACGCTTGTGCACAAGTCTGACACGTTGCTGCAACCCGGGGGGCGCCAGGTGCGTCAATCGTCCAGTACCAACCCAGGAGGGCGCGATGAACACACGACAATGGCTGGCCACCACGCTGATGGCGCTTGCGGGACTCACCCTTGCCCCCGGAAACGTCGGCGCCGGCGAGGCGTTGAAGGCGAAGAAGTTCCACTTCGGCACCCACCCGGCCCGGACGAACATCACCTTCGTCAGCGAGGCCGACATCGAGACGATCCATGGGGTCGGTCATGAGATGTCGGGCGTGCTCACGGTCGATGCCCAGGGCAAGTCGGTCACGGGCTCGCTGTCGATCCCGGTTGCGTCCCTGCGTACCGGCATTGCGTTGCGCGACGAACACCTGCGCTCGGATGCGTGGCTAGACGAGAAAAAGTTTCCCAGCATCGGGCTGCGGCTCGTGTCCGCGACCGAGAACAAGAAGAACCCCAAGATCTGGGACTACGCAGCAGACCTGACGATCAAGGGCGTCACCAAGCGCATTCGAGGCACGACCAGAGTGTCGGCGATTCCGGACCGCTTCAGCGCGTCTCTGGGTGGCGGCTCGTGGGTGCGCGTACGCGCGGCCTTCGATGTAGTCCTCGGTGACTTCGGTATCGTCGTGCCGCAAACCGTTGGCGCGAAGGTCAGTACGACCTGGAAGATCGGTATCGACCTCTACGGCACGACGAGCGCGCCGAAGCCCAAGTCCAAGTCCAAGTAGGAGAGGGGTACCCCATGGCTACCCACGAACCGACGCGCCTGCAGCGTCTGCTGAAGCTCGGAGCGCTCGCGGCACTGGCCGTCGCGGTGCTCGTCTGGCCGATCTACTTCGGGATCAAGTCGACGGCCGTGACGTACCAGCAGATCGCGCCGGTCGATCCCGCAGCGCTCGCCGCAAACCGCTACCTCTACAGCGAGGACCCCACGGGCAAGGATGCCGACATCGTTGCCATCTACGGCCTCGCCATCGATGGGCCGACGGACTACGTCCTCGTGGACGAGGCGTTGGTCATCCACCCCGAAGAGAAGCCGAGCCTCGCCTTGTTGCGTCGCCCGGCCACGGGGCAACCCCTCCAGGTGGCCGGGCTGTTCTCACGGCTCGCCTACCTGTCCGTGGGCGCTTTCTTGGCAGCCTTGGTCCTGGGCGCGCTGCGCTGGCTGCTCGTCCGACGCCATCGCAAGACGATGGCGAACGTGAACTAGCGGATGGCGGGGGGCTGACCGTAGTCGGCGACCGGCTCGTCCGGCGCGACCTCGGGGGCCGCTTCCATCGCCGGGGCCTCTTCGATGGCTTCCGGTGCCGGGGCCGCCGCCGGGTTGTCACACGGCCTCAGGACGACGCGGGTGCCGCAGGGATCGAGGTCCTCGCAGCCTGCGCGGCCTGAGATCTGGTTGCAGGGCTTGTAGAAATCCCAGCCGCAGCAGTTCCCCTTGAGGGTGCCGCAGACGCCGCAGGGGTCGCAGGGGTCGGCGGTGCAGCCCATGAGAGCAGCAGCGACGATGAGGAGCGAAAGCAAGGCGACGGTCTTCATGGGGTCCTCCGAGGGTCCTTCCAGGGACTCAACCTATGCATTCGGCAGGTCCTTCTGTCAACTTGCGATCCTGCGTGGGCCAACCAAACGGGAACGGGTCGATTTTGGGGACGCCCGCTCCCGTCCCGAACATCACGGCGCCAGCCGGTGCTGACCAGGCACTGCCTGAGAGTCCAGCGTCGCGAGCCGGGGGAGGTCGGAGCGAGCCGTCGTCACGACGAAGAACGGGCCCGGAGGCGTGCTCCTGCACGCTGAGGAGCCATGGCGCCGTTGGGGCACGGATCGTGAGGGCATCGGCCGGCGCAGCGGGTGGGCCCCAAGCGTGGACACCGCAGACAGGCCCTACGCCGGCTCGATCTCCGCGGTCAGGGGGAACCCCTGCGCGCGGGCCAGCGACCGGACCTGCTCGGCGTAGAGCTCCGCCCGCTCGAAGTTGGCGACGGCGACCAGGGCGGCGCCGGACTCATGGATCTCCCAGGTGAGCTCGATGGCCTCGTCCATGCTCTTGTGGAAGAGGGTCCGGAGAAGCCAGATCACGAACTCGAAGGTCGTTTTGTCGTCGTCGAGCAGCAGCACCTTCCACTGCGGCGCCAACGCCGTCCGGTTTTCGACCTCTGGTTCGACCGTGGTCGGTTCCGCGCCCATGCGCCCACTCTACCGAGGTCGGCCGCGGGACGCCGCTGCCGATTGCCTCGTCCCGGCTCCAAGCCACTCATGCAGGCTCGCGCCGGGATCCGTTACGGTCCTGTTTGATGGAGGCCGGAGGTTGCTTGAGGCTATCGGTTGAGGGAGGCAAGGAGGTCGGCGGCCTGCGACGCCGCGACGTCAAAGCGCGTCTCCCACTTGGTGGCGATGACGTGCTTGAGCACCTCGCGGGCCTCGTCCAGCGCTCCGGTGGCGATCAGTGCTCGTGCAAGCGCCAAGTACCCCGTCGGATCCAAACGCTCGGTCCGCACGACCTGACGCCACTGGACGACGGCTTCGGCCAAGCGCTTCTGCTTCTCTCGCTTGGTGGCCAGCACCCGGTGACCCGCGGCCTGATGGGGGGACACCTCGACGAGCATCGTGAGCGCACGCTCGGCGTCTGCCGGGTTGCCCGCCTGGGTGTAGCGATCCGCGAGGTCCGTGTAGGCCGCGAGAACGTGCGGGGCCAGACGGATCTGGCCGAAGAGCGCGTCGACGGCGCCCTTGGCATCGCCCAGCGCATCGAAGGCGTTGACCAGCCGCTTGTGGACGTCGGCGTCCCCCGCGTCCAGCTCGCGGGCCAGCAGGAGTTGCTCGATCTCTTCGCCGTAGCGCTCGCGCTTGTGGAACACCTCGGCGAACGCCTTGCGCAAGATGGGCGCGTCGAGCCCACTCTTCGCAACCTTGGCGTCGTAGGTTTCGATCGTGCCGGGCAGGGACTTCGCGGCCTGCAAGGCCCCCGTCAGCGCCTTGAGCGCGCTCTGCACCTCGCCCCGCCGACGCGGGTTGGCCGAGAGGATGGCGGCGGACGCTGCCTCCACCGCCGCCTCGGTCTTCCCGAGCTTGCCGCGTGCGATGGCGAGGCTGCGGTAGTAGCGCGAGAGGGTGGAATCCTGCCCACCGCGGTTGCCGCGCGCGTCGTGGCGGCGTCGGATGGCGTCCTCCATCCAGCGTTCGGCGAGGTCGGGGAACTCCACCTTCGCTGCCACGGCGCCTAGCCGCGCCGCGGTTGACTCCGACCAGCGCTTCTGCGCGAGCCAGGCCTTCTCGGTGCCGAGGAGTTCGTCGCGCGCCGCCTTGGTGCGCTTGAGGCCCGTGAGGACCTCGACGCGATGGATCCGGTAGCCGATGTTTTGGGGCCGCTCCGCAATCAGGAGGTCGGTGACGGCGAGGGCTTCCGCGTAGGCGTGGTCACTCCGATGCCAGCGGGCAAGCAGCCAGCGCGCGTTCTCATCGAGGAGTCCACGCTTGTTTGCATCTGCCAGCACATCCACGCCACGCTTTCCTCGTCCCAGGGAACTACGCAGCATGGTGGCGCAGCGCACGAGGATGGCTCGTGACTTGCCGTTCAGCTCGGCGATCCTCGAGGTCTCATCGGCGAACAGGCCGTACTTGGCCGTCCAACGCCACTTGCCACCCCAGAAGTAGCTGCCGTGATGGCCGCCCTGAAGGAGGTTGGTCTCCAGCTGGGCCACCACGAGCTTGAGCAGGCGCGGCTCGAGGTCCCCGAGTTCGCCAGCCTCATGGCGCCAGCGTGCAAAGTGGTAGACGTCCTGCTGCCAGATCGCGTACCCGATGCGCCGAAGCCACGTAGGCTCGGCGTCATGCCGGTCGAGAAGATACGCAAGCCCATGCCGCGCATTCTTGAGCTGTCGGATCATCGACGCGACCGTGCGCGCGTACTGCGTGCTGTTGATCGGCACCCGCTCTAGCAGCGCCGGGAGACCAGTACGGGCCCACCCGTCGAGCACACGCCAGGCGTCCTGCGGCGCGCGCACCTCCTGCGCACGGCGGTGCAGGTTGGTGTAGGTGGAGAGGAGCTGGCCCGCGCGGGCCGGGTCCTCGAGCATGTCGTGCTCGATCAGCGCGCGCGTGGCATCGAACAGGGGCTTCCCCTGGCCGAGGGACACGCGCCCACTGCGCCGGAGCGTCTCGACGTAGAGTCCATAGAGGCGCAGCCGCAGGCGCCGCTGGCGCATGGGCAGGTCCCACTGGTCGATCTCCCGGAGGATGATGCGCTCGCCCTCGGCGAAGC
>JAJDEM010000040.1 GCA_029259795.1 Planctomycetota bacterium
CTCACGGACTCGGTGTCGGAAGCGCTCGGACGCATCCAAATCGGCTGGGCAGTGCTCGCCCTGCTGGCAAGCCATGTCGTTTCGTTCTTCACGAACTTCATCGGGCGCGGCGAGTACCGTCGCATCAGCCTGACCCGGCTCTTGTTCATGCCGTACGGTCGCGTGGTGATCCTGCATGTGACCATCCTTGGCGGAGGCTTCCTGGCGACGGCGCTTGGCTCGCCTACCTGGGCACTCGCAACGCTCGTGATCCTCAAGATCTTCGTGGACCTCGGCGCGCATGCGTGGGAGCACCGTCGCACCTAGCGAGGTGTCTACGAGCCCTCGGTCCGCGCCACCGCGAGTCGACGCGTGCGCAAGCGATCCTGCAGCGCCTTGCGGGCGCGACGCGGCAGCAGGGGGTCGATCATCTGCACTGCGTAGTTGTGGGAGACGTCGGCCCGGATGCCATAGCGCTCGGGCATGTGGCCCGGGTCGTGGAACGTGCCAAACAACAAGTCCATCAGGGGACTGAGGTTGGCGAAGTTCACCTTGCCGCCCATGCCGATCTCGTGGTGCCAGTGGTGCAGACGAGGCGAGCCGATCAGGTAGCGGAGCGGGCCCGGGGAGAGCGACACGTTGGAGTGGATGTAGATCGCCCACAGGCCCCGAAACACGGCGAAGCCCGCGAGGGCCTCGATGGGGAAGCCCAGCAGGATCGCGGGGAGGTTCTCGATGAGGCGCGTGTAGAGGTTGTCGAAGGGGTGCTCGCGGTAGGCCGCAATCCAGTCAACCTTCGGTGCGGTGTGGTGCACGCGATGGAAGCGCCACAGGAATGGGATCTCATGGGAGAGGCGGTGGCCCCAGTAGATGCCAAGGTCGCAGAGGAAGATCACGCCGACGAACTGCAGCCAGAAGGGGAGCTCGCCTACGAACTGACGCACGCCGGCGAGCGGCAAGCTCGCGGAGTGCTCGTAGACGAGCATCAAGACGAAGACGACCGGCGCGGTCCAGAGCAGGTACTGGCCGAGGGCGAAGAGGAGATCCGTGCCCCACTCGCGACGGAAGACCTTCTGCTTGTTGCCTGGGAAGAGCAGCTCGAGCGGCAGGAAGATCGCGAACAGGATCAGCAAGGACGATCCCGCGCCCAGCAGCAGCTCCATCGCGTTGGCTCCCTGCTCTCGACCGTGTTACTTCGTCGCCTTGGGTGCGGGCTTGGCCTTCTTCTTGGCGGCCTTCGGCTTGGGCATGATGAGGGACTTCGACGACGGCATGAGCGCGCGCTCGACGGCCTCGCGCTTCTTCTTGGCGACCTCGTCCGCCTCGTCGGTCAGCTCCGACTCATCCTTGATGAGCGGATCGGTGAGCGGCATCGACTTGGACGAGTAGAAGAATGCCGGGTCCGGCTTCTTCGAAGGTGTCGCCGCGGCATCGCCTGCCGCAGCGGGTACACCGTCTGCGGGCGGGACGTCCGCCGGCGCCGGCGCCTCCGCGGGCGGGTTGGCCTTCTCGTGCCCGGTGATCACGATGTAGCCGCAAGCGGTGACCGCGAAGGCGACGGCTGCGATCTTCACGAACAGCAAGCCCTTGGGGGAGGCGGTTGTTGCCATGGTCAGGTCCTCCGTGGCGCTCCCATGCGCCGATCCTTGAACGGTACGCCCGCCTCGGGGTTCGCGTGTCAGGGCTATGCAAATCGCCTAGACACTGTCTGGAAACACAGCGTCGCGAGCCGGGGGAGGTCGAAGCGAGCCGTCGTCACGACGGCGATCGGGCCCGGAGGCGTTCTCCTGCACGTTGAGGAGCCATAGCGCCGTTGGGGCACGGATCGTGAGGGCATCGGCCGGCGCAGCAGATGGGCCCAAGAGGTGGACGCCGCAGGCAGGCCCTAGTCGTTCGCCCGGTTCAGCGAGGGGGGGCGGCAGCCTGGCGGTTGCCGAGCTCGATCTCAAGCATGAGGTCGGGTCCCGTGAGGTCCTCGTCGGCCCGACGGGCGGCGAGGCCCTCCCGATTCGTTCTCCACCAAGCCACGGCATCGGCCTCCGTCCACTCGCCGAAGTGCGTGCACTCGCGGAGCGCCTCCTGGATCGCACGAGCGCTCGCGGGACGATCGTCAGGGTCCTTGGCAAGGCAGCGCAGGACAAGGGCTTCGAGATCTGGCGGGAGCGACGCACCGAGCCGTTCCGAGGGGGAGGGAGGCTCCGTGCTCAGGTGCTGCACGCAGATGTCGATCACGGTCTCGCCGACGAAAACGTGCTGGCCGGTCAAGAGGTAGTAGCCCACGGCACCCAGTGCGTAGAGGTCGGTACGCGCGTCGACGGACTCGGGGTCCCGGATGGCCTCTGGAGCCAGGTACTGCGGCGTCCCCGTGATGGCTCCGGCGAGCGTCAGTTGATCGGTCGATGCCGGCTCGAGCTCCTTGACGAGCCCGAAGTCCAGCACCTTCGCCACATCAGGCTGTCCACTCTGTTCCACCAGCATGACGTTGCCGGGTTTGATGTCCCGGTGCATGAGACCCACGCCATGCGCCTCAGCGAGCGCACCCGAGACCGCGCTGAGGATGGTGATGACACGCGCGGGCGGCTGCGGGCCATCGAACTCAACGATATCGCGCAGCGTTGCACCGTCGAGCAACTCCATGGCGTAGTAGAAGACGCCGTCCGGCGTGCGTCCGTAGTCGTAGATCGTGACTGTGTTGGGGTGGGTGAGCAGCGCCGTGAGCTGCACCTCCTTCTCGAAGCGGGCCACATGCTCTGCGCCGGCCAACTCGGGTGGCAGCAGCTTGACGGCGGTGGGCCGGCGCAGCATCGCGTGGCTGGCGCGGTAGACCGCGCCCATCGCCCCGGATCCGAGCTTCCCCTCCAAGGTGTACTGGCCAAGCTGTCGGGCACTGCGGACCTGCCTGCGGAGGCCATAGATGACCCCGGACGCACCGGCGCATGTCGCGACCACGGCGGTCCACCATCCGAATGCGTACGCGACTGTTGTCCAGGCAACGCCTTCGGCCCCTAACTCCGTGATGCTCGGTTCGACATGGCTCCACGGTTCGATGTCCATGTGTGCGTACATGAGATAGGTAACGACGAAGAGGGGGATCCCGCAGGTGCAGGTGAGCCAGATGGTTCGTCGCAGAGTGCTGGGCACGTAGATCGCACGGGCGATCAGGCCAAGGGCCAGTGCGAGGATCACAATGAAGTGGGGCCGAGCAACGAGCGGGATGTGCAGGCCCATGGCCGCGTAGAAGGAGCAGGCCAAGACCAAGCCGCTGTCTTCGGTCAGGCGCAGGGCCCGAACCGTGCGCGGCCCTCCACGGCACGCGACCCAGATTCCCAGGAGGCTCAGTAGGGCAAGGACGTGGTAGGTGAAAGAGGCGGTGAACTCGCCGCGGAGGTTGCCTAGCGCAACGGCCAAAACAATGCGAATGACGACGAAGAACATGCCCAGCGCGGCGCCGTAGAGCCCGAACCGGCCGATGCGCATTTGCAAGAAGGCGCGGCCTTCTTCCGTGTGGTCCAGCGGTGTGGACGTGGTCGTCATGGGCAGCAGGCCCTCCATGCGCGCCAGTCACGTAGTCCCGTGTGTTGCCGAGCGCGGAGATCATACCGCACGGGCACATGGCTCCATTTGGAATGCTGCTTCGAAGGCAGCCCCCGCCCGGGCGCGCTCATGCAGAGTGGAAGACCCTGGGATCCGCGCGTAGATTGGCTTTGTGCGTACCCTGTTGATCCTCCTGCTGCTCGCGGCCTGCGTCTTCTTGATTCGGCGACTCGTGGACGGGGACCCGCCTGCGCAGGTGGAACCTGTGCGCAGGGCGCCAGATGCCAACCCGGAGCCGTCGTCCGAGCCGAGCATCCCCTCCTACGCGTTGCGGCACATTCGGCCGGGACCGCTTGTGCCTGACCGGATGACACCGACGATTCTCCGTGCCACCTCGGCGACGCTGCGCGAGGGCAGCGCGCCGGACAACTGAATCCTGCAGGTGAGCGAGACGGTCGTCTCGGACTACCTCGATGCCGTCGGGCCCTATCCTGCTGAGGTGCCGAAGCTGACAGGCGAGGTGTACGGCTGGATCGCGCACTACCCACGGCCGCGGCTACCCGGCCGATGCATGGCCGTCATGGCGGCTTTTCACAACTTGCGCGATCCGCACCTGGTCGAGGACATCGGGCGCCCGCTTCCGAAGAGCGGCGGGTTGCTCGTTGTCGTGCGCCAGGTGTGGCAGACCGAGGGTCCCGAGCCGCGCATGATCGAGGCGAGCATCGAGTGGACGACGGAGTTCGGGACGTCCGCACCGCGCGAGGTGGAAGACCCTCTCGTTGAGAAGTTGACGTTCGACCATGCACGGATGGGGCAGGACCGAATGTGGCCGGGCAGCCAGCGCGCGGGCATGCTCTGGGCAGATCGCTCATTCGGCGTGGGACCTGCCAAGCCCTACTTCGCTCGCTATGACGCGCACGGCTGGGTTGAGGGGGACGAGCCCTCGGGCTTCCGCGCCTTTGTCCGTCGCTTCTGATCGGAGCGTGCCGAGTTGGTGAGCGTGCAATTGTCGCGCGCAGCCACTACTCGATCTCGACGGCGGCGCAGTACCAGCGCTTCGGATCCTCGTCTTCGGTGATGGTCTGAAGCAGCACGGAGAGGCGTGGGTAGACCATGCCCTCGAACAGGACCTTCGTGTCCCGGCGGATGACGATCGGCTTCTTCAGGTCGACCAGCTCCGGATTGAGGTAGACGGTCGTCTTGCCGGTCGCGCCGGAGAGCGTGATGACGTTCTTCTCGACCTTGCCTTCGATGCGGGCGCTCCCCGAGGGCCGACCCAGCCAGGCGAAGCGTCGCTTGTGGGCGCGGGACGGCTCCCACACGACCCACGCAGGGTTTGCGGCGCGCTTGTGCTTGAGCATCCAGTCGACGATCGGTTTCAGCCCCTTCGGCGGCAGGCCGTGGCCGATGTTGTCGTACTCGTTGTAGGTCCAGATGTAGGGATGGCCTTTCGCCTTGAGGCCCTTGAGGAGTATGTCGGCCGCGTGCGCGCTGCGAAACGACACCTGCTTGTCGTCCGTCGAGTTGTAGAACCAGATCGGCGTGTTCAACAGATTCGGTAGATGGCCGGGCGCGACGGACGAGCCCATCATGAACACGCCCCCGGCGCAGGCGCTGAGCGAGGCAAACCAATCGGCGTGACGCGTGCCGATCGACCACGTGCCGTATCCGCCCATGGAGTGGCCTGCGAGGTAGATCCGGTTCGTGTCGACATCCCAGGTGCGCTTGGCGGCGTTGATGAGCGCGAGTACCCATTGCTCGATGTCGGCACGGTTCCACGCGGCGGTGGTCTTGTCCGGGGTGGTGGGGGCGATCACGATGCAGGTGCCGCTCGCCAGGCCCCACTTCTGTAGCGCGTTCTTGCCATCACCGACCCCTTGGCCGCCACCGTGCAGCGCGATCAGCAGAGGCTTGCGCTTCTTGGCCCCCTGGATGTGGATCTGCCCTTCCAGCCCGGCGGCCTTGAAGGACTGCGTGGACTTGTTGGTCAGCTTTGCGCCGCGCTTGCGGAGGGACTTGAGCAGCGCCTTGGCATGCTTCTTCACGGAGCGGAGCTTCAGCAGTCCGAGACTGTCAAGCTCGGTGCGGATGGCGGTGCGCCGCTGGGGCGCCGCGGTGGCGTATTCCTTGATCCATGCCGCAACATCCTTGGCCCGATCCCGCTCGTTCCAGACGAGCCGCGTGGGCTCCAGGTCTTCCTTGGCACGCACCTCGGACGCACGCGTTGCCAGCGGCGCGAGGGCAACGAGCAACAGGAGGGCGGGTCGGCTGAGGCGCATCGATGCAATCTACCCGATCCAGCGTCCCAGGGCGGCCGTCGGGGCCGTGGTGAGCGTCCTGGTGATCACGGCGACGGGCACGGGTGCGGCACCCGCGGGGGACGCGCCTCGCAAGACCGACAGTGCGGGGGCGGCAGCCGATGTGTCCGCCCTCGAGCAGCAACTGCTGGCTCTGCAGACCATGCTGGATACGACAGCCAGCGACGCGCGGGCCGAGCAGGAGCGCTTGGCGAACAGCCAGGCCGACCTCTCGGCGAAGGTGCTGGGCAACACGGAGGCTCTCAGGACCGTTCCGGCAGCGGAGGCGAAGCCTGACCCCGCACTCGCCGCAGCGCTCGAGACGATCGCCGCGGACTACAAGAGCCTGAACGGTCGGATCGAAGCCAACGACACCCAGCGCCGCGTGCTCGAGAAGCGCCTCGAGAAGCCGGGCGGCACGTAGGCGGGCCGCGGGGGCGCGCGGGGCCTGTGCCCACCCACCTCTGGATCGCCAAGGCGCTGATGCGCCCGGCGGCTAGACTTGGCGGCATGACCCAACCTCGTCCGACCCTCGCCCTCGAGCGCCTGCTCGTCCCGCTCTTGATCACGGCGCTGCTCGCGCTCAGCGCCTGTGGGGGCGGGGGCGGCAAGAAGAGCGACGACGAGGACACCAGCCCGGTGGTGTTCTTCAATGTGAGTGGGATCGTTGCGGGGAACGACGGCGTCGCCATTGGGGATGCCGCGGTCAGTGCGCGCGCGGCGGATGGCTCCAACACGGTGCTCGATGCCGTGCTCACCAACGCCGGCGGGCAGTTCACGGTACGCGTGGCGGGGGCGACGGAGTACTCCCTGCACATCACGAAGGCCGCGTACGCCACCACGAACACGCACATCCGCAAGATCACCGGAGACACCCTCGGCGTCGACGTCCTGCTCCTGCTCCAGGGCCAAGCGGACTCCCTGCTGCTCACGCTGGGCGGCCCGGCGAACTTCACCTCGGGCACCGTGCTCTACATCGCCCGCGCCCTCGATGCCTTCGGGGACGAGCGCGCGAACATCGACCTGGGCGTCAGCCCGGGCGGGCTGTTCTCGTTCTACCGCCTCGCGGATGACTCGGGCTACAGCGCCGCGGGCCCCACGCCGCTGTGTACGGCCGTCGGCGGCTGCGCCTTTCCGCAACTGGCGGGCTACAACACGGCGGGCAGCTTTGGCGTGTACGTGTTTCGCTTTGCGTTCGGCGGAGGCTCCTCCTTTGCCGCTCTGGCAGCCGAGCTCATTGCCGGTGAGGTCACCTACGTTGTGACCAACTGACGCGACGGGAGTGTTGCCACCTCGAGCCGCCCGGCGGCAGCGGCGACCCGACGATCTGCCGGCGTACGGCAGGCAGCTCTTGGGTCGGGCGCGGGGTTTGCTATGTTGCGAACGGTCCTGGGAGGGGCTTCAAGCGTGCGAACCGTCACCGTAGTGCTGGCAATCATTGTGGGGATCCCGATTGGCGTCGGGGTGTTCGCTGTCCAGTACGCGGGCGGCACGGCCTACCTGAGTAGTGATCCGCAGGCCTGCGCAAACTGCCACATCATGCAGAACCACCTGGAGTCGTGGCAGAAGGCCAGCCATCACGGGGTGGCCACGTGCGTGGACTGCCACTTGCCGCAGGATTTCGCCGGGAAGTACCTGGCCAAGATGGACCAGGGCTGGCGCCACTCGAAGGCGTTCACCCTCCAGGACTTCCACGAGCCGATCATGGTCGCGGAGAGCAGTGCCCGGATCGTCCAGGCGAACTGCGTCCGTTGCCACGAGGACCTCTTGCACCCGTCGATCGCGAATGCGGCGCAGGACAAAGAGGTCCTCAGTTGCGTGCACTGCCACCGATCGGCGGGGCACGGGACCTGGATGGGGCTTGGCGGCCCCGATCGCGGCGAAGCCGCAGAGTTGGAGAAGTAGTGACGGGTGAGACGAAGAAGCGCGGTTGGTTGGGGTTTGGCGTGATCGTGCTGGGCTCGGTCATCGTGACGGCCCTGCTGATGGCCCTGCTGTTCAACATCGCCGACCGCAAGGACGAGGCGCGAACCCGGTTCGTGCGCCTCGTCGAGGTCGACGAAGACACGACGGATCCGGCCGTATGGGGCAAGAACTGGCCTCGCCAGTACGACGCCTACCTGCGCACGGCCATCGCCACGCGGACGCGGTTTGGCGGCCACGGCGGCAGCGAGGCCATGCCGGAGCAAAAGATCGAGCGCGATCCCTGGCTCAAGCGCATGTTCCTCGGCTACGCCTTCTCGATCGACTACCGCGACCGGCGCGGCCACGCCTACATGCTTCAGGATCAGGAGGAGACGGCGCGCCAGACCAAGCCGCAATCCGGCTCCTGCCTGCACTGCCACGGCTCGGTGATGCCGCTCTACCGCAAGCTTGGCGACGGCGATGCGATCAAGGGCTTCGAGAAGACGAACTCGATCCCCTACAAGGAACTCAACAAGCAGCTCCACGACATGGGGCACGGGCACTCGGTCTCCTGCGTGGACTGCCACGATCCCGAGAGCATGAAGATCCGCGTCACCCGGCCCGGCTTCATCCAGGGCATCCAGGCCCTGGCGGCGGGCTCCGCGCCGACACCACACCTCCCCTCGGTGGAGCGCTGGCGCAAGGGGGATCGCAAGACGCCCTACGACCCCAACACGGACGGAACGCGCAATGAGATGCGCTCGTACGTCTGCGGGCAGTGCCACGTCGAGTACTACTGCTCCAGCGACTTCAAGCTGACGTTCCCCTGGGGCAACGGCCTGAGTGTCGAGCAGACGGAGAAGTTCTGGGACGAGACCACGCTCTCGAACGGCGAGCGGTTCTACGACTACAAGCACAAGGAGACCGGTGCGCCGATCCTGAAGGCCCAGCATCCGGAGTTCGAACTCTGGAGCCAAGGCATTCATGCGCGCAGCGGCGTCGCCTGTGCCGACTGCCACATGCCCTACATGCGCGAGGGTGCGACGAAGATCTCCGACCACTGGGTGCGCAGTCCGCTGCTCAACATCAATCGCGCCTGTCAGGTGTGCCACCACTTCCCCGAGCAAG
>JAJDEM010000391.1 GCA_029259795.1 Planctomycetota bacterium
CGCGGCGTGCTCGGACGCCATCCACTGCTCGTCGGCTCGGGAGCCACCGCACGCAACATCGGCGCGCTGCTCGAGCATGCGGACGGTGTCATCGTCGGCACCTCCATCAAGCGCGGCGGGCGTACCACAGCGCGCGTCGACCCGGCGCGGGCCCGGGCCTTCGTGCGCGCTGCGCGATCCTGATGCCCACCAACATCGAGATCAAGGCCGTCGTTGCCGACCTCGCGGCGCTGCGGGAACGGGTGCTGCCGCTCGCGACCGGCGAGCCGGTCATCCTCGACCAGCACGATGTGTTCTTCAACGCCCCACGCGGTCGCCTCAAGCTGCGGACGTTTGATGCGACCCACGGCGAGTTGATCGCCTATGTACGCCCGGACGCCACCGAGCCGCAGGCCTCGCACTACCAGATCAGCCCCACGAGCGAGCCCGCAGCCCTACGCGCGCTGCTGGCGGGCGCCCTCGGCGAGATCGGCACGGTGATCAAGCGCCGTGAGCTCCTGCTCATCGGCCCGACGCGGGTCCACCTCGACACGGTCCAGGGCCTCGGCACCTGCATGGAACTCGAGGTCGTGCTCGGCGCAGGCGGCAGCGAAGCCGCGGGCACCGAGGTCGCCCAGACGCTGCTCGAGCAGCTGCAGATCGCGCCCGAGGATCTCCGGCGCGAGAGCTACCTCGATCTGCTCATGGCGAAGGCGAAGACGAAGACGAAGACGAAGACGAAGGACTAGCCGTCCTTCTTGGGCGCCTCGTCGGCCTTCTTCGGATCGGCGCCCTTCGGGTCGGCGCCCTTCGGGTCGGCATCCTTCGGATCGGCATCCTTCGGATCGGCGTCCTTCGGATCGGCATCCTTCGGATCGGCATCCTTCGGATCGGCGTCCTTCGGGTCGGCGTCCTTCGGGTCGGCGTCCTTGGCCGGCTCCGGCGGCGGTGCGAGGAAGTCGGCCGGCATCTGCCGCATCCGGCTGAGGCTCGACGCGTTCACGGTGAAGACCCAGCGAGCCCCGCCGCGGTAGACATGCCACTGATCCTGACCCTCGACGCGGCTCCCGACCACGAGCTTCGCCTTGGAGACCTTGTCTCCGACCTTGTGGAAGAGCGTGACGTTCAGGGTGGGATCGTCGAAGCCGAACTTCGCGGCGTCGCCCCCCGTGGCATCACCGCCCACGATGTCCTCGATGAGAACACCCGTGAACCCACGGAGGAGATCCTCGGTCGCGAGCTTCTTTGCATCACCGGCGACGGGCGAGAGGACCCACCAGATCTTGTCGGCATCGTCCGCCACGACGTCCGGGACGTCGGCCTCGACATCCGCCGGCGGCTCGCCGCGCTTGCCGATCGAGATCGTCCGCTCGTCGCGACGCTGCTCCACGTCGATGCGGATCGCGTTCGTGGACGAGAGGTCCGGCCAGATGCGCGTCTCGATCCAGGAGCGTGCGTCCGTGCGCGCGACGCCGGGCGAGATGTTGAGCGCCTTCACGACGCGCTGATCGTCGCCCTTGCCCACGCGCAGGAAGGTCTCGGGATAGACATAGCGACCGATGCCGAACTGCACGGACTCCTTGCCCTGCACATCGGTCAGCGTGACCTCGATCCAGCCCTCGTCCCCTGCGTACTTCGCGACCGTCTCCTTGCGACGCGTGACTTCGCCACGCGAACGCGCCGAGGCGATCGCATCGAGGAGGCGCGCCGCGCCCGCCTGGGTCGGGTACTGGAAGTGGCTCGCGAGGGTCCAGGAGCCGCCACCGGCGCCGAGCTGCAGCCGAAGGGGCTTCTGGACCTCCTTCGCCAGCGGCTGGGCCAGGTCGATGCGCCGGACCTCGGCGCGTGCGAAGCCCTCGAACACGAGCGGCAGGTCGTCGCGATCGACACTCGTCACCGTGTCCGGTCGAAGGACGAGGACCAGGGCGAGGCCGAGGGCGATCACCACGAGGATGATGTTGCGGCGGGTCAGGTTGCGCAGATGGCTGCTCATCGTCTGGGCCTCCCTTATGACGTCCGACGCACGAAGAACATGGTCAAGCCCATGAGGATCACGAGCAGGGGCACGAGAAACAGATTCAGGTGCTTGAGGAAGTCGCGCTTGCCGGGCTCCATCTTGTCGAGATTGCGCGGGTTCATCGCGCGCGACCGCAGGGCGAGCAACTCATCGCTGCCGCTCATCCACTCCGCAGCGCTGACGACGAAGCTCGGCCCTACGTTGCCGTTCACGGCCTGAGTGACCCAGGCGCCGACGAGGCGATCGTCGATCATGTCTGCATCGCCCATGATGAGGAGCCGGATGTCCCCCTGCTCCAAGCGAGCGGGACCCTTCGCCTCCTCGGCGTCGGCCTCCTCATCGCCATCGCCGTCGTCCGGCTTGGGCGCGGCCTTCTTCGGGGCCTCCTTGGGGTCGGAGCCCTTGGGGGCCGGACCGTCGGGGCTGCCGGACGGCGCGCCATCCGGGCTGCCTGACGGAGCCCCATCGGGGCTGCCCTCCGCCTTTTTCGGGGCCTCCTCCTTGGCATCTTCGTCTTTGGGCTCGGCGTCCTGGGGCTCGGCGCCCTTCGGCTCGGCGTCCTTGGGCTCGTCGCCAGGCGGCAGCTCGGGCGGCGTGCTGCCCGGGACAGGCTTGCCGAGCCAGAAGGAAGTCAGCGGCCCTTCCACGACGGCGATCAGCGGGACCTCCTCGAGGAGCTTCCCGTCCGCCGTCTCATCGGCCTGGGCCAGCCCGGTGATGTCGCTGCGGCGATAGCCGCTCGGTGAGGTGGTGGCCAACACCGTCGCGGTGCGGCCAGCGGCCTCGTGCTTGGGCATGTCGATCGAGAGCGCAGACGGCCAGTAGAGCGACATCGGCGGCGTGGCCCGCGTGACGGGGTTCTCGTCGCTCATGAAGTCCGGCAGGACCTTCGGCCAGTAGGCGTAGTTCACGAAATCGGTGCGGCTGCGCGGGAACTTGCTGTTCCACTTGAAGTCCGCCACGGCACCGCGCTCGAGCGTGACGCCCACATGCGCCAACCAGTCGGCAAGCCCACTCGCGTGAGGCTCGGCCTGCTGCGCCGCGCGACCCAGGACGTTGTCGAGGTCGACCGGGTCTTCCAAGACGATCCCGCGTCCGCCGCGCAGCAGGAACTGCTCGAAGCGATAGACCTGCTCGGCCGTCATGTTGCGCGGGCGCGCAATGATCAGGACGTCGACGTCCTCCGGCACATCGGAGTCGAGGTCCAGGTAGGTGCGCGCGCCCGAGCCGAACGAGCGCGAGAGCATCTGCTCGAAGGCCCGGAACTGACCGGGCTGGCGCCCCCCACCGAAGGGGTTGAACGGCTTGTTCGACACGAAGCCGATGACCGGGGTCGTGACGCGCGAGCGCTGGTAGATCGTCGAGACGATCAGGTATTCGAGGCGGTCCCGGATGTTGTGGAGCACGTCGAGATTGCGGGCCTTCTCCTCGCCCATCTCGATGACGAGGCTCATGTAGCCCTTGGCCTGGCGCACCTCGTCGCCGTGCTCGGCCTGGAACACGTATTGTTCGACGCCCAACTCCCGGGCCTCGTCCTTGCCGCTGTCCTCGGAGAGGTCGACCCAGCTGCTCTGGACCTTGCCGTCCGACGCGCCATCCATCTCCTCGAGGAGGGATGCGACGTAGCGCTTCGTGTGATCGAAGCGCGTCGGCACACCCTGCCAGAAGACCTTGATGATGACGGGGTCCTTGAGGCGGCCCAGGATCGAGCGGGATCCATCCGAGAGGGTGTAGAGCCCCTCCTCGGTCAGGTCGACGCGGGACCCGGCCCGCGCGAATACGCCGTTGAGCAGCACCAAGACGATCAGCAGCAGGGCGCTGCTGAGCCAGGAGAGCGAACGGATCTGGAAGTTACGGCCCTGCATGACTACCGGTACCTCCGGTTCTCGACGACCTGGGTATTCAGATAGAGGAAGAACGTCATGAAGCTGAGGAAGAAGACGACATCACGCATGTCGATGACGCCGCGGCCCATGGCCTGGTAGTGCGAGGCGAGTGAGAGCTGCTCGAGGATCGGCCCGAGCGTCGGACCCGCCTTGTCGGCGATCTCGTACATGCCCACGAACGTCGCGCCGGCAATCCCGGTGAGGACCGACGCGATGATCTGGTGGCGCGTGAGGGAGGAGACCCAGAGCGCCAAGGCGAGCAAGGCCGCACTGAAGAGGAAGGCCCCGAGGTAGCCGCCAATGACCGGGCCCCAGTCCATGTCGCCGATGTTGGCGACGGTGATCGGCAGGCCCAACGAGCCGACGAAGCAGACCAGGATGAGCGTCAGCGCCGCGAAGTACTTGCCGAGCACCAGCGCACCGGTGCCGATGGGCAGGGTCATCAACGTCTCGATGGTCCCGCTGGCGTACTCCGCGCTCCACAGGCGCATGCCCATGAGGGCGACGAGGAGCACCAGCCAGCGCTCCAAGTGGAAGAACAGCCCGCGGTAGAGATCCGCCTTGTCGTAGATGAAGAACTCTTCGTCGAAGAAGAAGCGGTACGCGAGGAAGCCCACGAAGAGGGCCACCACGATGTACGCCACGGGGCTGATGAAGTAGGCCTTCAGCTCCTTGCGGTAGACCGCACCGAACTCACGCCACATCGTTGCCCCCCTTCTCCTCGAACGGATCGCTGCCCTCGGCAGGCGCCGCACCTTCGACTGCTGGCGAATGCGCCGGCGGCTCGGTCATGGCCCCCACCTCGCGGCCGACGTCGTCGGCCTGGTCGGGGGTCAGCGCAGCGAAGGCCTGCTCGAGGCTCGCGCGCTCGACAGCCAGATGAACCAGGCCCAGGCCGGCCTCGTAGGCCAGCTTGCTCATGGCTTCGCGCGCGTCCAGGTCGTCGGCGTCGCCGGTGCGGATCTGCAGGCGGACCAGCGCCGGCTCGAGCGGATCACTGGCGCACGACACGACCTCACCGAACGGCAGCGCCCCGAAGGCCAGGCGCGCGGCCTCGACATCACCGCGCACGGCGAGGGCTATCGTGCCACCCCCCGTGGCCTCGACGCGCACGTCTTCGACCGAGCCGTCGGCGACGACCTGGCCTTGGTGGATGGCGATGATGCGATCACAGACGGCCTCGACCTCCGGCAGGATGTGCGAGGAGAAGACGACTGTGTGGTCCTCGGCCAGGCTGCGGATGAACTTCCGCATCTCGGTCTGCTGGTTCGGGTCCAGGCCCGATGTCGGCTCATCGAGGATGAGGATTGGCGGGCGATGGAGCAGGGCCATGGCCAAGCCGACGCGCTGGCGGTAGCCCCGCGAAAGGGACGAGATGATCTGGTGCTCGCGTCCGAGCAGGCCCGCGTCGTCGAGGGCCGCGCCAATCGCCTTGCGGCGGTCGTCGCCGCTCAGCCCCCGAGCGCTCGCCATGAACTTCAGCGTCTCGCGCAGGCGCATGTCGAGGTAGAGCGGGTTGCCTTCTGGCAGGTAGCCGATCAGGGCCTGAACGCTCTTGGGGTCGTCCAGCACTTCGATGCCCGCGACCGTGACGGAGCCGCTGGTCGGGGCCAGGAAGCCCGTGGCGATGCGCATCGCCGTGGACTTTCCGGCGCCGTTCGGCCCCAGCAGGCCGACGACCTCGCCGGTCTCGATACCGAAACTCACGCCTCGCAGCGCGCGAATCGTGCCGTAGTTCTTCGTCAGGTCCCTGGCCTCGATCATGCGGCCTCTCCTCTGGCAGACGCTCCCGGCACCCCGAAAGGGTCAAACCGATGGGCGAAGCCCTACTAGTTGCCAGAAACCGAGGGTCGGTCAAGGGTCGTCCTGGGTGTCCCGCTCGGCGCGGGCAGCCCCGGAAGCCCTGCGGCCCTCCGAGGTAACGGTCGTGTCCGGGAGGGCCTTCCCTGGAAGGTCAGCTGCGGGCCGGCGCGCTTGAGGCCCCGTCCCGCTCACGCTCGCCGGCCACCTCATCACCGAGCTCGTCCTCGGCTGCGCTGGCAGCGTCGCTGAGGTATCCCAGCACCACGTCGTTGTGGCGATCGAGACGGCACGCGGTGACCGGATCGGTCCGCTCGTTGACGTTGCCCACGGTGTACATCTCGATCAGCCCCTCGTCGACGGCCTCGTTGATGAGGTCACGCTTGATGCGCGGGTCCTGGATGCCGCAGTTGTGCGGACCCAACACCTTGTTCACGAGGTAACGTACGCCGACGAACGGCAGGCGCTGCTCCAACTCGTCGATGAGCTCGACAAAGCCGGACCAGTCGTAGTTCTCGAAGTTCGACTCGTTCAGCAGCGGCGGAAGCGCCGGCTTCTTGCCCTCCCCGGCCTGGCCCATCGGCTTGAGGTCCTCACGGCTCCCGCGCTCGCCACGGTCACGGACCGGACGGAGCACGAGGGCGTCGCCGACCGCGCCGCCGAGGACATCCTCGAGGACCGCGAAGTGATCCGCCTCCGCGCGCAGCTCCTCGATGGGCGTGCTGCCCGCGGCAACCACGATGACCTCACTGCCGTCGGCGCGCAGCGCCTGGACCAGCGGCACGAGGCTGGCGTCGCTGGAGACGAGCACGAAGGCGTCGGGGTCGTCGCCGTTGTAGAGGATCTCCATGGCGTCCACCGCAAGGCGAATGTGACTGCGATCCTCGCCATCCTCCGTCGCGGGAACGAGGACCGGCGAGAGCCGCGTGCCGTTCAGCTGACGCGACACTTCCGGCTCGCGCGACCAATCGGCGTACGCCCGCGCGACCCCGACACGGCCGACGCCACCTGCATAGGAGACGAGGGCGCGGGCAATGGCGCGCGCCTCGGGGGCGGCGTCGGTCGCACCCTCTGCGAGGGCAAGCTGTTGACGCAGGTTGGCGAAATCAACGAGAAGCGCGACGTGCGCACGTGCATCTGTCATAACCATTCACTCCACATCGCTATGGTCGCGTTCTCGGACCTGGGCGTCGGACGCCTGTAGTTTCACTGCGCAGGTTGTACCCGCCTTCGCTGACGGTACGAAAAGGTTCAAGGAGCCACCACCCCAAGGTAAGCGGGGCGAGGAGTGCTGAACATGACGACGTCCCACCGCAGGCCTGCTTCGAAGTCTCTGCGCGGCCGCCGAGCCCTGGTGACTGCGGGCTCAGGTCGACTGGGCCGCGCGATGGTTCTCGCCCTCGCGGGTGCGGGTGCCGATGTCGTCGTGCACTTTCGCAGCGACGAGGCCGGTGCGCTCCGAACGCGGGACGACGCCCAGGCCCTCGGGGTCTCCGCAACCATCGCCCCGGCCGATCTCGCCGAGGACGGAGCTTGTGAGGCGCTGGTCGCGACCGCCCACACAGCGCTCGGCGGCCTCGACATCCTCGTCAACAACGCGGCGATCTTCGAGCGCACGCCCCTGATGAGCCTTCAGACCCAGGACTTCGATCGCCATATGCGCATCAATGCGCGCACGGTCCACGCCCTGAGCCTGGCTGCGGGGACGCGCATGCGCGGCGAGCGTGGCGGCGACATCGTGAACATGGCGTGCGTCTCTGCGTTTCGCCCGTTCGCCGGCTTTGTTCCCTACAGCGCGAGCAAGGCGGCGGTCGTCTCACTCACGCAGGGATTTGCGAAACTGCTCGCTCCGACCGTACGGGTCAATGCCATCGCACCAGGCCCCGTCCTCCCCCCTGCCGGTGCGGATGCCGCCCAAGGGGAACGTGCGATTGCTGCCACGCTCCTCAAGCGCTGGGGCAGCCCCGACGACATCACCGCCGCGCTGCTCTTCCTGCTCCGCGCAACGTACGTGACGGGCTACACGCTGCCGGTCGACGGCGGGAGGACGATCGCCTGATCGCCCTCCAGCGGCGGCGAGGGCGTGTCGCCGGAATCCCCGTAGGCGCCGAGCCGGAACACGTGTTCGCGGTAGATCCGCAAGTCGATGAGTGCGAGCGTCTGAACGACGCGGAGTGTGACGATCTGCTCTGTAATCCGCCCCGGATTGCGCAGCAACTCGGCGAGCGTGTACACGCCGCGGTCGAAGGCACCATCTTCACCGTGCCGTCGCCACGCTACGAGCGCCGGCCGCGTCCCATCGACGTCGTGCAGGATCGCGCGCCACATCTCACGGCGCTGAACCGCGTCGGACTCACCGTGCTCCTTCCACCACGCACGGAACGCCAGCCAGAGCCTCGGCCGCGGCCACCACGTGCGCGGCAGTGGCGGTCGATCGAGCACGCCAGCCATGGTCTCGCGGAGAATGGTCCCGGAGGAAAGCAGCGAGCGGACGCGCCGGAAGTTCCCTCGGTAGGCGACGGTTGCCGCCCGCACGTGCTCCCGACCAAACGCCGAGGCTTCCACCCCGAGCGTTGCTGCCACGCGCTGGAGCAGATTGCGATCGTCGAGCAGCCGCGCGAGGCGTCGTACATCGGACTCCGCCCGCGCCTGCTCCGCCTCGAGCTTGCGGCGCTGGCGCCCTGTGGCGCCAAGGAAGTGCAGGTCCTCCTCCCAGCAGGCATGCTCCAGCCCCGTCTCTGCAGCACCCGGGATGCGGACGCCGAGGTACTCCGCATCGAAGCGCGCCCTCTGCCAGAGGCTCGCCCAGACGATGGGATCGCGCATGCGACCGATCTTGCGTAGCGCGGTCGGAAAGTCCGACTCCCAGCCGCCAGCCTGCGCGCCACGCGTCCGCGGCGTACGGATCTCACCCACGGCCTTCAGCAACCACCGCAGGAAGCGGCCGATCATCTTCAGCCAGCGCCAGAACACGCGCAGCGGAATCACGAACGCACGGCCGCCGCCGAACCAGCGGTCATACGTCCGGTAGAGGTTGAGTACGCGCTGGTCTTTCGTGCGCGTATGCAGGGGATAGGTGCCGAACACCTCGCGGAACAGCCGCCTGCGGTCCCGCTGAAGATTGGCGAGGACGACCGTACCGAAGCGATCGCCGATCTCGTGGTCGCGTCCATCATCGTCATCGAGGAAGTGCAATGCCGTGAAGGCCGTGGTGATGTAGCCCCGGCTCTGCAGCCGGAGCATCTCCCCCGGCTGGCCCACCGACGAAGCGCCGCTCGACAGCCACGCCTCGTAGCGAACGCGCTCGCGTTCCGAGCACAGCGGCAGTTCATCCAGGGGAATGGCGTAGCGGTTGTACTCAACGATCAGGCGCGCGACGGCCTGCGCCATCGCCTTCGAGATGAAGGAGAACCAGAGGTAGGGCCCGCGGATCACGGAGCGGGGCTGTGAGAGGTCGAGCGCGTCGAGCGCCGCGCTCTCCCGGCGATCCACCCGCTGGGAGAGGTCCCGCATCTGGCGCAGGGTGGGGCTTCCGATCAGCTGGCTCGTCGTGCGGTTGTCGGACTCGGTGAACAACGCCCCGTCGAGGCTGTCCCGGTAGAGGAGGATGGCGCGCTGCATGGACTCGGAGAGACCGCCGAGATCCCGACCGGCGCGCGCCTGGACCAACCAGTGGCGCACGGCCGCGGAGAACATCGCCACGCGCTCCGCCTCGCCGCCCGCCGTCGAGAGACCCAGTGCAATCTCCTCGGCAGCGAAGACGCGGCGGTCGAAGAGCGCCGCGTCGCGATCGATGTAGCGCCCCTTGATGGCCTCGGTGAGATCGAGAAACTGCGCGCGCACCGTCTGCTCGTAGAAGCTCGTCGCCTGCCCCGCCAGCCGCTTGAGCCACCACCCGATGCCCAGGATGAAGATGCAGACCGCGCCCAGGACGTAGATGACGGGCCCGAGGAACTTCTGCAGCATCTCGGCGAGCCACCCGAGCTCGAAGCGTGCGTCGAACACGTGAATGACGCCTAGCACGAGGAGGTAGCCGATGCCGAAGAGGGCGAGCCGCCGCGCGGGCCGGAAGCTGCTACGAACCATCGTCGTGCCGACGCGATCGACGAACTCCGACGGCGTAACGGTGCCGTGCAGGTCCGCGAGACCGAACCAACGATCGTGGTGTCGGCGGAGTTCGCGCGCTGCGGCATGGCTCGCCGCCGAGGTGACCTCGGCGGCCGACATGTGCGGCGCGACCCGCGGTACGTAGCGACGGACCACCGGAAGCCAGCGCACCGAGGGCCGCGAGAACGCCCGGACGGCCCTGGCGATCCGCGCGACGAAGTCACCGCCGAGGTCGGCCTCGAGCTGCGCGGGCGAGACGTTGTCCAGGCGCCGGAGCATCTGCTCGGCCGGAATCTCGCGCCTGGCCGTGGTCGCCGGCCGAGCGCCATCCGTGTTGCGACGGGTGAGACCCTGCGCACGCGCGGCTTGGAGACCCTCCACACGCATCCGTGCAACGATCTGACGCTCCCCGCGGGGCGCCGCCTGCAGCAGATCGCGCCACTCGTTGTTGAGGGTCGAACGCAAGCGCCAGACGCGTGAGGCGAGGCTCTCCTCGGCCCGCTCCGCCCGGCGCCGCTCGGCAGGCGTCGGGAAGAGCACGATGTCGTGGTTGAGGAGGTGGCTGTAGCGCCGACCGAGGCGGTCGAAGCCGCGCGCAAGGAAGCCGATCGCACGCGCGTAGCGCGTAAGGCGGACGACGCGGGCAAGTCGCCACGCGCGCAGCACCCGGATCAACTCGGCGGCCTTGAGGCCCTCCCCCGCGTGCAACGCGTGAACGGACACCGCGATCAGCCCCACCGGCAGGGATGGCACGAGGTCGATGAGGAAGTGCCGCAGGAACCAACTCGTGCGGCCCGTGACCATCTTCAACTTGACGAAGAACTCGAGCAGGAACACGAAGCACGCCAGGGTGTCGACCAACGCCAGCCCGAGGTGCACCTCGTCCGACAGGCTGCTCTCGATGACGTCGTTGCCGTTTGCGTCCACGCCGACGACGTCGGAGCAGACCACCTCGACGGCGAGGATCGCGAGCACCAGGAAGATCAACCAGACGATCAACTTGTCGAAGCGCCGCGCCCGGGCCTTGCCGAAGCGGGTCTCGACGCGTCCTTGCAGCTCGCGCTCCTGCTCCTCACGGCGCAGGCGCCGCCGCTTGCGGCGCAAGCGGCGCGTGGCCTTGGCCGGCGAGGGCATGTGCTCGAGATGCCAGTCGACATCCGCGGCGATCAGGTTGAGGTGGACGGCCGCACAGCGCGGATCGACGTCATCGACCGCCGTGAGAACCACGTCGGCCGCGTCGGCCAGCTGGGTCGCCCAGGCGCCGCGTACAGCCTCGCTCGGTTGCTCGCGCTCGACCGCGGCACGCAGGGCCGCGCGCAGCGGCTCGCGGCGGGAGAGCAGCGGGGCTTCGGCCGCGTGTCCGTCCGGGCGCCTCGCTACCGCTTCGGCATCCAGGAGGGTGGCCTCGCGCAACGCCTGGAAGCAGGCGTCGGCGCTGCCTTCGGCCGCGGCCTCCTCGGCCCGCACGTGCCAGGCCCACGCATCGTCCTCGACCATGTGTTCGACGAGGTCGTTGGCGCCGGCCTCGCCGGCGAGTCCGAGCTCCGCGACCTGGTCGCGCCAGTCGGCAGCCCAGGCCAGCGCGGGCAGCCCGCGCCGGTGGGCGAAGGTGGGGTCTTCGGCGGCGCAGCGGGCGGTGAACGCCAGCAACTCCTGCTCGAAGGCAGACAGCAGCGTCGCCCGACGCACGGCGTCGGTGTCGCTGTCCGCCGTGAGGGCGCGGAGGCCTTCACGAAGCCGCTCAAGCTCATCCTGCTGCACCCGGTCCTCCACCTGGAGGGCTCAATCTACGCCCCTGCCCCGGGCTGACCAAGGCCACCACCGATGTGACCGCCCCGCAGCGGCTCGCGAGAGGGAGAGTGCTGTCGCGCCGTGGGCCCCTGGCCGAGGGCGCGATGGGCGCCATCCGCGCTGCTCTCCCCACCTGCTCTCCCCACCTGCTCTCTCCACCTGCTCTCTCCACCTGCTCTCTCATTCTCCGTCCTTCTCTCTCTCCGTCCCCCGGCGTCACGAACGGTCCGCGCATGCCCGCCCTCCTCGTCCTCCTCAGCCTCCAGCCTGGGCTATCCGGCGCAGGCGCGGCCCCTGCCGATCGGACCGTCCTCGTGGCCCACGCGCTCCGTGAACTGGAGCGTGGCAATGAGCCCGCCCTCGAGCGTCTTCTTCTTCGCATCGAGGGCGGGCTGGTGTTCGAGGCGTGCGCGTCGCCCAGCGTCCGGCTCGCCCTTGGCCGCTTGCGGCGGGGCTACCGGAGGATGAATGGGCTGGGGATGGATGCTGGACGATCAACTTCCGGACGCTCAAGCAGCGGACGGGTCGCCTTCAAAGCGGGGGGCGGCCGAGCGGGCGACGGCACGCGCGAGCGCTACAGGACCCGGACGCCCGTGTCGCCAGCGCGCGCGAGGACCTCACCCACGACCGCTCGGCAGCTGAGGCCATCGGCGCCAACCCCGCGTGCTTCCAGCGCGGCGAGCAGCGCGTCCA
>JAJDEM010000392.1 GCA_029259795.1 Planctomycetota bacterium
TCGAGGCCGAGGACGGCGGCGTGATCCTGGAAGGCGGGCGCTAGGCTGACTCCGGCAGGCGCACGACCCACGTGGTCATGCAGCGCAAGCCTTGCACGTTGGTCGTCTTGATCGGGTCCAGCAGGCGGCCTCCGGAGCGCGTCGTCCAGTCGAGCAGGCGCTGCTCGCTGACGAGGTAGCGCTCGCTGCCGTCGGGCAAGGCGTAGCGCCCATCCCCCAGCGGCTTCACCGCCGTCTCCAGACCGATGTTGCTCGCCAGCCGCGCAAACAGGAGCCCCCCCGGCGCCAGCACGCGCACCATCTCGGCGACCATGGCGTCGAAGTGCGCGTCATCGCGCGCGAAGTGCAGCACCGCATTCGAGATCACGACGTCGAAGGTGGTGTCGTCAAAGGGCAGCGCCTCGACCGTCGCGACCTGTGCGCGCTCGCCGGGCAGGTCCGGTGCGAGCTTCCGAACAAGGGCTCGCACGGCTTCGACGTTCCCTTCGCTCCCATCGATCGCGTGGACGTCGAATCCACTTCGCAGGAAGTAGACGAGGTTCCGTCCCTTCCCGCAGCCCGCGTCGAGCAGGCGCTGCCCCTGAACGATCCGGCCCCGCAGCAGCTGATCGAACACATAGATGTCGATCGATCCAAACTGCTCGGTGAGAGGCGAGGGCTGCGGCATGGCGCCACCGTACCGCAGCACGGCCTGGCCTCGCAGCCTGGGCTCCGTTGCAGTGCTAGAGCTTCTTGAGCGCGACGTAGGCGCGCAGCACGCGATCCCAAAGGCGGTTCGCCTTGCGGTCACTCGGGTGGCGGTCGAGGTAGGCCCCAACCTCATCGCGGGCCTCGGCGGCACGCGAGAGCAGGCTCACACGGAGCGTCTCGAAGCCCTCGCCACGACGCTCGCCACGCAGGGCCGGCATGTCGCGCTCGACCTCGCGGATGGATCGCTCGACCTTCTCCATGGGGGTCAACACACGCGGCGCACGAGCGACGACCGGCTTGGGCGCGGGCGCGGGCTGGGCCGCCTCGACCGGAGGTGCAGGTCTCGGGGCGGGCGCCTTCGTGTCCATGACGGTGACGCCCATGACCGCCACCAGCGCAGTCCCGGCAAGGGCACAGACAAGACCCACCCCTCCGGACGAGGAGCGACGGCGGCGGGAACGAGGGCGCGGCATGGGTTGCTATCGACCGGATGCCGCGAGCCGCTTGAGCGTTGGGTGTCTTGGGGAGGCCGCCCATGGACTGCTGCTTGGCTTCGCGAGGAGCCCTGAACGGATTCGGTCAAGGGCGGGGCCCCTACCCCTGCTCTACGATCGGCGCGTGAGGTGACGAATGCGGCATGCACGCAAGGGCACTTGGCTGCTCTTTCTTCTGTTCGTCTGCGGCGCTGGCCAGCCTGCGGCCGCTGAGGAGCCCGCGGAGTGGACCAAGCTGCGCGAGAGCTACCAGCGGCTGTTCGTACGGCTTCCGGTCGCACGCATGTTCGCCAAGAGCCTGGACGCGGAGCTGAAGCTCAACCGTCGGGATCCGTACACGAAGAGCCACCAGGAGGACCTCGCTCGCGACCGTGACGCCATCAAGCTGCGCCGCGCGCAGATCGTGGAGTCGCGCCGCGGGCGCGCCATCCTCATTCCGACGCTTGAAGCCGCACGTCATGAGAAGGCGCCGGCGACCCTGCTCGCTGCGTACGCCCGGGTGCGGGCCGACGTCGACCTTGCGACCAAGGTGCGCAAGGAGTACGCCAAGGCGCTCACCATCGACATCAACCCGGGCGTCGATCCCGGCGGCCTGTACTGGAAGCGCTGGGCCGGCAAGGAGTCCTCCGCCGCCCGGTCGATCCTCGCCGAGGAAGAGAAGCTCCTCGCACTGATCCTCGCGGCGATCGGCCGCAGGGACGAACCCGAAGTACGCACGTGGCTACGGACCAAGGCTGCGAAGGACCCGAGTCCGACGATCCGCATGCAGATGATGGAGACGCTGGCCAAGGGCACCGACCCGGGTGCTACCGTGGTCTTGCGCGCGCTGCTGGCAGGCGAGCGTCAGACCTGGGCACGCGTCGCCATCATCCATGCCCTGGCCGCCGGCAAGCCGCCGGGTGCGGCGGCCGCGGTGCTGCATGCCCTAGCCGACAAGGCCTGGCCGGTGCGCGCGGCAGCCCTCACGGCCCTACGAACCCTCGACGCGCGCAACGCCACGGTCGTGGAGGCGCTGCTTGCAGCACTCGAGCTCGCGAGCGGACGGCTGCGGCTCGATCTCCGGGACGCGCTCGTCTGGTCAACCGGACGCACGCTCGGCCTCGACGCAGGCGAGTGGCGGACCTGGTGGGAGGCACACAAGGCCGACTGGGTCCCCCTCAAGAAGGCCGCGCCCCTCGCCCCCATCGGGGGCGACGGCGTGAGCTACTGCTTCGGGGTCCCGACGACCTCCAAGCGCATCGTCTTCATCGTCAATCGCTCGGCAGGGATGCGCACCCCCGTGACGCGCCGGGCCAAGGGCGACGACGGCAAGCCTTCGCCGGAACCCCGCGTCGACACAGCGCTCAACGTCGCGGCATGGGAGCTTGGCGAGGCCCTTGCCTCCCTTCCCAAGGATGCCGAGTTCACGGTCTTCACGATGGAGGCCGAGCCCGCCCTCTGGTCGAAGAAGCTCAAGAAGGTCTCGAAGGACGCACGCACGAAAGCCGTGCGGTTCCTGTCGAGGATGAAGGCCGAGGGCCGCTCGAGCCTCCACGCCGCCCTCGATCGCGCTCTGCGCATCGGGCAAGCCAAGAGCCTCGCGAATGTCGCCTACGGCACCGAAGCCGGCGTAGACACCATCATCCTTGTCGGCGGCGGCGCGCTGCCCAAGACCTCGCTCTCCGCGCGGCTGCGCCAGGTGGCTGTGCACACGGTGACGCTCGCCGATCTCGCGGGCAAGTAGACACCGCCGGCTTGGTAGGTTGAGGGGCATGCGTCAAGCCCCAGCCTCCCTCCTGTTCGCGTCCCTTGCCATCGCATTGCTCGCCGGTTGCTCACTGCTCACGGGC
>JAJDEM010000393.1 GCA_029259795.1 Planctomycetota bacterium
ATGGGCGACGGCATCATGGCACTCTTCGGGCTCGAGAGCGACGACCCGGCCGCGGCCTGCCGTAGCGCCATCGCCGCCGCGCGCGACATGCTCCGGCGCCTCGTCGAAGAGAACAAGATGCTCGCAGCCCAGTTCGACACGCACTTCAAGATCGGCGTGGGCATCCACGTCGGCGAGGTGGTGATCGGCGAGATGGGCCACCCCGAGCGCATGGCGTTCACCGCCATTGGCGACACCGTAAACGTCGCCAGTCGCGTCGAGTCCTCGACCAAGGAAGCCGGTGTTCCCGTACTTGTCTCCGACGCCGTGCACGACCTCGTTCCCGACCTGCTCTCCGACGATGCGCCGTTTGCCACGCACCTCAAGGGGCGCTCGGGTACCGCGCTGCTCTATCCCCTGCGCGACGCGTAGCGGGACGCGGGCACGGCCACGGAGCGCATTCTCGAAAATGCGCTGACAGCCTGAACGCCATTCTGTATACCCATGCGGTCGCTGCTTGGAATGTGCTCAGCGCGACGCGTGGAGGCCAGGGTGTATCGGGGAATCTTGATCGGTTGGTTGGGGATGAGCGCGGTCGTTCTCGCGGGCTGCGCGGGCTACACCATCCAGAAGGACGGCACGGGCGCAGGCTACGACGTCTACGGGTCACACCCCTATCTGGTTGCCACGCAGGTCACCGACGAGCGGGGAAAGCAAACGGCGACCTTTGCGGTCACCTACCTGCCGGACTACAGCCGTCGCTATCGTGTGAGCAGCTCCGCTGGACTTGGAAAGTCGGAGTTCACGTTCGAGTTCGAGAACGGCTGGATGCTCAAGAAGATTACGGACAAGGCGGACAACACCGCGGTCCCCGCCGCCATCACGTCGCTCGTCGGCTTGGCCAAGACGACGCTGGGTGGTCCGGCGCCCGCCGCCGCAAGGCGCGTGGAACCCGAGGCCCCTCCGTTCGAGGAACCTGAGCGCGAGCCCCCGGCGCCGATCCTCTACCGCATCGAGTTCGATGACTGCGGCAAGATCGCGGGCCTGACGAGGATCCACACGGCCGATCTGGGGCATGAGGACCCGCGGCGGCGCGGGCTCATGCCGTGCTGCCCGACGCGCTAGGGCGTGAGCAGGCCGCCGCAGGCGCGCATCGATCACGTCGCGCCTGAGGACTGGGCTCGTGTGGCAGCAATCCGCCTGCGCGCGCTCGCCGAGGCGCCAGACGCGTTCGGGACGACGCTCGCAGAAGACAAGGCGCGCCCCCCCACCCTCTGGCAAGCGCGACTCGAGAACCCGCAGTCGGCGTACTTCCTTGCGGTGTTGGACGGCGAAGACGTGGGCCTCGTGCGCGGCGCCCCGTGGGCTGACCGCCCTGACGACGACCCCGAAGAGGCAGGGCTCTTCAGCATGTGGGTCGCGCCGGCGGTGCGCGGAGCTGGCGTGGCCGGGACGCTCATCGATCGCGTGGTTGCGTGGGCGCGCGAGGCAGGCTTCAAGCGCATGCTGCTAGGCGTCGGCGACACGAACCTGCCAGCGATCGGGCTCTACGCCCGCAAGGGGTTCGTGCCGACGGGCGAGGTGAGCACCCTGCCCGCTCCGCGCGAGCACATCACCGAGCACGAGCGCGCGCTGCGGCTCTAGCGCCAGCGACTAGCGCGCGGCCTTGTAGACCGCGCCGCGCGGGTAGAAGCCCCGCCAGCGCTTGAGCAACCATGTCGTCGCGGGCAACGGCGTCAGGCGCTCCTTGCCTTCCCGGAGCTGCCCCTGGAGCAGGTCCCACGGGCGGCCCTGCTCGTCCAGCAGAACGCCGTCCTTGGCGCGGAAGGTGTGCGTGCCCCGCTCGAACGCCCGCGCCGTCCCGCTGGCCGCGTCGTAGACCACCAGCACCTTGCGCCCGTCGTGCTCGTCGTTGACCAGCCCATCCTCGATGAGCCCGGCGAAGGGATAGAGCTTCGGGCCGATACCCTGCCCCAGGGAGAAGCCATACTTCGTCGGCTCCTTCCTGAAGTTGAAGCTGCCCATGAAGGTGTTGGCCTTGCGCCCCAGCAAGACGGTGGTCTTGGGGTGCAGGGCCTTCCACTTCCCCCAGGACGTCACGGTGTTCGGCAGGAAGGTCAGCACCTTCCCCTTGCTCGGCCCCTGCACCGCCTCCCCCGTGGAGTGGACCCACTTCGAGTCCGTCTGGTGGTCGTACATGATGAACGACTCGCGGTAGAGGATGCCTTCGTGGCCAAAGCTGTAGGTGGTCTCCCCGAGCTTGCGTCCATACACGATGGACGTCTGGCAGAGCACTCACCACGATGCCGCGATCGGCTGCCCCCCGCAGGTGGTGTTCACGAGCTCATGCACGCCCATGATCGAGATGGGGTACGCCAGCGCTTCGCCGCCGAGGAACACCCCAATGACGGGCTCGTCGTCGCGGATGCCCGTGGCGTCCTTGGCCGCGGCCATCTTGGGATTCGTGAGTACGGGGAAGGCGTCGCGCGGCGCAGCGCGGCGCTTGTGCTTCCCGTAGTCGGCCTCGAGGTCGGCTCCGCGCTCATTGGCCTTGCGATGGGCCACCATGAACGCATCGAAGGCCTTCTTGCCGCGCACGCCCTTCACCGGGATCTTGCGCGGGCCGAGCAGGTGCGAGCCATCGAGCGACTCACCCTTGATCGTCGCGGTGAATCCAAGGATGCGAGTCCCCATCGCGCGCTTGAAGCGCAGGGTGCCCGCTTCGAACGCCAGCTCCGTGAGCGGCGCTGTGGAGCCGCTGGAGTCGGCGTAGGTTCCCGACAGGCTTCCATCCGCCGCACGAGCCACGCTGATCTTGGAGATCCGCTCCTGGCCCTGGAACGACGTGAGGATGTGCCAGTCCCCCACGATCGGATCGGTCGCCTTCGCATCGTCCCCGCAGGCTGGGGCCAGCGTGAGGACGGCCCCGCAGAGGAAGAGTGTCAGGAACGCCACGACGGGAATGCGCATGAGGGTCTCCGCGCGTGAGTCTAGCCGGAGCCCTGCCGGACCTGGGTCACAGCGTGTGGGCTTAGCCGGGCAGGCCCCACAAGACCCAAGCCGCCCAGTGCTCGGGGCCGCTCCACTTGGTCTTGGTGCGCATGTGCTCCTGGGTCTGGCGCAAGGCCTCGGCGGCCGGGAGTCCAGCACCGGTCTTGGGGCGCCACAGGCCATAGAACTTCAGCATGAAGGCCTTCGTCGCCTCGTCGTCCACCCTCCAGAGGCTTGCCAGCACGCGGGAGGCGCCGGCGAACATGAACGCGCGCGTGAGCCCCTGGAGGCCCTCGGCGCGGACGACCTTGCCGCGCACGCTCGCACAGGCGGAGAGCACGACGAGGTCCGCCGGGATCTGGAGTCCCATGACCTCCCGCGCCAGCAGGTAGCCATCGTCATCGCCCGACGGCGTCAGTGCGATGCACGAGAGCTGCGGACGCTCGGCATCGGCCATGCCGTGACCCGCGATGTGCAGCACTCGCAACCGCTTGCGCTTGCGACGCGGCTTCACCGCGCGACGGAGATTCGCCTCCGTAGCATCCTTGCCCGTGAGGACCGTACCGCCCGCGCCGACGGCGCGCGCCTCATCGCCCGAGGCCTTGAGTCGCGGCAGGGTGCCGCCGAACGACCCGCGATACAGCGCGAGACGTCGCTCGTCCTTGTGCACGCCGTACGCGGGGTCGCCCAGGGCGACGACACCGGTTCCCTGGACGACGCCGCCGCTGTACAGCGCCCGGTAGGCGGTGCCCGACGGCACATACGCGATCGCCTGCTTGGGAAGCAGCATCGAGAACGGCACATAGGTCAGGATGCCGTCCGGCGAGATCAGCACGCGCGTCACGGCGGCGGGTAGCTCCAGGGGCTTGATGAGCGCCTTGACCAACGCGTCGACGCCCGCCGGCTTGACGAACGGGGCGTCCTCCTGCAGGAGCGCGTCGCAGGCCTTGCGGAGCTCCCCCTCGTCTGCGAGCCGGCGGATGTGCTTCTCGGTCTTGGTAACCACGAGCGCCACGGAGGCCTTCGGCAGCAGCGCGTAGAGAACGAGGGCGTCTGCGGGTCCCAGGGTGGCTTGGACCTCGGCGAGTTCGTCCGCCCGGGGGTAGACGAGGTCGGCCCCATGGCGCGCGGCGCGCTGGATGGACTGAAGAATGCTCTCGGTCTTCTTGCGCGCGGCATCCAACCGGTGCTTCGCGCTCTTGCGGCGGCTGCGCGACTGGCTGCGCTCCGCCCGCCGATGGTTGGACCACGCCCGATCCTCCTCGGCCCGAGCCCTGTCGATACGGGCTCTAAGGTCCGGCGTCAGCGCGTGGGCGCGGAGCGCTGCGCGGCCGCCCATCGCCTCGAGGAAGGTGCCTGCCCGGGAGAGGTCGATGGCCTCCGCGCAGGCCTCGGCGTCGTCTAGGGCGACGGCCACGCGAATCGGCATCTGGTAGGTGCGCAGGCGGATCTGACGTGCGTCGGCGCCCTCGGCATCGGCCAGGTGCGCCAAGCTTCCCCCCAGCAAGTCCACGCCACCAAAGGCGAGGTCGGAGGCGTCGTCGAGCTTCCCGCGCAGCAGAGCCAGCTCGGCACGCTCGGTCATGGCGGCAACGACCTGGTCGTAGGCGCGAAGCCGCTCCGCGACCGCCTGCGCGGCGGCGAACTCGAGCTCCGCCGCGGCATGCTCCCCCCGCGCGACGAGGATGCGTCCGGCCATCAGCCGGGGCTCGATCATGTCCGACTCGGCCCCGAGCTTCTCCAGATGCCCCAAGGATGCCTGGACGCGGGCATTCGCCCCGACGAGATCCCCCTGCCGAAACGCGAGCTCCGCGAGGTTTCCAAGCGCGAGCGCAACGCCGTGGGAGTACTTGAGCTGCGTCTCGAAGATGTCGAGCGCCTCGAGGAGGTACTCGCGCGCCTCCTTGTAGTTCCCGGCCACCAGGTGGGTGTTGCCGAGGTTCCCCACGACCACAGCCAGCGTGAAGCGGGACTCACGGGTCAGGGTCCCTGGTTCCTTCGCGTACGCCCGCATGAGGCCGACGGCCGTGCCGTGGAGTTCGAGAGCCAGCTCGGTCTGGCCAAGATCGCGGCGGACCTCGGCCAGGAGCGAGAGCGTCTCAGCCCGATCCGGCACGTTGCCCTCCCGCTCCAGCTCGCCGAGCGCCGTCTCCAACTGGGTCAGTGCGCGCTCGTACTCCCCGAGGTCGGCGTGCAAGAGCCCGAGATTGGCGCGTGCCAGCGCGGCGTGCCGTAGGCGCCCCGCCGCGCGCAGGTCCCGCACGGCCTCCGCGAAGAGCCGCCTTGCGGAACCGAAGTCCTCCAGCTTGGCGGAGGCCGATGCCAGATTGCCTCTGCAGGTGGCCGCCAGCCCGTCCTCCCCCCGGCTTCGCAGCAGGTTGTAGCGGCGCTCGAGGGCAGCGTGCTCAGCGGTGTAGTCCCGCTCCGCTGCGGCCAACCGGGATGCCCGCCGGAGCAGGTCGGCCGCATGCGCGCGCCACCCAAGCCGCTCCGCGACATCGGCCGCCGCGAGGTAGAGCTGGAGCGACTCATCGCTCCGATCGAGACGTACCAAGACCTGCGCCCTGACATCCAGGACCCACATGCCCAGCACCGTCTCGGCCTCGAACGACGTGCTGTCGAGCATCAGCTTCGCTGCGCTCGGCCGCCCAGTGTCCATGGCGCCCCGCGCCTCGACCAGAGCGCGCATGGCATCATCCGCATGCCGCTTGC
>JAJDEM010000394.1 GCA_029259795.1 Planctomycetota bacterium
TGCCCAGATCGAGCGCGCGGGACGCCGACGCGGCAGCGGGTTCAAAGCGGCCGGCGTCGCACTCGATACCCGATCGCTGCTGCAGAGCGCCGCAGAGGAGATTGCTGTTGTTGGTCTCCGTGTAATGCGCGACGACTACCGCCATGAGGGACAAGGCCTCGTCAAACGCGCTGTCTCTGCCCCGCAGTCTGGCTCTCGCGCGGAGAACGTGCATCCGCTCGCCGTCACTGCCGGTCTCCTCGAAGAGCGCCTGTGCCTGCGCGAGCAGCTTGTCCGCCCGCTTGTGGTCGCCAAGCTCCAGGTGCGCCTCCGCCTGTCGTCCCAAGACGAACCCCACGCCCGGCTTGTTGCCGAGCTGCTTGTGTAGGGCGAGCGCCTCTTCGTAGCGCGTCAGGGCGGCGTCGTACTCGCCCCGCCGCCAGCGGATCTGGCCCATCGAGGTGATGGTGCGCGCGGCGTGGGGGAGAAGGCCGAGCGCTTTCTTGGCTGCGAGGGACTCGGCGTGGATGGCGAGCGCTCCGTCTGTATCGCCTTTCATGTCAGCCACGGTGCCCAGCGAGCCGAGCGTTGTCGCGGCGCTCTTCGCGTCGCCAATCTCGACCTGCAGTGCGTGCGCTGCCTTGAGCGCCGTCTCTGCCTCGCCGAGCGCGCCTAGGTAGACGAGTTGGACACCCGTGTTGCTGAGAATCGCCGCTTCGGCCTGGCGGTTGCCCATCTTGCGATACATGGCGAGCGCCTCGCGATTGAGCGCAAGTCCTTCGCGATGGCGTCCGCGCTCGTCTACGACATTCGCAAGGCGACTGGCGATCTCCGCGACGTACGGCGCCCCAGCCGCCCCCTTGCTTCGCGAGACGACGAGCGCTCCCTTCCAACTGCGCTCGGTACGCGCCAGGTCATGCAGGCCGAGCGCGGCGCGCCCGGCTTGGTAGTAGAGCCCCATGGCCTGGACGCCGCATCCGAGAACGCGCGATGTCTCGGCCGCGGCGTGCAAGGCATCGACGGAGGCGCCACCCTGCTTCTGAGCCTTTAGCACATGCGACTTGAGCTTCTCCAGCATGATGCGCGGGATGCTCGGGGGACCGGCCGGCGCCGCCTCCAGCAGCTCAAGCGCTTCATCCCACGCTTGCTTCCGTACGAGGCCGAGTACCTGCGGCGCGCGCCCTCGGGCGGCCGCGGTCTCGGCTGTCTGCGCTGCACCTTCCACGTAGCGCGCCATCGCCTCGGACTCTCCGCCGACGGCGAGCTTCATGTAGGCCCGCGCTGCGTCAAGCCGGCCGCGCCCTACGAGGATGTCTGTTACGCCCCAGCCGCCGCCCTTGTCGCTCCTTACGAGCGCCGCAAGCGCCTCGTCGTCGCCGCCGTCCAGCGCCGCGATGACTTCGTCGGCCACCTTCTCGGGGTCGGCCGGCGCGGCCTCCCCCGGAGCGAACGGCAGGAGAATCCACGCCAGAAGGACCAGCCCGAGGAGTGTTCGATAGCGCATGCCGTCAGTCTAGCGGGATTGCGCCTGCAAGGATCCAGCCCGCGGCCGAGGCTAGCGCTTCTTCTTGCCGAGCGTCCGGATGTAGGCGCGCGCCGCGTCGTCCATCTCGGAGACCACCTCGGGGGGGAAGTGCTTCGCTAGGGCTTCCTTGGCAGGCAGTGTGCCGAGATCCGCGATGAGGTTCTTCATCAGGGTGCGCCAGCGAGGCTTCCCCTCCATCAGCATGTGCGTCACGAGCCAAGCCTCGCCGTAGCTCGCGAAGCCGCGCTTGCGAAACGCGGCCCGCGGCTCGAAGAGAAACTCGGAGAGCGGCACCCACTTGTTCTTGCTGACGGCTTGGTGGGCCAGCGGATGGGGCGCGCCGAACTCAAGCCGGCCGCGCTTGCGGGTGCCCGTCATGTGGTATGTCGCGAGGCCCTCGTTGAGCCAGACGGGGGTGTCGCTCGCGAAGCTGTCGATGTACTGATGGAACCCCTCATGCCGAATGGTGTCGAGCATGTCCTTCTTGTCGGGTTGGTTCCAGATCACCAGTTGCTTGATGGCCGAGTTGTACATGCCAAGGGTCATGGGGTCGGGGGCGCCGTAGATGCCCTGCAGGTCGACGACGTATTGATCAAAGCCCCACTTGCCGCTGAAGAGGTAGACGGGGTAGAGCTTGTTCTTCTCGTGGCGGACCCAGCGGAAGTTCACCCGATAGCTCGTGAGTGCTTCTTCGAGCAGATTGGCTGCTTCGCGACACGTGCGCTTGCCGATGTCGGAGAAGACATGGTAGTTCCGCGTCTTGTACTCGTGGACATGGCTCCACGCCGGCCCCTTCTTGGCCATCACGACGATCTGCGCGTATTGGTCCAGGTTTTTGGAGTCGACCCGGTTGGCGGCGGCCGCTTCGATGATGGGTTGGGCCGCCTCCGGATGGCCGGCGAGCAGCATTGCCACCGCGGCCGTCTCGTAGAGCTTGGGGTCATCCTTGTGGAGGGCGAGCGCCTTCTGGAAGGCTGCCAGCGACTCATCGACGCGTGCGAGCTTGCCAAGGAGGCGTCCTTTGAGCAGGAGGCCGTCTACGAAGTCCGGGGTCGTCTTCAGTGCCACCTCGACATCTGCGAGGCCGAGGGGGTGGTCCTCCTGCTCGAAGTGCAGCCGTGCCGAGAGATAGCGCACGACCGGCTCCGGAATGCCCTCGTCGGGCATCGCGTTCAGGCAGGTGCGGGCCTCGGCCCAGGCGCTGGCGCGCATCTGGCGCTGGAAGTTCCGGATCGGACTCCAGAGCTTCTTGTCGACGTCGATGGGGAGGTCGGGCCTGGAGATCACGGCGGGCGTCGGGCGTTTCTGGAACAGCCACGCGGGCAGGTAGTCGACGCGCTTGTAGTTCTTGCGGAACTCCGTCAACTGCTTCTGCGTGACGACATCCAGGCGCGCCTGGATGTAGGCCGGCTCGATGACTCCAGAGAACACCAGTTTCGTCCAGCCGGGGACGGCGAAGCGGATCCAGCCCCACTGGCCTGCAAGCTTGCGTGCGCGGCCGACGATCTTGCCGTTGACCGCACCCTCGATGGTCGCCTTGCCCACGCGAATCTGCACGAGGTAGGGTGAGCCGACCTTCGCGGCGATGGCGTGACTCGTCGAGACGATCTTGCGCTTGGTGCCGTCGATGTGCTGGATGCGGGCCGGGTGATAGACGGTCTTGGCGCCGACCTGCTTGTCAGGCGAGCCGAAGTCGACGTGCCAGTACTGCAGTTTGCCCGTCTTGGGGTGGGGTCCGCCGGAGAACTCCATCCACGGCGTGCTGCTGCGGGCGCTCGGCATGCTGCGCCCCCAGACCTGCAGCGAGAAAGGCCCCATGGTGTCGGCGAAGAACTGCGTCGTTCCGTTGCTCACAGTCTGGAAGTCCCCGCGCTGGAGCGGCGTGTAGCTGACCTTGAGCTTCCCGGTGTCCGGATCGTAGCGCTCGACCTTGCCGGCCAGCACCGAGTCGGCGGTCGGCGGGTCGTACTTCGCGCCAAACACGAAGCGCTTGACGAGATCCTCGACCTCCGCGCGGCGGGCGCGCACATACGGCCGCTCGCCATGGGTGGTGATGAGCTTCTGAAGTTCCTTGAGCCCCTTCTTGAACTTCTCGCGGCCGAGGTAGCCCTCGACCCGGTCCATCGACTTGGCAAAGGCCGCCGGATCGCCGACGCCGTCCTCGGCATGCACAGGGGACGGGGAGTGGCATGCCAGGAGGACGCACACCACGAGCAGGCAGCGGGGCAACACACGCTTCATGCAACGAAGCCTACCGGAAACGTCTAGTGCGTTCCCGTGCGCAATGGCGGGAGTGAGGTCCCGCTAGGATGGGCGCGTGAATGCAAGCCCGGACCCCGCTCGCTCGGCCCCTGTGCGTCTCCGGCGGGTCGAGCGCGAGGATCTCCCCGTGCTCTTCGAGCACCAGAACGATCCCGACGCCTACCAGATGGCGGCGGTCCATCCGCGCGACGAGGCGAGCTTCCATGAGCGCTGGGCGCAGACTCTTGCCGATCCCCAGATCACGGCTCGCGCGATCACAGCCGCCGGCGTCCTCGTAGGCACCATCAACTGCTTCCCGGTCGAGGACGAGGTCCACGTGGGCTACTGGATCGCCCAGTCGCATTGGGGACGGGGGATCGCGACGCAGGCGCTCCGCTTGATCCTCGCAGAGGTCGCTACGCGCCCGATCCATGCACGCGTCGCCGAGCACAACGCGGGCTCCATCCGCGTGCTGCTCCGCTGCGGCTTCGAGATCACCGGCCACAAGCACTCCCCCGCGACCGACCGGTTCATGGCGTGCGAGGAGGCCCTGTTCGTGCTGGCTTCCTGACCTCGCGGAAGCGCAGGTCTCACCTCGGCTTCGAAACTCGCTTCGCGTACTCCAGCACCCGCTGACCGAGAGCCTCGGGGCTCAGGCCGAAGTGGTTGTTGATGCTGTCTCCGCGCCGCGGAATCTTGGCTGTGTAGTAGTCGCGCACGTAGGCGAGTAGCTGGCGCCGCTCCTGCTCGCCCGCGTGATAGAGGTAGTGACAGGCGGCTGCGGACTGAGCGTAGTACATGCCCGAGTCCGAGATCTTGTGGAAGTACCCCAGCCGCCACTGCATGGGGATCTCGTGACGGCGGTTCTTTCGATCGAGGAGCCAGAATTCGATGGATGAGAAGTTGAAGATGTTCTTCCAGGGATGGAGTTGCTTCGGCTTGGCGCTGGCCACGGTGTCGAGGCTGCCCGCGCGGGGGTTGTTGGTATCCCAGGTTCGCTTGCCTACGTCCCAGGCAAACTCCTCTACGAACGTCGCCATGCCCTCGACGATCCAGTTGCCCGGCATGCCGGCGAGATGCCGCGACTCGCTGCTTTTGAACAATGGGCAGCGCTCGCGGATCCAGTGGTGGGTGATCTCGTGGGCGTAGGTCGCCATCACGCTGTCCCAGCCCTCCTTGCCCGCGGGTAGGTAGATGCGGGAGACGCCTGCTTCCGGGTCGTAGTGGCCGGCCGTCGACTCCATCTTGCTGCTCTTGCCGAGCCGCTTCATGAACTCCAGATACTCCTTGCGCGTCTCGAAGAGCTGGAGGATGAGGGGCCACGGGTCCTTCCGGACTGCTGTGCCAGACTTGAAGACCTCAGCCAGCGCGTCGCAGGCCAGTGTCCCCATGCTCAAGCACGCGGCGATGCGCCCCGGCCGCGCAAGCGGCGTCAGGATCAAGAGCTCGTCACCTTGGATGGCGACGAGATCCTTGCGCCAGGTCGTCAGCGCCGCCCCGAGTACACGTTGCTCGCGCGTCAGGTTCTTGTGCTCGGCTTTCGGTGCCTCGATGCGCTTGACCTCGAGCTGCGCAAACTCGTCGACGAGGTCCAGCCAGTCGAGGCCGTGGAAGGGGGTCGGCGCTGGAAGCCAGGCCGGAAGCCGCTCGCGAACGAGCTCGGTCGCACGCGTGTGTCGTGGATTGCGCGCGAGCGCTGCGCGGACGAAGCCGCGCTGGACCGGCCAGCGGGGATCGTCGATTGGACTGGCCAGTGCGCGCGCGAGATGTGCGGCCACCTCCTCGGTTAGCTCCTTCTCCCGGGCCAGGAGCTTCGCACGCACCTTCTGCTTCGCCTTGCGCGGGCGGTCGATGAGGGCCTTCTGTTGCTTGCGCGGGAAGGCCAGCTTCTTCTCCGTGATGCCACGGTCGGCGGCGGCGATGAGGCGCGCCATCAGGGCAGCGTCGTAGGACTTGTAGGCGTCGCGGGCGAGCTTCTCGTAGTCCTTCGCTTGGCGGCGGAAGTGGTACTGGGCAAGGGCGGGCCTGATGGTCCGTGCGGACCGGGCGTAGAGGACGCGATCCTCGGCGTCGAGGAGCACGTCGACCTTGGCGATGGGATACGGCGTCTGGGTGACCTTCTTGCGCTTGGTGGCAGAGACGGTGATCTGCGATCCGTCGGCCGCGATGGTGTAGGCACCCTTGTGCGCCCTGTCATTCGAGAACACGACGAGGCCGACCACGGCCTGCGGCTCGGCCGCGTCCTTGGAACCCACAGCTCCAGCTGCCCCGAGGAAGAGGGGCTGCGAGACGAGGTCGCCCTTGCGGCGGAACGCGGTCAGCTCACGTGCAGCTGTGACGAGGAGCAGGGAACCGCGGGCGGGTACCGGCCGCTTCAGCGGCTCCGGTAGCCCGCTCCAGAGGAGATGGCGGCTCTCGCTGTCAAATGCCGAGCCCCCGACGAACACGACCTTGCCAGCAACCGCGTACGGCGTCTTGCCGCGGGTGAGCTTGGCGTGGCGGCGGGAGTCCGCGAGTATCCAGCCAAGGCTGCGCGAGCGGTCCTTCGTGTCGGGCTCGCTGAGTCGGAGGACGGTGCCCCTCTTCGGATCGTTCTCGAGGACGAGCCAGCGGGGGCCGATCCCCACCGGCAACCGGATGTGGAATGGGAGGCCTCCGGCTCGCAGGGATGCATAGCCCGCGGATATCTCGCTCCAGTCGGTGCGCGTCGCCAACGAGTCCCCACCATCTGCGGTACCCAAGGGCCAGTAGTGACGCGCGAACACCGCCATGTCGTTGACGCAGATCGAGGCGATGTTGCCTGGCGGCGCGTAGCCCTGCTTCTTGTACGCCCCGCAGAACACCCTTTGAACCTCCCCCCCCGTGACGCGGTCAAGGACGGCGACGTTGAGGTTCCCGATCTTGTCGGCCACGAAGGCGAACAGAAATCCGCGGCGGACGGCGATGCGCCCCCTGTAGGTGCCGCTCGTGCGCCAGCGTCCCGTGCCGCCGATCTCGATGCCCACGAGATCGCCACCATCCAAGGCGTAGATCCAGTTGCCGACCAGCGTCGGGGAGTGGAACTCGTCCTTCGCCGTCTCTCGCTGAGTGCGCCTGACAACGCCCGTGCGAGCGCGGTAGACCGTGAGCGTCTTGGGCGTGTCGCGCAGCAGGATCGTCGAGCCCCAGATGCAAGGCTCAAGCGGCTCCTTGGTGGCGCACACCAGCGGCTGCGCCTTCGCGCGACCGTCGGCAAGGTGCACCACATGCAACGCGCGCTCGCTCGCCGTGCGGCGAACCGGGATGAGCACCGTGTTCTCCCAGACCCGCGGCTCGCTCTCGATATCGCCGCTGACGCCGATCTTCCACGCCTCGGCCACGGGGCCGCGGAGTCCGGGCGTGGCGGTCGCGCCGGTACCAGCCGGACAGCCCCCCTGCATCGTCCAGCAACCTGCGGGCGCTCTGCCCTGGAAGACTCGAGCGTCGTCAGCGGCCTGGGTCGGGGAAACACTCCACCCGAAGATCACGAGTAGAACCATCGCATGTCGCAGCAGCATGGCGGAGAGTCTACCGGAGAGGCCTATCGCGATGTGCGCGTCGTACGAAACGCCCGCGTCGCACGGGCAGGGGGGCTAGTGCGTTGCCTCGCGCCGCAGGAGCACGCGCACAAGCAGACTGCGCAGCGCCAGCATGAGCCGGAAGAGCGTGGGAACCAGGAACAGCGTGAAGATGGTCGACACCAGCAGGCCGCCCACGAGGACGGCGCCGAGTCCGCGGTAGAGCTCAGAGCCTGCGCCCGGGCGCAAGACCATCGGCAGCAGCCCGAGCACGGTGGTGGCGACCGTCATGAAGATCGGGCGCATGCGCGACTCGACCGCGCGAAGCACCGCAGGAGCGGGCAAGCTGGACTCCTCGCGAATGTGAACGAGCGCTTGGTGCACGATCAGAATCGCGTTGTTTACAACGGTGCCCACGAGAATGACGAAGCCGATCATCGTGAGGACGTCGAGCGGCTGCAGGACCCATTGGTTGAGCAGCCAGAGCCCGGCCAAGCCGCCTACAGCGCCGAGCGGGACGCTGACGATGACGACGAACGGGTAGATCCAGGACTCGAAGAGGGCGGCCATCAAGAGGTACGTGATGAGAATCGCGAGGATCAGGTTGAGTGAGAGCGCCGTCCAGGCGGCCTCCAGCTTGTCGGCCGTGCCCGCGAGGTTGATCCGGTACTCGCCGCCGATCGCGCCTTCGGCCTCGAGCGGCTGGATCACGTTCGTACGCACGCGATCCAAGGCGTCCTCCAGTGCCACCGTGTCGTCCGGGCGAACCTGGATGGTGATGGCGCGCTCGCGCTCGCGCCGGTTGATCTGCTCCGGACCGCTGGCCAGTCGCACATCCGCCAGGGCTCGCAGGGGCACAAGCGCACCCGAAGGGGTCGCGATGGGCAGCTCGCCGATGTCTTGGAGCCGGGACGCGCCGTGACGGCGCCCCATGATCGTGAGGTCGATCTTGTCGCCCCGCAGGAAGTAGTCCCCCGCGTATGCGCCGTCGACAAGGCTGTCGACCGTGTACCCGAGGCCTCGGGAGGAGATCCCTAGCTCCGAGGCTCGTTCCCAGCGGGGCAGGACATGCACCTCGGGATTCGAGAGATCCAAGCTGGGGATGGGCCGCGCCTGGGCCGTCGGCAGGACCCCCGGCGCCTTCACCATGCCGATGACGCGTCCGCCGAGACCGACGAGTCGCTCAAGATCAGGGCCCGTGATCTCGACATCGATCGAGCGACCGCCCGTAAGGCCTCGCTCGAACAGGCTCGACTGGTTGGCGAACACGTAGGTGCCCGGCAGCTGGGTCGAGATCTTCTGGATGAGTGGAACGAGCTTCCCCGCCGCCAGCGGATCGTGCGCCCGCATGCCGAGGAACACCTGGCGCCCGCGCGCGACGAAGAAGAAGTGCTGGATCGGCGTGAACCCCAGCTTGCGTGCCTCGTCCGTGTCCGGCTCGACTTCCCAGTAGGGCGCGAGCTCGTCTTCGAAGATCTGGCCCAGCGCCACGAGCTCGTCGAGGTTGTAGCCCGGCGGCGGCAGCACCACCCCGAAGGCAAGGTTGCGATTGCCTTGCGGGAGGTACTCCACCTTCGGCATCATGACCTTCGTCAGGCCGGCGGTCCCGACGATGAGAATGGTCACCAGCACCAGCTGCCGGATCACGCCGCCCTGCAGCCAGCGGTGGCTGCCCACGACGAACGCAGTGAAACCGCGCCCCACAAGGTCGAAGGGCGTAAGCAGCACGCGGGCCACGGGATTGCGGGTGCCGGGTTCCTTGCGCTCCTTGCGCAGGATGCGTGCGGCCAATACGGGAATGAGCGTTACGGAGATGATCAGCGACAGTCCAACGCTGCAGCTGATGGCCAGCGCAATGTCGCGAAACAGCTGACCGGCCTGCTCCTCCACGAAGAGGATGGGGAGGAAGACTGCGAGGGTCGTCAGCGTCGATGCGACGACCGCGCCCCAGACCTCGCGCGTGCCCGCGACCGCAGCTTCGAAGCGGCGAGCACCTCGTTGGTAGTGCTTGAAGATGTTCTCGAGGACCACGACCGCG
>JAJDEM010000395.1 GCA_029259795.1 Planctomycetota bacterium
GACGCCGCCGACGACGCCGAGTAGTCCGCGCCCCCGCTCGTGAAGACGGTCGCTACGACGGCCCTGGTCCTCCTCTTTGCCCTCCCGCTGCATGCCAAGGACGCCATCGGTCTCGCCCGAGCCGAGCGCCTCGCCCAGCACGGACAGTTCACGGAAGCCCGCGTCGCCGCGACGGCCCTCCTCAAGGCAGATCCGACGCACGCGGACGCCGCGCGGCTGCTGCAGGATCTATTGCTCGCCATGGGCCTGACCAAGGAGGCCAAGGCGGCAATCCCGGACGCAGCGCCCGACGCGATGAAGCGCGGACTCGCCGCTCGCCTGCGCAGCGGCAAGGCCGCGATCGCCGAGCTCACGGCCTTGCTCAAGGAGCCTGGCGTTCCGGCGCGGTTCCGACTGGACCTGGCCGCCGCGCAGCTGGCGCTCGGTCGTGCCCCCGGCGCCGAGTCCAACGCCAACCTGTTCCTCAAGGACAACCCCGAGGATCTCGAAGGCCTCACCTTGCTCGGGGATGCCCTCGCCGCTCGCGGCAGGGCCACGTCCGCGCGCAAGGTCTACGAGCGAGCCCTGACGCTCTCGCCCGGGCTCGCGCGACCGGCTGCGGCCCTCGCGGAGTTGTACGCCCTGGCGAATGACGAGGAGAAGAGCCGCGCCGTGTTGCAAGAGGCCCTGACGGTCCACCCGCAGCACCCGACCTTGCTCCGGGCGCTCGCGGACGATCACGTGCGGGCCGGCGAGTATGACGAGGCGCTGCGCGGCTTGGGGCAGCTACTCACGTTGCCCGTGCCCAAGGTGGATGTCCACGCGCGGCTCAGTGAGATCCACCGCGCCAAGCGCGATTACGTCGCGGCCGAGACCTGCGCCAAGACCGCGCTGGCCCTTCAGAAGGATCATCCCCGAGCCCTGCGCACACTGGGGTTCGTGAAGCAGAAGCGCAAGGACTACCCCGGCGCACTCGCCGACTACACGACGGTCGCCAAGCTGCGCCCGAAGTGGGCGCAGATCCATGTCGACATCGCGTTCGTGCACTTCCTGGCCGACAAGGTCATCCTGGCGCAGAAGGCCATCGACGTGGCCTTCAAGCTCGACAAGGACCTCCCCGACGCCCACCTCAAGGCCGGGCTCATCCTGTTCGCGCGCGGCAAGGGCAAGGACGCCAAGAAGTCGCTGGCCATCGTGCTCAAGAAGGACGACACGAACATCGCGGCCAACCGCACGATGGGCTACATCCTCCTCGATGAAGGCAAGCCCAAGAACGCACTGAAGCACTTCGCGCTGGTTGCCGAGACCGATCCGACCGACAGCGCGAGCATGCGCATGGTCGGTCGCTGCCAGCTGGGCATGGGGAAGGTGGATGACGCCATCGCCTCGTTCCGAGCGGCCGTGGGTCGCAACGGCAAGGACGCGTTCGCCTACTTCGATCTCGGCAAGGGACTCGAGCGCGCCGAGAAGTGGGACGACGCCGCGGCTGCCTACAAGCGCGCGATTGCCGCCGAGGCCGACTTCGTCCACCCCTACGGCTACCTGGCCAAGCTCCTCGATGAGGTGCTGAACGAGCCGGACGAGGCGCTGCCCCACTACAAGCGCTTCCTCGAGCTCGACGGGGACGACGAGGGCGGCAGCATCTCGGCGCGCATCGAGCAACTCGAAAAGAAGTAGCCTCCCGGCGGCGTCGAATCTCCAGCGACCTACCTGGAGTTTGACTGCCTTGCCCCACGCCCCGCTTGTTCTTGCAGCGATCGCTGCGGTGCTGCTCCCCGCTTGCACGACCTCGCGCTCGCCTGCCCAGACGTCTGCCCAGACGTCCCTGCCCGCGAGACCCCGCGCCGCGCCCCGCCTGGCCGTGGCAAGCGTAGCCGTGGCAAACGCAGACGCCGAGCGGCGCGGGCTGCGGCAGCCGGCGGCACGCCTGCCCACGCCGGCCGTACGCCGGGCCCAGCCCGCCCGTCGCACGGCCACACGCGGCGGGCCGACCAGCCCCCGTGCCGCCCGGGTGGCCGCCCCGTGCGCGCCGGTGCGTTGTGTGCGCGCGCCCGTGTGCGCTCCGCTCTGTCTCGGCGGCACCTGAACTCCGTAACCGGGGGCCCGTGGGCCCCACCGCTTCTTCGCTGCCACACGGGTCCATGCGACGTTTCAATCGACTGTGACGCGCACCCCGCCCCCCGTCCTGCTGCCCCTTGCCCTGATGCTGTTCATGCTCCTGGGCTGCGGCACGCTGGCTCTCCTAGGCTGTGGCACAGAGCCGGCGTCGCGGGCTCGCCCGGCGTCCGCCGAGTGGGTGCGCCCCTTTGACGGCTACCTGCCGGAGTGCGCGCCCGAAGGTGTTGCCGTGCTGCGCGTGGTCGACGGGCGAACCCACCAGCCGATTGAAGGCGCCATCGTTCGCAAGCACCACGAAATCGACGTCGGCCCCGATGGCTGGGCTCCCGTCGCGCAGGAGGCCCGCACGGACGCCTACGGCCTTGCGTGGTTCGAGCCCGATGATCGCGGGGGCCATGACGCCCATTGGTCCGTTCGCGCAGCCGGCTATGCGACCACCCAGGAGTACGGCCACTCACCGCAGGACACCGTCGAGCTCCTCCCGCCACGTACGCGTCACGGACGCATCGTCGACGCGCTGGGCCGGCCCATCGTTGGCATGCCCATCGGCTACAAGGAGGGCTGTGGTCACTCGCCGTTTCTTGCGGAGACCAAGACCGACGAAGACGGGCGCTTCGTGATCTCGGGTGTGGGCTGTGACGGCGAGGTCTTCTTCGCTGCGCGTGGCGTGCTCGGGGACTACTTCCGAGGCCCGCTGCGCCCACTCCAAGAGACGCCGTACACCCATGTCGCCAGCCCGGCCATTCGCGTGCGCGGTCGGATCGCCGGCGCCAAGCCCCATGAGCTCGGCGCGCGCGTTGTGCATGCACTCGCCGAGCAGCGCGGCCCGTTCGGCCGCATCGGAGACGACGGCCGCTTCGTGATCGATGGCTTGGATCGCGACGGCTACCTCACACTCTGGAGCGACGCTCGGGGCGAGACGCGCGAGCTGAGCCTCAACGACTTCCGTCCGGGCGGCCCGTTCGTCTGGGACCTGCGCCTCAGCCGCGACGACGACCCGACGGACTCCGACACGATCGCCAAGCGCCGCCTACGCGTCCTCGTCGTGGATCCGAACGGCCAGCCGGCCCACAACATCTCCGTGACGGCGTTCGGGGCCGCTGACGGCCGCATGCACGACCATGCCGACGACTCGCCGGAAGAGGACGACGAGGAACCCGTCAAGCCCCCCGGCGAGGTCGCGCTCGAGCTCCTCCCTGGCAGCTACGACCTGGAGCTCTCCGTCGACGGCGGTCGCTGGCACGCGGACCCGCGGCGCGTGGCGATCGGCAAGGAGCCGCCGATGCCGCTGACGATCCATGCACGGGCGTGGCCGCGACTCGAGGTGGTCTGGCCTGGGAAGGACGCGAGCGTCGAGACGTGGTCCGTGGCCTACGCGGATCCCGACGGCTTCATCAACATGGAGGAGCTGCGCGAGAACGGCCTCCATCTCCCCCCGCACGCACTCGCGCGCGCAGCGGTACCCGCCGAAGACCGGATCTGGTTCTTCGATGTGGCACCGGCGGTCGACGGCGTGCGCAAGGCCATCGTCACACTGCCTGCACCGCAGCGGGTGATCTGTCGCTCGGCACACGAGCCCGAGTGGGTCTACATCGGTGGCGATCCGGTCGACATGACCCGAGTCGGGGACGGACGCTACGAGCTCGAGACGCACCTCGAGGGCACCTTCGAGTTCGAGATGGCCTACACCTCCGACCGCCGAGGCGAGATCAAGCACTGGGCCCGACAGCGGATCACGCTCGGCGCGGAGAAAATCGTCGATCTCGGCGAGATCAAGTGGGTCACGCGACCCCGCGGCACGCTCACGCTCCTCGATGCCGCGGGGCGGCCCGTCCCCGACCAGCAGGTCGAGCTCGCTGCCCTCGACACGCGCAGCCTGGCTTCCAGCTACGAACACAACGAGCTGACGACCGACGACAACGGCCAGGTCAGCAGCCCGCTGCTTCGAGCGGGCGCGTGGCTCGCCGTGACGAGCACGGAGCCGAAGATCTACCGCCACCTCGAAGGCTCCGGTCCGTGGACGGTCCGCCTGGGCGATGCCACGATCGAGCTCGAGGTCCACGGCCGCTACGGCATCCTGACGACCGCACACCTCATGGTCGACGGCGAACGCTTCTCGCGCGTCGGCGATGACGAATACGACCGTCGCACGGCGCGCTACGAGGTCAAGACGCTCAGCGAGGGGCCCCATGTGCTCTTGATCACTGCACCGGGCCACCGCGGGGAGGCGCACCGCGTCGTTCTGAAGGCCGGCGAGACCCGCCGCATCCGGGTCGATCTGCCCGAACGCGACTGAGTGTGACCGCCGCGCCGCGCGGCACGATGGTAGGTAGTCTCTGAGCGGAGACTCGCAAGCCGGAGGTAGGTATGGCTGCACGCGCCAAGAAGAAGGCCACAAAGCGCTCCTCGAAGAGGGTCTCGAAGAAGGCCACGGGGAAGAGCACGCCCTTCCCCGGGTACTCCAAGAAGGGCATGACCTGGCTGCGCCAGATCGAGAAGCACAACGAGCGTGACTGGTTCATGGCCCACAAGGCAACGTTCGAGACGGATGTGAAAGCAGCGACCGAGGCGCTGGTCGCGGCCATCGGCGCGAAGCTGGCTGCGTTCGCGCCCGACCACGTACCGCCTGAGGCCAAGAAGGCGGTCATGCGCGTCTACCGCGACGTCCGCTTCAGCAAGGACAAGTCGCCCTACAACACGAACATGCGTGCCAAGTTCGGGCGCGTGTCGCCTGACGGCACGCCAGGCGGCCCCGAGGACTGCGCCGGCTTCTGGTGCGCGATCTCCGCGCAAGGGGTGGACATCGTCGGCGGTGCCTACGCGCCAGGCGGCCCGCAGCTCGTCGCCCTGCGCAGTCACATCGCAGCCAACCACGCCGCGCTCACCAAGCTGCTCAAGCGCAAGCCCCTACGCGAGGCCATGGGCACCCTGCAAGGAGAGCAGCTGGTGCGGCCGCCGCGGGGCTTCGACGCGGAGCACCCGGCGATCGACCTGCTGCGTCACAAGCAGTTCTTCTTGCAGGCTCAGCTGCCGGCCAAGGTCATCACGACGCCCGACCTCCAGAAGGAGATCGTCCGCCGCTTCAAGCTCATGACCCCCTTCGTCGAGTTCCTCAACGAGGGCATCGCCTCGTAGTGATCGAAGGGCGACCGCCTGGCCCCTACGCGCAAGACCGCTCCGGTCGCGTCGTTCAGTCTTTGAGCTTCGACGCGAAGGCCTTGCGGAACTTCTCGAGCTTCGGGCCGATCACCGCGGCGCAGTAGCCACCGTTCGGATTGCGCGCGTAGTAGTCCTGATGGTTGTCCTCGGCGACGAAGAACGTCGTGGCGTCTGTGATCTCCGTGACGATCGGGGCGGGGAACGCGCCCGCTTCGTCGAGCTTTGCCTTGTAGCCCTCGGCCACGCGACGCTGCTCCGCGCTGTGCGCGAAGATCGCCGAGCGGTACTGGGGACCGGCGTCGGCACCTTGACGGTTGAGCGTCGTCGGGTCGTGGGTCTTCCAGAACACCTCGAGCAGATCCTTGAACCCGATCACCTGCGGATCGAACGTAATCTGCGCGACCTCGGCGTGACCGGTCTCCTTGCCGCAGACCTGCTCGTAGGTGGGGTTCTCGATGTGGCCGCCCATGTACCCCGAGCGAACGGAGGTCACGCCCTTGAGCTCGGCGAACACGGCTTCCACGCACCAGAAGCAGCCTGCCCCAAACGTCGCCAGCTCGCTGGGCTCGGGCGCGCCCGCGCTCTCGGGGTTGGGATTCGAGTCGGGCATCGCGGATCCACCTCCGCCGTCGTCGCCGCAGCCTGTGAGTCCAGCGCTCAACAGAGCAAGGGCGGCACACAGGAGGAGCGAGGGCATGAACGCTTTCACGCCGCGAGCCTATCCGAGCGCTGAGGGAGGGGCTACACTCCCGATTCCCGCCCGACGCCGGAGCTACGCATGCGCACGTTCTTGATCGCTCTCACCGCCTCCACCCTGCTTGCCAGCGCCTCGCTCCTCGCAGGCTGCGGCGACGACGAGAGCGGGGCCAAGGGCGCAACCGACGGCGGCACGACGGCGGATGGCACGGGTACGCCCAGCGCGAAGGGCTCCCTACCGAGCACGATCAAGGCGCCCAACGGCTGGCCGTCAGCCGAGGAGCGCCGCTTCGCCCCCGACCGCGAGCCCTCCCCCTTCAGCGCCCAACAGATCGCCGCGGGCTGCGGTCCGGAGAGCAAGCGCATCTACCGGTTCGTGATGAGCAAGCAGGAGGTCAGCTACAAGCGCTGGACGTTCCGCGACCAGACGGCCGAGGGCTGCACCTTCGTCCAGGCCGACTGCGACAAGGACGGCGTCGTGACGGACGAGCCGAAGGCAAGCAAGACCACCTGGAAGCAGCTGCAGTCCCACGCGGCGTGGCCGGCCGCGCAGACCTCCGCAAGCGAGGCGCGCTTGGAGGTACCCGCGGGCGCCTATGAGTGCATGCACTACGAGGTGTCGCGCAAGGGCCCCCAGGGCATCGGCGAGGACAAGTATTGGTTTGCCTGGGATCTACCCGGCCCCCCCATTCGCATGGAGCGCAGGGTGGGCGGCGAGCTCATGGTGACCATGACCCTGATGCAGGTCGAGGGCGTCGCCGCGAAGTAGGCGGCGCGGCAAGCCGGCTCAGGCGGCTTCAACCTCGGCAGGGACCTTCTCCGTCTCGGACGCTGCAGCGTTGGAGGCTTTCGTGAGAGCCGACGCCTCGCTCCACGTGGCGGCGAGATCCATCGGATCACTCTCGGCCATCGCAGCTTGGAACGGCGCGAGATCCACCGTGCCATTGCGCATGGGCGCCGTCATGCGGTTGAGGAGGACGCAGAACTCCTTCAGCTCGTCCGAGCTGCGGATACGGCAGGCGTCGGGGTGCTCCCCGTTGACGACGGCTCGCAGGAACATGTCGAAGCGGTACAGCGGACCCGCGATGCGGTGCATCAAGATGATCCCGAGCGCGAGGGTCATGGGCGCGAAGATGAGCAGTGCGATGCCCAGCTTGGCGAGCAGGACCCCAGCCCACTCGTCCTGGAGCGCGGCGGAGTCGACCCAGCCCTTGTCGGCGAAATCGAGGATCGCCTCGTTCATGAGGATCATCAGGGTCACCACGGCCATGACCGCCAGCCCGAGGCACGCCCCAGCTACCTTGAGCTGGAACTTGGGCATGATGAGCTTCTTCTTGCGCTTGTAGGTTCGCTTGGCCATGGCGGGCTCCGGGTTGACGGCCGCTGGTGGCGTCAGATTCCCCATCGACCGATGGGCCGGACCGCTCATGAGAGCAATGTGGACCGTCTTAGTTTGAGACTGACAGCTACCGAACGGGGCCAGGGGGCCTATCGCTAGCGGGTGAGCTCACCGGCGAGGGCCTGCTCCCGACTGATGACGCTGGGCTTGGGCAAGCCCGTGGCGGCCCACTGGGCCTCGATCGCCTTGCGATCCCCTACCAGGACCAGGACCCCGCGTCCCGCCGCCACCTGGGCTGCGGCCAGCTCGTTGAGGTGCGCGAGCGTGCAGGCTTGGGTCGCGGCCAGGTCGCGGGCGACGGCGTCAGGACCCTGCCCGTAGCCGGCGTAGGTCGCCAACGTGCCGGTCACCCCCGCGAGGGTCTCGAAGCCCTGGACGACCTCCGCCACGACCGTGGCCCGCGCCTTCTGTGCCTCGGCCTCGCTCACGTCACCGCCGCGAATGCGCTTGAACTCGGCGAGGAACTCGCCGATGGCCGGCCCCGTCTTGTCGGACTGCACATTGGAGCTCGCGACGAAGAGCCCCTCCTTCGCCCAGGAGACGAAGCTCGAACTCGCGCCGTAGGTCCAGCCGTTCTTCTCGCGCAAGTTCGCCATCAGGCGGCTCGTGAAGCTGCCGCCGAGCAAGGTGTTCAGGACCTCGAGCCCGACGCGGCGCTCGTCGGCAAACCGCACACCCGGGTGCACAAAGCGGATCACGGTCTGGGCGGCGTCCGGCTTGTCGACGACGAGGATGCGCAGGGGCTGCGGCGTCGTGTCGCCAGAGGAAACGGACGGCCTGATCGGTACGCGCGCGGCGACCTGCTTCCACGCCTCGAAGTGCTTGCTGAGGAGCGCCTTGGCTTCCGCGGCTCGTAGGTCGCCAGCGAGCATGAGCGTCGCGCCGGCGGGACCGTGGTAGCGCGCGTGGTAGTCGCGAACCTGCGCAAGCGTCAGCTTCGCGACGCTCGCGGGGTAGCCATCGGTCGGGATGCCATGCGGGTCGCCGGCCGGGAAGTACCACTCGGTGGCAACGCGTCGCCCCAGCGTGGGCGCGTCTTCGACGGACTGCTTGAGTCCCTGGATCATCAGCCCGCGACGACGCGCGAGATCAACCTCAGCGAGCTTGGGTGCGGTCAGCATGGACGCCAGCAGGCCGAAGGCCTTGTCGGCGCCGCGCTTCAGCACGCGCAGGCCCACCTCGTTCGCCTCACGACCGGCCGAGGCGGTCAGTGTCGCGCCGAGCAAGCCCAGTTCGTCGGCGAACTGCAGGGCGTCGAGCGAGCCAGCGCCCTCCATCAGCATGTCGGCCGCCAAGGTGGCCAGCCCCGCCTGCTCTCTCGGCACGGCCATCGAGCCACCGGGCAGCCGCAGCGCCGCGGAGATCAACGGCAGGTCCGGACGATCCACGTGCCAGACGGTGAGACCGTTCGGCAGCGTGAACATCACGGGCGTCGGCGGCGTGAACGCGGGCTGCTCTCCGGCCGCCGGACGCGACGCCCGACTCGGCAAGGTCGGGTCCGACGCCTTCTTGGGAAGCACACGCATGTGCATCCGCCGGTCCAGCGGCAGCCAGCGGCGCCCCGCCGCCGCCACGCTGGCGCGGGTCGCCTTGCGGTAGCGGGCCAGGTCGCGCGCGAGACTGTCGGGCTCGCCCAGGTAGGCGTCGTACTGGTTCAGGCGGTCCGCGACCTCGCGAATCGACTCGAGATCACTCAGCGCGGACGTCTCGATGTCCACGCGCGCCCGCTCCAGTTCAAGGTCCGTCGGGCCGTCCTTGAGCAAGCGCGAGAGCTCCTCATCGATGATGGCCTCGACGCGAGCCAGGTCGGCGTCCGGCTTCACGTAGGCCTCGATCTGGAACGTCGAACCCAGGCGAAGACTGATCTGGTACGCAGCGACATCCACCGCAAGCTGCTCCTCGCGCACCAGGCGCTTGTGGAGACGGCTGCTCTTGCCCGACGCGAGCGCGAACGCGAGCAAGTCCATCTCGGCGTCCCCGGGCTGGTAGAACGCCGGCGTATGCCACGCGAACGAGACGCGCGGGAACTGGATCGTATCGGTCAACGTCACCTGCTGGACCTTGTCGAATCCGACGGCGGGCGCCGAGCGCCGCGGCGGCTCCTTGCCGCGCGGGATCGAAGCAAACAGGCCCTCGATGAGCGGCTTGATCGTCTTGCTGTCGAAGTCACCCGCAACGACGAGCGACGCGTTGTTGGGCACGTAGTACGTGTCGAAGAACGCAACCACATCCTCGACCTGCGCGGCGAGGAGATCCTCATGGGAGCCGATCACCGGGTTGTGATACGGATGATCACTCGGGTACATCAACTTCCAGTAGAGGTAGTTCGCCGGGCCGTAGGGCGCGTTGTCGTAGCCCTCACGTCGCTCGTTGCGCACCACGTCCCGCTGGCTGTCGAGCTTCTTCTGCGTCATGGCCTGACCGAGCTGCTCCATGCGATCGGCCTCGAGCCAGAGCATGGTGTTCAGGGTGCGCGCGGGGCCCCAGTCGTAGTAGTTCGTCCGGTCGTACCACGTCGATGCGTTGTTCGAGGCGCCGCCCGTCTCGAGCAGGACGTCGAACTGGTTGTCGGGCGCACGCTTCGTGCCCATGAACATCAAGTGCTCGAAGAGGTGGGCAAACCCCGAGCGGCCCTTGGGCTCCTCGCGGGTGCCGACGTGGTACCAGAGGTTGACCGCGACCTGCGGGAGCTTGTGGTTCTCGTGCAGGATGACCGTCAGGCCATTGGTGAGCTGGTACTTCTCGTGCTTGAGAATGGACTGCGCGTCGCCGTCGTCGCCTGCGTGCGCCGTGGAACCGGCGAGCGTGCCGAAGGCCAGGATCGGAAGCAGGACTAGACAGGGGAACAGCAGCTTCATGGCGTCACTCCAGCGCGGGGACCGGGGGATGGTACGTTCCGCGCGAAGCCGGAGGATGCCACACGTGGACGACGAGCAGGCAAAGGACCCGGGACGCCCCGACGATCCCTACTCGCGCTCGCAGTACCGCAAGCTGATCGCCTGGGAGACGCGCATTGGACGGGAGGCGCCGTTCCTGACGCGCTGCCTGGCTGAGGTCCCGGACGCCTCGGTTCTCGATCTGGGCTGCGGCAGCGGTGAGCACGTGGCGTGGTTCGCCCAGGGTGGCGCCCGCGCGGTAGGCCTTGACCAATCAGACGCCATGATCGAGTCGGCACGCGCGCATGAAGCGCGCGGGGAGGGGCGCTTCTTCCTGGGTGATGCGCTGCACGCGAAGACCGCCTTGGGCGCTGAGCCGCCGTTCGGCCTCGCCCTCTGCCTCGGCAACATGCTGCCTCATCTCACCGAAGACGAGGACCTTGCCGCGTTCGCCGCTGCCGTGCGCAGTGTTCTTGTGCCAGGAGGTCGCCTACTCATCCAGCTGTTGAACTACACGGCCCTGCTCAAGGACGGGAGCAAGGCGCTCCCGGTCAACGTGCGGCCCGGGGACGGTGACGAGCAGATCGTGTTCGTGCGCGTGATGAAGTCAGCGCCCGGCGGGCGGGTGTTGTTCTTCCCGACGACCCTGACGCTGGACCCCAGCCTCGAAGAACCGATGGCCGTCCACACGACCCGCCGCGTGGAGCTTCGGGCGTGGTCCGCGGCTCAGCTCACCGCCGCGCTCGAGAAGGAACAGTTCCGCGTGCGCCTCTTCGGCGACATGCGCGGCGGTGACTACAAGGCGGCAGCGTCCCATGACCTCGTGGTCCTGGCGGAAGCCCGCGCCCACGACAATGAGCGCACGGTACCGTAGGGCCATGGAGCGCGACTGGGAACGACGACACGCCGTGCCCACGTTCGAGCGCGCCTGCCTGGAGAGGATCGTCGGCGAGCACCTGG
>JAJDEM010000396.1 GCA_029259795.1 Planctomycetota bacterium
ACGTCGTCGAGGCCCAGGGTGACGAGGGTCTTCCTGATGAACTTGCTGGGCCGCGCGAGGACCATGCCGCCGCCGACGCTCTTGAGCCGCTTGGAGGTCTTGATCAGGTAGCCGAGGGCTGCTGAGTTGATGAACTTCAACAGACGCAGGTCAAAGACGAACTGGTTGTCTCCGGAGTCGATCATCCGATCGATGCGCTCACTGAAGGCGGGGAGGTTGAAGGTGTCAAACTCCCCGGTGAACTTGAGGATGATGACGTCTTCGTAGCGGTGCTTCTCGAGCTTCATGGGGTTCTCCGCAGCGTCCGGGCCGGGACGGCGCTCCAAGGGGGCTAGATCCTAGATGGATGGGTGCCCCCGTTCAACAGCGGGAGTAGGCCCCCGGTGTGTCGCGGGGGGCCATTTCTTCTGACCCGGGCCCAGCCCGGGTGTTTCATGAACACAGGTTGAATCGCGCTGTTCTCGCTGGTCTTCGGACCCGATCTCTTTGCCATCGAGGCTCCACGATGGGATCGGCAGCGCCTCGCCCCGTTGGCCACGACCTCGGGCCCGAATCCGTCGCGGGAACAGTCCGTTGATCCGGACATGCTGCGGCATGCCACGCAAGTCCCGATCCCCACGCCACTTGCAGACGAACGAAGCGCGCTTCATGAAACAGCCGGGCTATCCAGCCCCCACCTGTGCGAGGGCCTCGTCCACGATGGACTCTGTAAGGATGCCCTCGGCCTCGGCTTCGAAGTTCAGCACGATGCGGTGCCGGAGGGCCGCGTGGGCCTTGCTGCGCATGTCTTCGCGGGAGGCCGCGGCGCGGCCGCTGGTGAGCGCGAGCGCCTTGCCGCACAGCGCCAGGGCCTGCGCCGCCCGCACGCTCGCTCCGTAGCGCACATAGCGCTTGGTGAGCGGTCCCGCGGTGGGTGCGTCGGGTCGTGTCGCGTGGACGAGTTGGGTGACCCAGGTTCGCGCCCGGTCGCCGAGCGGCACCGTTCGCGACAGCGCCTGCATGGCGCGCACGCGCGCGGCGTCGAGCACGCGCTCCACCTTCGGGGTCTCCCCAGCCGTGGTGCGCTCGAGAATGGTCGCCATCTCGGCGGGGCCGGCGTTGGGCACCATGCTCTTGAGGAGGAAGCGGTCGAGCTGCGCCTCGGGGAGCGGGTAGGTCCCCTCCATCTCGATGGGGTTGATCGTGGCCAGGACGACGAATGGATCCGGCAGGGGGAAGGTCTTGCCGCCCGAGGTGACCTGACGCTCCTGCATGGACTCGAGCAGGGCGCTCTGGGTCTTGGGGGTTGCGCGGTTGACCTCGTCGGCGAGGAGCATGTTGGCGAACACCGGGCCCTTGCGGAAGGCGAACTCCCGCTCGCCGTCCTTCTCGGTGACGAGGTAGGTGCCCACCACATCGGCCGGCATGAGGTCCGGCGTGCACTGCACGCGGCCGAAGTCGAGCTCCAGGGCTTCGGCGAGGGTTCGCACCAGGAGCGTCTTGCCCGTGCCGGGCACGCCCTCGAGCAGGAGGTGGCCGCCTGCGAAGAGGCAGAGCATGGCGTTCTCGACCACGCCGTCCATGCCGACGATCACGCGGCCGACCTCGGCGCGCAGCCGGGCGACGTCCTCCGCATAGCGGGCGACGGCCTTGGCGCTCTCCTGGACGTTCGATGTGCTCACGCGTCTTCTCCGCGGCGAGGCGCCCGCAGGCGGCGCTCTGCCGGACAGGCTACCCGACTTCGCTCAGCGTCCGGCCGCGCCAGCGCACGCCGAGTTCGTCCTCGGCCAAGCGGCGGCAGGCCTCCATGTCCACACCGTCCAGCCCCCCGACGGCCGTGCAGACCACGTCGATGCCCGCCGCGTGGGCCGAGCGGATCCAGTCCAGCATGGGGGTGAAGCCGTCCGGCGAGAAGGCGGACGGGCAATGGCGCTCGAAGGTCTCGACATCCTGGGCGTTCAGGCTGACCGAAGCGACGTCGATGAGCCCGACCAGCTCGGCGGCCATGGGCCGCTTGTGGATCAGGTCGCCGTGGCCGTTGGTGTTGAGCCGGGTGCGGCCGCCGCGCTCCTTCACCCAGGCTGCGACCTGCTTGAGCGTGTCCAGGCGCAGCGTCGGCTCGCCGAAGCCACAGAAGACAACTTCGTCGTAGGCGGTCGGGTCGCCGAGGGCCTCGATGATCTCCTCGAAGCGCGGGTCCTTGGCGCGCCTGAGGTCGTAGCCCTTGACCTCGAACTCGTCGTGCGTGCGCGGGCAGAAGGTGCACTTCGCATCGCAGGCGTTGGTGAGGTTGACGTAGATGCTCTCGCGGATCGTGTAGGTGGGGGGGCCGCTCGTCTCCTCCGTCGGGAGGCGGAAGAGCCGTCGCGAGTTGCGCGTCGTGATGCGCCGCACATCGCTCTCGGACAAGCCCTTGAGCTCGGCGAGGGCGCGGGCCGTGTGCGCGACGTAGGACGGCTCGTTGCGCTTGCCGCGGCGCGGGACGGGCGCGAGGAAGGGCGCGTCGGTCTCCACCAGCGTCTCCTCGATCGGGACACTCCTCGCGGCCTCGCGCACGTTCTCGCCCTTCGGGAACGTCAGGATGCCCGAGAAGGAGATGTAGAAGCCGGCCGCCCGGTAGCGCTCGGCGTGCGCCGGGTCGCCGGTGTAGCAATGGATGACCCCGCGGACGCCGGGGAACGCCTCGATGATGTCGGCCACATCGTCGAAGGCCTGCCACGAGCCCTCCTGGTCGCGGATGTGGACGATGACCGGGAGGTCGTTCTCGAGCGCGACCTTGCAGTGATGACGGAAGGACTGCTTCTGGGGCTCGGGGTCGGTGCTGTCGCGGTAGTAGTCGAGGCCCGTCTCGCCGACGGCGACGTAGCCGCCGCCGAGCAGCGCCTCGTCGAACTCCGCGAGCGCGGCATCGACGTCTTCGGGCACATCGTTGGGGTGGATGCC
>JAJDEM010000397.1 GCA_029259795.1 Planctomycetota bacterium
GCGCATGGCCGGCTTGATCAAGGCCTTCGGCATGTGCATGAGCGCGATCCTGTGCGGCATGGTCGTCGCATTCTCGTGGTGGGGGGTCAACCTGCTGGGCATTGGGTTGCACAGCTACGGCTTCACGAGCGGCATCATGAATGCCCTGCTCACCTTCTACGCCATCGAGACCGCCGTCTTGCTGGTCGGTTGCTACGGGTTGCTGCGCGGAGGCGGAGGTGCCGTGGCGTCGCTGCCGCCGCCGCCGCCGCCCGCCGTGGAAGGCAGCAGCAGCTCGTAGGCCACACTCGTAGTTGCGGTCAGTCCCGCACGGGGATAGTCGAAACCCCGCGCGATCTCGCGAAAGCCGAGTTGTTCGTGGAGCCGAATCGAAGCGCGGTTGGCGCGGTTGGCGACGTAGTAGGTGGCGTCTGTCCGCCGGCGCAGCCAGGCGAGGCGCGCCGTTGTCAGCGCGACGCCCAACCCGCGGCGGCGCCAGGTCGGGTCCACGATGACCCCCGTGAGATACCAGCCGGCAGGCAGCACCAGCGGAACGCCGTCCGCGCCGTGGTGCATGACTCGAGCGCGCGCGAAGCCCGCGAGGTGATGGCCGACCTGCGCCACCAGCATGCAGCCGCCCTCCCCACGGGCGATTGTGGCGAGCTCGGTCTCGATGCGCGGACGAACCGCGTCGAGCTCAAGGCCGTGGCGCGCGCACGTGAGTGCGGTGACGGCCTCGACGTCGGTCAGCCGCGCCGGACGGATGACATCCGCCCCGAAGCGCTCGCGGGCAGGGCGGTCCGGTTGGTAGCTGGCGTACTCCCCCATGGAGCCTCGACACTACCTCAACTTGCGCCTCTGGCCGGATGGCCTTGGGCGGGTGCTAGGCACCCTTGCGGGTGACCTTCGCGATCTCGCGGTGCAGCGCGGGGTTGGGGCCGCGCGGGGCAGGCACGGCTTTCGTGGCTGGCGCCGCAGCCGGCGCGCTGGGACCGGCCTTGGCGGGTGCCGCCCGCATGCCGAGGTTGAGTTCCAGGGTCTCGACGGCCGGCGTCGGGGAACCCCAGCGCTTGGCGAGGCGCACGAAGCGCTTGGCGCCCGTCGCATCACCCTGACCCGCGAGCAGCCAGGCCGTGACCGTGTGTGCCTTCGTCTGCCTCATGCGGTAGCTCGCGGTCGAGACCAGCCCGTCGGTCAACGCCTTGAGCTTGGTCGCGTCGGCCAGCATGCTCTCGGTGTCGAAGCGGTCGTCGGCGCGCAGCTCCCCGGCCTTGGCGAGGGTGTCGAGTTCGCGGGCCGCGGCCGACCAGTCGTTCTTCACGACGGCGACCATCAGGAGCCCCAGGCGAGCGCGCGGCTCGGTCGGGGTCTTGGTGAGGATGGCTGTGAAGTCCTTCCGGGCCTCGTCGTACTGGCCGATGTGAAAGCGCGCGGTGCCGCGGTCCAGCAGCCCGGCAGCGTCCAGCGTGCGCTCGGAGCCCGCGTCGGCGTCGCCGATGGCGAGCAGCGTGCCGAGTTCGGCGGCTTCCTCGATCACAGCACCCTTGGTGAGCGCGAAGGGGTGGCGGCGAAGGAAGTAGTGGCGCACATGGCCGCAGCGAGCCTGCCCCCGGCCGGAGCGGAGTCCGCGGCGCATCTCCGCCCAGGGACCGTAGGCCTGCCGGACGTAGCTTCCGCTGCCCCCGCAGCCGCGTACGCCGCGGTTGTGGCGCGGAATGACGTAGCGCGTCGACGGATGGCAGCGATCGCGGACATGCCCGACGCCGGAGTGGTTGTAGTGCACCCGGGCGTCCGAGCGGCAGTCGCAGTCATCCGCCTGGGCGGGTGCGCTGGTCATGCCCACGAGGGCCACGGCGGTCATGAGAACGAGGGAACGGAGCATGTGCATCGGAGCCTCCCACCGGATCCCACCCCGGGATCCGTTTGGACGGTGGAAACCTGCCGGGAAACGGCCCCTGTCCGTCGACTACGAAGGCAAGCATACCTCCGCTTGCGTCTTGGACGGCGCGTGCGGGAGGTTTCGTCCCCGTTGGTAGGCTGCGGGCACCCAAGCGCGTGGAGGCTATGCGATGGAAATCCTGATCCTGGTCCTGATCGGCTTTGTGGCCGGCACTCTTGGCAGCCTGCTTGGCCTGGGCGGTGGGTTCCTCGTCGTCCCGGCGCTCCTGTTGCTGAAGGACATGAGCCCCAAGCAGGCGTCGGGGACCGCGATTGCGGTGATCGTGCCCACGATGCTCGTCGCCCTCTGGCGCCGCGGCGCCCAGGGCCACATCGACTTCCCCCTTGCCGGCCAGATCGCCATCGGCGCCATCATCGGTGCCTTCCTCGGCTCCTGGCTCGCGGGCTTCCTGCCGGGCGTCGTCATCCGCCGCACGTTTGCGATCGTCCTGGTGCTGCTGGCGGGCGTGCTGTTCTTCAAGAAGGACGCGGTGTCGGAGGAGGCGGACGTCGCGCCGACGGCGGAGCCGTCGGCGGGGGACTAGACGGAGTTCAGAGCGGACGCGCGATTCACGGGTGGGTAGGCGATTGGTTGGAGTTCCGCGCTGGGCGGGCGGGTCGGAGGGGTCGCGTTGGGGGGGTGTGGTGGATTGGACGGTGGTTGCCGCGGGCGGGTGGTGCGGGCCGGTGTTCCGCGCTGAGGGGCGGGTCGGAGGGGTCGCGGTGAGGGCGGCCCGAAGCTCGGACGGTGCCTGCCGCGGGCGGTTACGAGCCGGAGCCTGCGTGCGTACGCGGGTCGGGCATCGAGGTGGCTGTGGTTTGCGCATGACGGCCGGCGAGCGGGGCCCGTGCATCGGCGTCTTG
>JAJDEM010000398.1 GCA_029259795.1 Planctomycetota bacterium
TCGCGAGCGTCTGGTTCTCCGGACGCGGCTTGAGGTTCTCACACGCCTCGATCGCCTGGTGCAGGCCATCCGACCAGCGGCGCCCCTCCATCAGCCGACCCGTCGACTCGTCGACGATGATGATCTCACCGTCCTTGACGACGTAGTCCTTGTCGCGCTTGTAGATGTGGTGCGCCCGCAGGGCCTGCTCGAGGAGATGCAGCCAATCGGTGTTGCCCGCCGCGAAGAAGTCGACGCCGGCGAGCTTCTCGGCCTTCTCGAGGCCCTCGTCGGAGATCACACACTGGTGTTCCTTCTCCTTCAGCTCGAAGTCCGGACCAGGCTTCAGCTGGCGGGCGACGACGTCCGCCTCCTCGTAGCGACCGCGATCGTCATCGGCCGGTCCACTGATGATCAGGGGTGTACGCGCCTCGTCGATGAGGATGGAGTCCACCTCATCGATGACGGCGTAGACGAGGCCGCGCTGACACTTCAGGTCGTTCGTGGCCTTCATGTTGTCGCGCAGGTAGTCGAAGCCGAACTCTGAGTTCGTTCCGTACGTGACATCGCAGCGGTAGGCGGGGATGCGCTCCTCGGAGTGCATCTGTGACTGGATGAAGCCGACCGTCAGACCCAAGGCCTCGTAGACCGGACCCACCCACAGGGCGTCACGCTTGGCGAGGTAGTCATTGACCGTGATCAGGTGGACGCCCTTGCCGGCCAGGGCGTTGACGTAGACGGCGAGGGTGGCGACGAGCGTCTTGCCCTCACCCGTGACCATCTCGGCGATCCAGCCCATGTGCAGGCACCAGCCGCCGATGATCTGGACGTCGTAGTGGCGCATGCCCAGCGCCCGCTTGGCCGCCTCGCGGCAGGCCGCGAACGCCTCGGGGAGCAGACTGTCGAGGGACTCGCCCTTGGCGATGCGCGCCTTGAACTCGTCGGTCTTCCCGCGCAGGGCCTCGTCGGAGAGAGCCTCGAACGTGGGCTCGAGCGCGTTGACGGATTCGACGATCGGCAGCGACCGCTTGATGACGCGGTCGTTGCGCGAGCCGAACATGGCGTTGAGCGCCTTACTGAGCATCGAGGAACCGTCTCCACTGCCTTGAGTCTGCCCCGGAATCGGGGCCGAATCGGTGGAGGGTAGCAGCGGTCGAGGCTGCTGCCAGATTGACCCCCAGCCCAGGAGTTTCACGAACACAGGCCGAATCGCGCTGTCCGCGCTTGCCCACGGTCCGGTCAGCCAGCCCGGCTGGGTCAGGGCATTTCGAGCGTACCGACAATCTCGCGGAGCGAGGAGGCCCCGAGGGAAGCAATGCGCTCGGGCAGGCCCTCGAGGATGTCGAGGGCAGCCGTCGGCCGGTAGTAGTTCGCCGTCCCGACCTGGATCACGCTGGCGCCGGCCAGGATGAACTCCATGACGTCGTCCGCGTCTTGGATGCCACCAATCCCCACGATCGGGACATCCACGGTCTCATAGAGCTGCCGCACGATGCGCAAGGCGACGGCCTTGATGCAGGGCCCGGAGACGCCTCCGTATGCACGCCCCAGGATGGGGCGCCGCTTGCGCCAGTCGATGGCCAGACCGACCAGGGTGTTGATCGCGCTGATCGCGTCGGCCCCACCCGCCACGACCGCCTCGGCGATCGGGCGGACGTCCGTCACGTTCGGCGAGAGCTTCGCGATCAAGGGGATGTCGGTCTCGCCCCGCACGCGGTCCATGACCTCGCGGGCCACGACCGGGTCCGTCGAGTAGTCGAGGCCGCTCGCCACGTTCGGACAGCTCATGTTGAGCTCGAACGCGGCGATCCCCTCTTCCTTGGCGAAGCGGGCGGTCAGGGTGCCGAAGTCTTCGACCGAGTGCCCTGCGATGTTGATCACGAGCGGAGCGCCGAGCGTGCGGAGCTTCGGGAGGTACGTGCGGATGTACTCGTCCACGCCGGGGTTGGCGAGGCCGATGCTGTTGAGCAGGCCCGCCGGAAGCTCGGCGAGACGCGGGGGCACGTTGCCCTCGCGCGGCTCGGTGGTGATCGTCTTGACGACGACGGAGCCGAGGCGGCTGACGTCGTAGAACGGACGGAACTCAAGGCCCTTGCCGAAGGTGCCCGACGCGGTGCTGACCGGGTTGGCCAGCGTCAGGTCGCCGATCTTGACGCTGAGATCCACGACCGGCGCTTCCGCGCTCACGCGCTCGCCCCCTCGGAGGAACTCGGCTTCGGCGCGGCGGCCGAAGCCTGCCCCTTCGCGGCCTGCTTGGCCAGGTACGCGGCCTTGGCTCGCTTGGCCCCGAGGCCGAAGAGCGAGTCCCACAACACGAGGATGACGCCGCACACGATGCCGGAGTCTGCGATGTTGAAGTTTGGCCACGTCCATGACGGCGCGTCGAGGTCGCCGAGATAGATGAGGATGAAGTCTCGCACCTTGTCCCATTGGATCCGGTCGTAGAGGTTGCCGACCGCTCCCGCCAGGATGAGCGAGAGGCCGATGTGCAGGCACTTGCCCGGATGACGCGTTCCGAGGAACCAGACGAAGAGTGCACACGTCGCGAGACCTGTGAGGATCAAGATGAAGATGGTCTGGCCGGCGAACATGCCGAAGGTCACGCCCGGGTTCCAGGTGCCCTGCCACGCGAGGAAGCCGGGGATCACGTCGATGGCCTGCGCGCCGACGCGGGCATCGGGACCGGCGTCGAGGCCGAGCAGGGTCTGCATGTAGCTCTTCGACCAGAGGTCGGCTACGAGGATGACCACGAAGAGGAGGAGCCCAATCAACTTCAGGCGGTGGAGGGACGACACGGGTTACTGCTCTTCCTGCTCTTCTTGGTGGGCAATGCAGAGATGAGCGTACGGCACCACGCCCAGGCGTCCTGTCGGGATCCAGGGCGCGGACGTTTCCGGGGCCCAGGCACCCTGCATGTGGCAGTCCTCGCAGACGCCGTAGGGCGGTGAGGCCTGGCCATCGATCTTCAAGATGGCGGTCTCGATGGCCTTCAGGAGGTCCGTCTCGGACTCGAGCAGCGAGATCGAGATCGCCTGATCGGTGTTGTCCGACGCCTGATCCGCGAAGTGATCGACCGAGAACACCTGCCCCGAGCCCTTGAGCGCCTCATGGGCGAGGTCGCGATTGCTGCGCAGCAAGCCCGAGCGGAGGGCCAGCAGCTGCTCACGCAGGCGCGCCTTGTCGGCGGCGCTGGGGCCGCCGCGGGGCAGCGCCCGGGCCGGACCCTCGGCGCCGTCGTCCGAGGACGGATCTCCAGGAGCAGGGTGTGTTGTCGGCGCCATGGCGGGTGGTCCAAGCCAGCGTGGGGAGGCGGCGCGGGAGGATACTCCCGCCCCGGAGGCCGGTCAATCGCGCCCGGCAAAGCGTTTCAACGGGGATGTGTAGTCGGCTTCACGCGCAGCCGGTGCGCCATGGCCGTTCGGGGCGGGGATGCAACAATGCGTGCATGCGCTCCCGCACGCCCCAGGATCCCGATGGCGTCTTGCAGGCGTGGCTCGACCACCTGGAGGTCGAACGAGGCCTGGCCGCCAACACGCTCAAGGCCTACACCGGGGATGTGCGCACCATCCTCGCCGCCTGCGGCATTCACGGCACTCGTTGGCGGGAAGACGGCGCCTTGGAGAGCCTTACTGCCACGGCGCTGCTGCGCTGGATCCGGGCGGAGCGCAAGGCCGAGCGCGCGCCCACGAGCATTGCCCGGCGCCTCGCGGCGATCCGTGGCTTTGCGCGTTTTGCCGTGAGCCTCGGGGCCATGGCGGGCGAGCCGACGGCCGGGCTTCCGGCGGGGCGAACCTGGCAGCGCTTGCCCAAGTCCCTCTCTCGCGCGCAGATCGACCGCCTGCTTGGGTCGGTGCGCGGCGCCCGGCCGATCGACACGCGCGACCGGGCGCTGCTCGAGACGATGTACGCGACCGGGGCGCGCGTTCAGGAGGCGTGCGACTGGACGCTGGGCGACCTGCGCGCGAACGAGGCCGTAATCCGCTGCGTCGGCAAGGGCAACAAGGAGCGCTGGGTGCCGCTGGGAGACGACGCCCTCGCCCGCCTCGCCACCTGGCTGGAGCGCGCCCGTCCGAAGCTCGACCAGCACGGGTCCGACGCGCTGTTCCTCTCGCGCACAGGCCGCCCGCTCGAGCGCGTGCGCGTCTATCGCATGGTGCGCGAACGGGCGGCCAAGGCGGGTCTCGCCGCAGCCCCCTCCCCCCACGCCTTGCGCCACTCCTTCGCCACGCACCTACTGGAAGGCGGCGCCGACCTGCGCGCGGTCCAGGAACTCCTCGGCCACGCCTCGGTGACGACGACGCAGGTCTACACGCACGTCGACCGCAACCGCCTGAAGAAGGTCCACAAGCAGTTCCATCCGCGCGCGTGACGGGGCCACACGCCCTGGGTAGTCTGCCGCGCAAGGAGCGCCCATGCAGATCTTCCTGGACACCGCCGAGGTCGAAGCGATTCGTACCTACGCCGCCTGGGGCGTCATCGACGGCGTGACGACCAACCCCAGCCTGATCGCCAAGTCGGGACGCGTCTTCGAGGAGGTGATCGCCGAGATCTGCGCCATCGTCGATGGGCCGATCTCCGCCGAGGTCACGGCGCTGGATGCGCCGGGCATGATCGCGCAGGCTGAACCGCTCGTTGGCATCCACCCCAATGTGACGATCAAGGTGCCGCTGACGCCCGAGGGACTCAAGGCCACCGAGACCTTGGCAAACCGGGGCATCGCCGTCAACGTGACGCTTTGCTTCTCAGCGACCCAGGCGCTGCTTGCGGCCAAGGCGGGCGCAGCGTTCATCAGCCCGTTTATCGGCCGCCTCGACGATCGTGGCGAGCGCGGGATGGCGCTCATTGAAGACATCGTCGAGATCTACGGGAACTACCCGCAGTTCACGACGGAGGTGCTGGTGGCGTCTGTCCGCAACGCGGAGCATGTCCGGCAGGCCGCGCTGGTCGGCGCGGACATCTGCACGGTGCCGCCGAAGATCATGGACGCGATGGTCACCCACGACCTCACGGACAAGGGCCTCGCTGCCTTCCTCGCAGACTGGGAAGCGGCGCAGGGGTCATAGTCGGCGTCGGTCAACGCGTGAAGAACTCGTACTCACAGCGCAGGTCGCGGGTCTCGCCCGCCTTCAACGTGACCTTCCATTCGACATCGGTGTGGTGGTTGAGCCGCGCGTCGCTTCCGCCGGAGCTCCAGTCATTGGAGCGGTAGTCGTTGATCTTGATCTCGCCGCCATCACTCACGGTGAGCCCACGGCCGCCAAACGACAGCGAGATCTGCATCACGGTCGCTTCCTTGCGGAAGTTGGTGACGGAGAGCGTGGTCTTCTTCCGAACGCGGGCGTACTGGTAGCCGCGGTACTGGGCGGAGTTCTGCTTGCGCTCGACCTCTTCCTCGTCGAAGTCGGCACGCACGTCGACGGCGACGGTCAGAGGCAGCATGGTCTTGGCCCCGAGCGGGGTGTAGGTCAGCAGGTCCTGCGCAATCGGCAGCATGCCCTGCATGGTGAGCGCCGCACCGGTCGTCCAGGGGACCTCGGAGGTGTTCTCGAGTTCGAGCTTGTGCCAGACGTCGTACTTGGCCATGTCCATCGTCGCAACGCGGCTGCGGCTGCCGCGGCGGCGTGCGTAGCTTACCCCTGCACGCGAGTCGCGGCCGAGCACCACATCCAGGGTGTGCACGTGGCGCAGCGGCACGCGATCCTGCCAAAGCGGGATCGTCGCCCGCCCCTGCCTGGGCAGCGAGAAGTGCGGCACGCTGTAGACGAACATGTCCTGATGACCGCCCGCGATGAGTTCCGGGGCCAGATTGGCCGGCGTCGGCACGCGCGCTCCGCGCCGCTCCCCGCCCCGCGACTGGAACGAGGCGTTCGAGAAGCCCTGCTGCCCCATCAGCTGCGGGGCTGCTTGGTTGAGGGCGTTGCGCAGCGCGCTCTCGAGCACGAGCGGCGACACGACGTTCTTGAAGCGGAAGTTCGGCACCCCCACGACGAGGTCCAGCGCCACGTCCTCGAGATCCTCCGCCTCGTTGAGGATCTCTGCTTGCAGGGCGAGGTTGGCGTCCTGCTTGAGCTCGCCTGCAAGGCGGTACGTCGGGATCCAGCGAAGACTCGGCGCGAAGTAAAAGACCTGCAGCTCGACGGCCTGGCCGGCCTTGGCCGCGCCCATCTGGAACTCCAGACGCTTCTGGACCAGCGTGCGCTCGAAGCGGCGCTCCGCCTTGGTGACCAGCTCGGTGCCGCTCAGGCTCGCGACCTGACTCACGGGCAAGACGACCTCACCGCGCGCCGTGCGGATGAGGAGCAGCGCGCCGCCCTCACGAACGAGCTCGCGTTCCGAGGTCATCGGCCCCGTGATCGGCTGGGGCATGCCCGGGCGCCAGGTGCCGTAGCCGGGCTGGCGCGGCGGGGTCGAAGCCTCCGTACGCGGAGCCCGGTCAAGGACTTGGCGCAGCATGCCGCTGACCTCTTCGCCCGAGTTCAGGCGCAGGGTCAACGTGCGGCCCGCGTTCGCCCGCAGCAACTCGAGAATCGAGACACACGCCGATGTCCGTGTCTCGACGCTCTTCTCCACGTTCAGCCGGGCTTGCATGCCGAGTGCCTTCTCGCCCTTCGCAAAGGCCCAGAAGCAACCGAGCACTGCCGCGTCCGGCACCTCCGCCGTGAAGACATTGCCCTTCTCGTCGGCGATCGCGCGGCCGCGCCGCACGAACAAGGCGTGTCCGTCCTTGAAGACCACGGCACGGGTGGTCGTCAGCTCGAGCTCCGACGGCGCGCGTGTCTTGGCCTCCTTCGCCTCGGCCAAGCCGTCCGCGCCGGCAACGACGACCAAGAGGGCTAGAACCCAAGAGAGCTGGAATGAACGCATGAAGGCCTCCTCGACCGCATGATGGACCGCTGCGGGGGGCACGCAGCAAACCCTGGGCAAAAGAACGGGGCCCGCGGACCCGGGTTCGGCTTCCCGGCCCTCAGTCGATCCGCTCGCGGATCAACCGGGCAAGGCTCTCGCCGATGCCGGGAACCGCAGCGAGGTCCTCGAAGGGCGCCTCCCGGAGACCGGCCACAGAGCCGAAGGACTTGAGGAGGCGCTGCTTGCGGGCGGGGCCCACCCCCGGGATGCCGTCCAGGGCTCCGTCGCCGAACGCGGCCGCGCGCCGCTTGCGCTGGTAGCGCCCCGCAAAGCGGTGCGCCTCATCGCGCGTCTTCACCAGGATCCGCAAGGCGGGATCGTCCGCGGGCAGGATCAGCGCGTCGGGTTGGTCGGAGAGAATGATCCGCTCCTCGCTCCGCACGCCGCCCGCGACGCGGGCCTTGGCCAAGCCGAGCATCGGCACCGCCGGCAGGCCGGCGTCGCGGAGCGCGCGCTGGGCCGCTTCGACCTGCCCGCGGCCCCCATCGATCAACACGAGGTCCGGGAGCGCGCCCAGCGCAAGGCCGGCACGAAACCGGCGTGCGACCACCTCGGCCATGCCGCCGTAGTCGTCCCCGCCCGCCGCCTCGCGGATCGCGAAGTGCCGGTAGCTGGACGGCTCGGCGACGCCGCCAAGCAACACACTCATGCCCGCCACCGGCTCGGTCCCGGCCAGGTGCGAGAGGTCGTAGCCCTCGATGCGATCCGGGGCGTGCTCGAGACCGACGAAGCCCGCGATGCGCTTGAGGGCGTCCTGCGCCGCCCGCGTGCGAACGGAGTGTTCGCCGAGCGCCTCCTCCGCGTTGCTCTGTGCCATGCGCATCAGGTCCATGGCGGCACCCCGCTGCGGCACGCGCACCTCGACGCGCGCCTCGCGCAGCGAAACGAGCAAGGCCTGCAGTCCGGCCAGATCCGGCGGCTCCTCTTCGACGAGGATCTCGGGAGGCACGACCTTGCCGCGCAGGTAGATCTGGGAGAGGAAGGCGTGCAGCACGTCCGCACGCGGCAGGCTCGTGCGCTGCGGCAGGTTGCGCGTCGCCACGACATGGCCGTCGCGCACGTAGACGATGCCGACCATCGCCGTACCGCCCGCCGAGGCGACGGCGATGACGTCGCGATCCTTCCCGTCGGGACTGACGGTCTCCTGGCGCGCGAGCGCGGCCTCGAGCGCCGCCATCCGATCGCGGAGGATCGCCGCCTGCTCATAGGCCCGGCGATCGCTGGCCGCCTCCATGTCGCGCGCGAGGTCCTTGAGCATGCCGTCGTCGCGGCCGCGCAGCAGACCGAGCGCGCCCTCGAGTAGACGCGCGTAGTCCTCGGGGGAGATCAGGTCCACACACGGTGCCGCGCAGCGACCGATCTGGTGATAGAGGCAGGGTTTCGTCCGTTCCTTCAGCTCACGGTCCGTGCAGCTGCGCAGCGGGTAGAGGGTGCGCAGGAAGCGCACCGTCCTGCGCAGGCCCTTCGCACTCGCGAACGGACCGAGGTAGAGCGCGCCGTCCTTCTTCACCTTGCGCACGAGCCGGATGCGGGGGAAGTCATGCGTCCGGTCGACGCGCACGAGGAGGTAGGACTTGTCGTCCTTCAGGCGCAGGTTGTAGGGCGGTCGCGCCTGCTTGATCAGCGTGTTCTCGAGGAGGAGCGCCTCCTCGGCGGTATTGGTGCTGATCAACTCCAGCTCGACGGCGCGCCGCATGAGCAGGTGCACGAGGGGGCGCCCGTCGCCGCGCTCGCTGAGGTAGGTCCGTACGCGCGCACGGAGGTTGGCCGCCTTGCCGACGTAGAGGATCCGGCCGGCGTCGTCGAGCCAGCGGTAGACGCCCGGCCCCGTCGGCGCCCGCTGGGCGCGTTCACGCAGGGCAGCGCGGACCGTGTCGCTGCTCATGCGTCAGCCGCCGCTTCCGGACCCTCGGCGCTACCCTCGCGGCCTACGCCGGTGAGCAGGGCGCGCTTCTCGGCACGGCGCAGGGAGTCCCGCAGCCGGGCCGCATCTTCGAAGCGTAGCTCCTTCGCCGCCGCCAACATCTCCCGCTCCAGGCGCGCGCGCACGACATGCAGCGGCTCGTCGGTCGGATCCGCGTCGCTGGAAGCCAGCTCCACGTAGTCGCGCTCCGCGTAGGACTCGGCGACCGTGTCGCGCACGGCGCGCACGACGGTCGTCGGCCTGATGCCGTGCTCCTCGTTCCACGCCGCCTGGATCGTGCGTCGGCGCGCCATCTCGGACAGCGCCCGCTCCATGGAGCCGGTCATGACATCCGCGTAGAAGATCACGCGACCGTCGATGTTGCGCGCCGCGCGGCCGGAGACCTGCACGAGGGCGGTCTCGGAGCGCAGGAAGCCCTCCTTGTCGGCGTCGAGCACGGCGACCAGCGTCACCTCGGGCAGGTCGAGGCCCTCGCGCAGCAGGTTGATGCCCACAAGCACATCGAACACGCCGAGGCGCAGGTCCTTGATGATCTCCGTGCGCTCGAGCGTGGAGATGTCGCTGTGCATGTAGCGCGCCTTGACGCCGATCTCGGTGAAGTGCTCGGTGAGGTCCTCGGCCATGCGCTTGGTCAGCGTCGTGACCAGAACGCGCTCGTCGCGCTCAGCCCGCGCGCGCACCTCACCGAGCAGATCGTCGACCTGCCCCCGAGCGGGACGCACGTCCACGGCGGGATCGATGAGCCCTGTGGGCCGGATCACCTGCTCGACGATCCGCCCGGCCCCGTTCTCGCGCTCGTAGGGCCCGGGCGTCGCGCTCACGTAGATCACACGGTCGACTGTCTCCTTGAACTCCTCGAACGTGAGCGGGCGGTTGTCCAGGGCGCAGGGAAGCCGGAAGCCGTACTCGACGAGGTTCTCCTTCCGTCGCCGGTCCCCCACGTGCATGCCGCCGATCTGGGGCACGGCCACGTGGGACTCGTCGATGACCAGCAGGAAGTCCTCCGGCAGGTAGTTCAGCAAGGTCGCCGGCTGCGAGCCGGGCGCACGACCGTCGAGGTGGCGCGAGTAGTTTTCGATGCCGGGGCAGAACCCGGTGGCGCGCAGCAACTCGAGGTCGTAGCGGGTCCGCCGACGCAGGCGATCCGCCTCGACCAGCTTGCCGGCGTTCTCCAGGATCTTCAGCTGCTCGCGTAGCTCGTCGTCGATGGCGTTGATGGCGCGCTGCAGCGCTTCATCGCTGTTCATGTAGTGGCTGGAGGGGAAAAACGATGCGCCGTCGGGTACGCCGAGGATCTCGCCCGTGAGCGTATCGATCTCCTCGATGCGCTCGATCTCGTCGCCGAAGAACTCGATGCGGATGAGGGTCTGATCGCTGTCCGCCGGCCCCACCTCGACCACGTCCCCGCGCACGCGAAACGAGCCGCGGCCCGGGGTGATGTCGTTGCGCTGGTAGCGGATCCGCGCGAGGCGGCGCAGGAACACATCGCGGTCCAGCTCCTGACCGGCCTCGACCCAGACGTGGAAGTTCTTGTACTCCTCGGGTGAGCCCAGGCCATAGATGCACGACACGCTGGCGACGATGATCACGTCGCGACGCGTCAGCGCGGCCTTCGTGGCGGCGTGGCGCATCCGGTCGATGCGCTCGTTGATGCTCGCGTCCTTCTCGATGAAGAGGTCGCGGGAGGGAACGTACGCCTCAGGCTGGTAGTAGTCGTAGAACGAGACGAAGTACTCGACGGCGTTCTCGGGAAAGAGCTCGCGAAACTCTTCGAAGAGCTGCGCGGCGAGCGTCTTGTTGGGCGCGAGGATCAGCGTCGGGCGCCCGAGCTCCGCGATCACGTTCGCCATCGTGAAGGTCTTGCCGGAGCCGGTGACGCCCAGCAGGACCTGGTGGCGCTCCGCAGCCCGATCACCCTCGAGGAGGAAGCGAATGGCCTCCGCCTGATCGCCCGCGGGCGTGAAGCGGGTGCTCAGGCGAAAGTCCGCCGGCGCGGGCTCACCACTCGTTGCAGTCGCAGGGTTCGGCTCTTCCACGGGGCTCGGGCTCGCAGTTCTGGGGGGCTCGGCTCCCGCCGGCCAGGGTCACTGACCAGCCAGTGTCCCACGCCAGCCCGTGTCCGACCTCGGCCGAGGGCGGCCTCTGTGTCGATCGCGCGGGAAGCCTGGGCCGCCAGCGCGTCCCTGGCGCTAGCCGCCGGCTCGTTTCGTGTAGCCCGTGCCCGCCTTCTTCTTCTTCTTGGTCTTCTTGGCGTCTTCGGCCTCGAAGCTGTCAACCATCGGATCCCAGGGCTCGCGCGGGTTCTTCTTCCACTCCTCCGTCGCCCACCAGGCCACCCAGCGCTTGGCGATGGACTCGGTGAACGAGGGCTGGGATGTGGCCCGGATCACGCGCTCCTCGCGGAAGCGACGCTCCTGCCAGCCGTCGATGCTGCGGAGCACCTGGTCGATCGCGCCGGCCTTGGACGCGCCGTCCCGATCTTGGAAGCCCGGGCTCTCCTGGAGGTTCTTGAACTCGCTCACGAGGCGCCCCCCCACGATGCGGCCCTGCTTCTGCAGGTAGTCGCGGGCGTCGACCCCGTCACGGCCGCCGCGGTAGAGGCCCTCGATGGCCGAGTCCACCTGACTGCGGGTCTCGGCATCGACCTCCTCGGGCCAATCGAAGGTCCTGAGCTTCATCGTGCGAATGGCGCGGTTGCGCAGGGGCTTCTTCTTGGGCGCGGCCTTCGGCTCGCTGTCGCCTGCGGGCGTACCAGCGGCCGGGGCACCGCCTGCAGGGGCGCCGCCTGCCGGCGCTGTGCCACTGGGGGTCGTCCCCGTCGGCGTACTCGTGCCGGACGCATCGGTCAGCCCCGTCGGGGCCTTGGTCACGTCCTTCTTGGCCAGCTTGGTGGGATCCGTCGGGGCCGGGTCGTCGTCGCGCGTGCCCATGATCACGGCGACGAGCCCTACGACCACGACCAGGGCGACGATGGCGCCGATCATGACGCCGTTGCTGTCCTGCTTCTGAGCGCGGGCGGCCGCGCGGCGGCCAGCGGGCGTGTCGTCGTACGCGCCGTCATCGGCTGCCGCGCCGCGCCGGCGTCGGGCGCCGCCACTGCGCGCGCCGCCGCTGGCCTTGGGTCCACCACGCGCCTTGGGTCCACCGCGGGAGCGACTGGGGCTGCCACCGCCGCCACCCGAGCCGCCGCTGCGACGCTGCTTGCGCGAGCGGGGCGGGCCCCCTCCCTCAAAGCGCGCCGGCCGCTCGGGCTCGTCCACGCCGCCGAAGTCGCTGAGGTCCATCAGCGTGCTGCACTGCGAGCACGTGAACGTGGCAGGCGGATTGTCAGGCAGTCGGAACTTCTTGTCGCACTGCGGACACTGGATGACTTCGGCCATACGGACTCCCATGGGTCGGGCTCGGCGGGTGTTGCCCCCGGACGGGGAGGGACGATCATAGCGACCGGGAGGCCGCCACGGGAGTGGAACGGCCGGGCTTTCGGGCAGTTCGCACCGATCGGGCGCGTCCGAGGGGGTAGTCTGGCGCCATGTTCGAGGACCCGTCCTTCTACCGCAGCCTGGCAGCGCTCCACCGCGCGGGCATCCCCTGGCCCCAGGCCATCGCGTCGGCTGCGGGCTCCGACGCACGCCTCGCCGGCTCGCTCCAAGCCCTCTCCGCGGGCGCGACCCTCGCCGAGGCCCTCGCCCCCGTCGTGGAGCCACTGGACCGGGCCCTGCTCGAGGCCGGCGAGGCCTCCGGGCGCCTGGAGGGCACGCTCGAGCGCATCGCCACCCGCCACGAGGAGCAGGCCCGGCTCAGCGGGGCACGGCGCGCCGCTCTGGCCTACCCGGTCCTGATGGGCCACGTGGCCGCCCTGCTCGCTGGGGTCCCCGACTTCATCACGGGTGCCATGGGCGCGGGCCTGCTCTGGACGGCCGCGGTCCTCGTCCCCCTCTGGGTCGTGTTGCTGCTCTCGAGACCCACCCGGGTCTCGAACACGGCGGGGCACCCGGGCACCAAGGCCCCGCGGGCTCGTGGGCTCCGACGCAGCGCCGTCGAGGAGGCGGACGCCCGCGCGCTGCTCGCACTCGCCGATGGCTACGAGTCGGGTCTCCCCCTGAGCAGCACGCTCCGGCTCGCGGCGCAGGCCGGCGCCGGCGGGCGCGTGGCCTACGACCTCTACCGCGCCACGCCGCGCGTGCTGGAGGGCGAGGCGGTGTCGACGGCCTGGTCCGCGACGC
>JAJDEM010000399.1 GCA_029259795.1 Planctomycetota bacterium
CAGGGCCTCGGCCGCATCGAAGCGCTCGCCAGTGAGAAAGAGATGCCGCGTGCGCGACGCCCCGAGCTTGCGCATGACGTAGGGCGAGATCACGCCGGGGACGAGCCCCAAGCGAACCTCCGGGAACCCAAGCGAGGTGCCCGCGGCCGCCACCGCGACGTCACAGCAGGCGACCAGCCCGGCACCGCCGCCCAGGGCGGCACCCTGGATCCGTCCGACGACGGGCTTCGGACACACATCGACGGCTTCGAACGCCTGCTGGAAGGCGGTCGCATCGACGAGGTTCTCCTCGCGTGTGTAGTCGGCCACGCGGCGCATCCAGTTGAGGTCGCCTCCGGCGCAGAAGGTCTTGCCCTCGCCGGCGAGCACGATGACGCGCACATCCTCGCGCGCACCGAGCTCACGGAAGGCTGTGACGAGCTCGACCGCCGCCGCGTCATCGAACGCGTTGCGGACCTTGGGCCGGTCGATCGTGACGCGAGCCACGGGCCCGGTGTGGTCGATGCGGATGGCCGAAGCAGTCATGGCTACATCCGGAAGACCGGCGCCCGCACGGGGTCGGCCGGCCGATTGAGGGTTGCGTAGAGCGCAAGACCGACGACGTCGCGTGTCTCACGCGGGTCGATGACCCCGTCATCCCACAGGCGTGCGCTGCCGTAGTACGGATGGCCTTCGGTCTCGTACTTCTCTCGGATCGGCGCGGTGAGCGCCTCTTCCTGCTCGGGGGTGAGCGGATCGGCGCCCTCGAAGGCGAGCTGGTCGCGCTTGACGGTGAGCATGACCTGCGAGGCCTGCTCGCCCCCCATCACGCTGACGCGCGCGTTCGGCCAGGTGAAGAGAAAGCGAGCGTCGTAGGCGCGCCCGCACATGCCGTAGTTCCCGGCGCCGAACGAGGAGCCGATGATGACGGTGATCTTGGGCACGTTCGCGGTGGCCACGGCCTGGACCATCTTGGCGCCGTCGCGGGCGATCCCCCCGCTCTCGGCGTCCTTGCCGACCATGAAGCCGGTGACGTTCTGCAGGAACAACAGCGGAATGCCGCGCTGGTTGCAGAGCTGGACGAAGTGCGCACCCTTCTGGGCCGACGGCGAGAAGAGCACGCCGTTGTTCGCAACGATTCCGACAGGCATCCCGTGGATGCGCGCAAAGCCGGTGACCAACGTCGTTCCGTAGCGGGCCTTGAACTCCTGGAAGCGGCTTCCGTCGACGATGCGCGCGATGACCTCGCGGACGTCATACGGCGTGCGGGTGTCCACGGGGACCAGCCCGAGCAACTCCTCCGGGTCGTAGCGCGGGTCCTCGCTCGGCTGGACGTCGAGCGTGCGGGCGGCGGGGCGGTTGAGCGACTCGAGGATCGAGCGCAGCTGGTGCAGCGCCTCCTCGTCGTCGTGCGCGAAGTGATCGGCCACGCCCGAGACGCGGGTGTGGACGTCGGCCCCGCCGAGTTCCTCGGCGGTGACCTCCTCGCCGGTGGCCGCCTTCACCAGCGGCGGGCCGGCGAGGTAGATCGTGCCCGTGCCCTTGACGATCACGGCCTCGTCGCTCATCGCGGGGACGTAGGCGCCCCCCGCCGTACACGAGCCCAGGACGGCAGCGATCTGCGGCACGCCCATGGCGGAGAGCACCGCTTGGTTGCGGAAGATGCGGCCGAAGTGCAGCTTGTCCGGGAAGACCTCGGCCTGCAGCGGCAGGAACGCGCCGCCGGAGTCCACGAGGTAGACCGTAGCGAGGTGGTTCTCGATCGCGACCTCTTGGGCGCGGATGTGCTTGGCGACCGTCAGCGGCAGGTAGCTGCCGCCCTTGACTGTCGCGTCGTTGGCCACCACGAGGACCTCGCGGCCGTGGACCCGCCCGATGCCGGTCACGACCCCCGCGGCGGGGGCCGGCTTTTCGTAGACCCCGTGGGCGGCGAGCGCGGAGAGCTCGAGGAAGGGGCTGTCGGGGTCGAGCAGGCGGTCGATGCGGTCACGGACGAAGAGCTTGCCCCGGCCGGCGTGCTTCTCCCGGGCCTTGGGGCTGCCCCCCTCCCGAATCTGGGCCAGCAATGCGCGGAGATCCTCCCCCAGCGCTGCGTGAAACGCGCTCCGCTTCTTGAACAGGGCCGAGCCTGACTCGACCTGGGTGGGCAGTACGTCCATGGGCCTCCGTGGCGTGGCGCGCATCCTACCCGTCGCGCCCGTGGTCACGGCCATGCTACCGTCCCGCTCGTGAGCCCTGAGGACCCCATCCCCGCCCCGGAGGCGACCGCCGCGCTGATCACCGGGGCTGCCGGTGGCCTCGGCCGCGCCGTGGCCCGCCGCCTGGACGCCGCAGGCTACCGGGTCGTCCTCCTGGTCCGCGACACCGCCGCCGGACGCGCGGTCGCCGCCGAGCTCAAGGGCGAGGCCGCCATCCACGCCTGCGACGTGACCGACCGCGCGGCCGTCGAGGCCGCGGTCCGCCGGACGGCCCAGGAAATCGCCCCGCCGCTGGTCCTGGTCAACGCCGCAGGGATTGCCGAGTCGCGCCCTCTCCTGCCGCCGGACGACGCCCTGTGGGCGAAGACGCTGGCCGTCAACGCCACGGGCCCCTGGATCGCCGCCACGGCCTGCCTGCCCTACATGCAGGAGGCCGAGTGGGGCTTCATCAGCAACGTCGCGAGTACGGCCGCGCTCGAGGGCTACGCCTACACCGCCGCCTACTGCGCGAGCAAGCACGCCCTGCTGGGGCTCACCCGCGCGATGGCAGCCGACCTCGCCAAGACCCGCATCCGCGTGACGGCGGTCTGCCCCGGGTTCCTCGACACGCCCATGACCGCCCGCTCGGTGGCCACGATGGTGGCCAAGACGGGCATGAGCCCCGCAGACGCCCGCGCCGCGCTCGGTGCGATGAATCGATCGGGTCGCTTGATCGATCCCGACGAGGTGGCGGCCGCCATCCTCGCCCAACTCCAGGATGAGAACGCGCGCGACGAACCGCTCCGTCTGGACTGAGCCTGCTCCCGTAGGATGACGGCGCTCCGCAGGAGGAACCGACCGATGTCCCAGCTTCCCTTCGGCTACGAGATCGCGGATGGAATCGCCACGATCACGCTTGACCGGCCCGAGCGGCTCAATGCACTCACGTTCGATGTCTATCGCCGCTTGGCGGACATCTTCTACCGCATGCGCTTCGCCGGCGATGTGAAGGCCTGCGTCATTACGGGGGCCGGCAAGGGTTTCTGCGGCGGCGGCGACGTCGAAGAGATCATCGAGAAGCTCTTCGAGCGCGGCACCAAGGAGGTCCTCGAGTTCACACGCATGACCGGCGAGCTGATCGAGAACATCCGCCGCGTGGACCGACCCGTGATCGCCGCCATCAACGGCACCGCGGCCGGCGCGGGCGCTGTGATCGCACTCGCGTGCGACCTGCGGGTGATGGCCGACACGGCCAAGATCCACTTCCTCTTCAGCAAGGTGGGGCTCACGGGTGCGGACATGGGCGCGGCGTATCTCCTGCCACGCGTCGTCGGCCAGGGGCGCGCCAGTGAGTGGCTGCTGCTCGGCGACGGGATCGACGCCCGGACCGCGCATCAGAGCGGGCTCGTCACCAAGGTGGCACCGGCCGACCGCGTCCTCGAGGAGGCCATGGTCATCGCGCGGCGCCTTGCCGATGGCCCCACCCTCGCTCACTCCATGACCAAGCGCATGCTGAACGGCGAGGCGTCCATGGACTTGGCCTCCGCCATCGAGAGCGAGGCCGTCGCCCAGGCGCTGCTCCTGCGCGCGGAGGACCATCGCAGCTTCTACGACGCGTGGGCCGCGGGCGAGAAGCCCAAGTTCAAGGGGCGCTAGACCGTGAGCGCCCTCGACTACGACCAGGAATACGACCTGCCTCCCGAGGCGGCGACGTGGCGGGCTGCGGCGGCCGCGTTCGCCGCCGAGACCCTCGCACCCCAAGCCCGGGAGGCCGACCGGGAGGGTCGCTTCTCCCCGGCGATGGTGCGCCAGCTCGGAGCCGCCGGGCTCATCGGCGCCGGGCTGCCCGTCGCTGCGGGCGGTGGCGGCGCCTCGCTGCTTGCGGCATGTGCGATCGCCGAGGAGATCGGCGCCGTGGACGGCAGCGCGCGGGGCTTCCTCGCCGTGCAGGCGGGCCTCGTCCTTGCGCCGCTACTCGCGCATGCCCCGACGGCCCTGCGCGAAGCATGGGCCGGACGGCTGATCGCAGGCGACGCCATCGGCGCCTGCGCGCTCACCGAGCCCGAAGCCGGCAGTGATCTCGGCGCCATGCAGACCACGCTGACCCCCGATGGCGATGAGATCGTGATCAACGGCAGCAAGGTCTGGATCACCAACGGCGGCGTTGCAGACATCCTGCTCGTCTTCGGCCAGACCGATCCGGCGAAGAAGACCCGCGGCCTCGAGTGCTACGCCGTCCCGGGCGATGCGCCGGGACTCACCCGCGCGCCCATGAAGGGCCGGGAGCTCGGCCATCGTGCGTCCGATCACGCTCAGCTGACCTTCGACGGTGTGCGTGTGCCCGCTGCCCACAGAGTCGGTCCGGCGCAGGGCGGGATGGGTGTGGCGATGCTCGGCCTCGAAGACGGCCGCCTCAACGTTGCGGCGGGCGCGGTGGGGATCCACCGGGCGTGCCTCGAGGCGTGTGTCGACTTCGCCCGGACCCGCCGCCAGTTCGGCAAGCGCATCGGCGACTTCCAGCAGGTGGGCGCAACGCTCGCCGAGATGGACGTCGCGCTGCGCGCCTCGCGCCTCATGGTGCATCACGCGGCACGCCTCAAGGACCGCGGGCTCGACAACGCCCAGGCCGTCTCGGCGGCCAAGCTCCACGCCACCGAGGCGGCCCTCGACGCGGCCACCAAGGCCATCCAGATGCACGGCTCCCGCGGCTACACCGATGAGCTCCCGATCGAGCGGCACTGGCGGGATGTGATGGCCCTCACGATCTATGAAGGCACGAGCAACATCCAGCGGTTGATCCTGGGACGTACGCTGCTTGGGCGCGACACAGAGAAGCCGAGCGCGGGGGGGACGAACTGATGAGCGACGCCGAACGTCCTTGGACCCAGGTCAACCCGCCGGGCATGGCGGAGCCCGTGGGCTACTCGAACGCCATCGTGACGGAGGGCGGTCGCCGGGTCTTCATTGCCGGGCAGGTCGACATGGCGCCCGACGGCTCCATCGCCCACCCGGGCGACCTGCTCGAGCAGACCAAGGGCGCGTTCGCCCACATCGTGACCGTGCTCGAAGCGGCCGGCGGCAAGCCCGAGAACATCGTACGCATGCGGATCTACGTGACGCACGTCGACGCCTACAAGCGCCTCGGCAAGGCGATCGGGCGCGCCTACAAGGCGCACTTCGGCCGCTGGTTCCCGGCGATGACGCTCGTCGGCGTCGCCCGGCTCTACGACGAGGACGCACTCATCGAGGTCGAGACGGACGCGGTCATTCCGTAGTCGCCCGATGGCAGAAGGCCCCGAATGGCCCTAAGCGCTGAGCCCGCTGTTGTTCACAACAGCACCTTGCTCCGTCGTAATCGCCGAACGCCATAGGCGTCGTCCAGTCAACTCCCTTGGGAGCGCTGTAGATGTCAAGGGGGGTGGCGGCCGCGACGTTCGGCCGAAGGCCCGAACGTGACGCCTGGCCGCGGGGGGTGGAACCCCCCAGCACAAGACGCCGATGCACAGGCCCCGGCCGCCGGCCGTCATGCGCGAACCGCAGCAACCCCGACCCTCAACCCGCGGGCGCACGCCAACTTTGGCTCGTAACCGCTCGCGGCAGGCACCGTCCGAGCTTCGGGCCCCCACACCGCGACCCTGCTGACCCGCCCGTGAGGGCGGAACGTGTTCGGCTGGCTCGCCCACCCCGCAGCAGCTTCCGCCCTACTCCGGATCCGCCGCAATCCCGCCCATGAACGGCATCTGCAGTTCTTCGTCCATGTAGGCCACGGCCATCGACGGCGTATTGAAGCTGAAGCCGATCGAGCCGTCGCGGGCGATGAGGATCACGCCGCCACGGCCCGCAAAGCGGGTCTCGAACTCCTGCATGCCGAGCCAGGTCGCGTCCATGGCGTTGTGCTCACGCGCGTGCTCCACCGCGCGCCGGGCCAGGCCCATGCGCAGCAGCGGCTCGCCCCAGCCGGTGCACGCCGCGCCCCCCGCGAGGTCGTCGGCATAAAAGCCCGCACCCGGCACGGGCGTGTCGCCCATGCGCCCCGGCGGCTTCCCACAGATGCCGCCCGTCGAGGCCCCGGCGGCGATGCGCCCGAGATGGTCGATCGCCACGGCGCCCACCGTGTCCGCCGGCCCGCGAACGCTCGCATCGCGGAAGTCGACACCACCCTCGGGGCCGCGCTTCAGGGCTTCGATCAGTCGCGCCTGCTCCCGGCGCTCGATCAGACTCGCCGGGTCGACGGCCGGGACACCCGCCTCGTCGAGGAATGCCTCGGCACCGGTGCCAACGAGGAGGGCGTACTGACTCTCGAGCACGGCATGCGCCGCATCGATGGGATTGGACCGGTTGCCGATGGCGGCGACGCCGCCCGCATCCAGCGTCGTGCCCGACATCAGCCCGGCATCATTCTCGACATGCCCCGCGGCCGTCAGCACGCTGCCGCGGCCGGCATTCAGCGCCGGGTTGTCCTCCATCACGCGCACGGCGGCTCGCACGGCTTCCATCGAGCTGCCGCCCCCCTCGAGGACGGCCCAGCCAGCCTCGGCAGCCTTGAGGCTGCCGTCACGGTGGGCCTCCTTCTCGGCCTTCGGGATCGCCCACGCACCGCAGTGCACGATGATCGCCTTGCGGGGCGGCTGCGGCTTGTCCATGAATGGCTGTCCCTTGGGATAGGGTCACGCGTGGAGAGGGCATGCCCGCACACCGCGACGCCGAGGATGCGCAGGATATCCGCCGAGTCCTCGGGGGCGATGCGAGCGCGTTCCAGGGACTTGTAGCCCGCCACGCACGCCGGGTCCACGACCTTGCCCGCCGGATGTTGCGAGATGCCCATGAGGCGGAAGATGCCGCCCAGCAGGCATTCCTGAACGCGTTCGGGGCGCTGGAGCGCTTCGATCTCGACCGGCCGTTCCGCCACTGGCTCCTGCGGATCACCAGCAACCTCTGCCGAAACCGGCTCGCGGCGCGCAAGGTCCGCAAGGACCTCCTGCCCCCGACCGGGGGCGACGACCCCGTGCCCGAGCCGCCCGACCGCCGTCGTCCGCTGGAGCTGCCCTCCGACGGGGCTGCCCGCCAGCGACGGGTGCAGGACGCCATCACCGCCCTGCCGGAGCGCTACCGGCTGGCCGTCGTCCTGTTCTACGTGCACGACCTGCCGGTGGCCGACATCGCCGCCATCACCGAGGCGCCGTCTGCGACCGTGAAGACCTGGCTCCATAGGGGCCGCGCCGCCCTCAGAGGCCTGTTGGAAGCCCCCGAAACCCCGCCCGACGTCGGCGGTATGGAGGACTGAATGGACGAGTACCCCGCCCCGGCCGATTCTCCCCGCACGCCCGCCGGTGAGTTCCCGGCAGACGTTGACGCTGCGTTGGAGAGCGTCCTTCGTGAGCAGCGCCTGCTGCCCCTGCCCTTGGCCTTGATGAGCCGGATTCTCGGCGAGATCTTGCCGCTGGAGCGGGTCCGCCCCCTCACGCTCCTGAGCCGGGTCGCCGCCGCCGCCGCGGTGTTCCTCGCCGCCTGGTTTGCCTTCGCAGGGAACGCTCCGGCGTTGGCGGATGTCGCACCCTCGGCCAAGGTTGCAGCGGCCCTGCCCTCCTCGCTCGGGCCCGACGGCCGCGCAGGGGACGCACTGGCCGCCGCCGACGCCCTGACCACGACCTCGGTCAGCGCCGGGGCCTGGGTCCTGCTCGGCAGCGGCCTGCTGCTGCTTCTGGCCGGCCTCGCGCTCACCATCTGGTTCCACCAGCCCGCGCCGGGCGCTGCCCGCGGGGAGCGCACCTGATGCTGTGGCTGGCGTCAGCAGACACCGAGGGCCTGCTGCAGCTGTTGTTGGCCGTGGTCCTTGGGGCGATCGCGTGCATCGGCCTGGGCGCGGCGGCGCTTGTGGTGCGCGCCATCCTCCCGGGCGCCGCCGCGTCGGCGGATGCCTCACTCCTGCGCCTCAGCACGTGGCGGCTCTTCCTCAGCGGCATCCTCCCGCTGGTCGGCGCAGCCCTGCTCGCGCGCGGCGTCGATCTGGTGGGCAATGACGTCGTTTCGGGCATCTACCTGCTGATCGTGGTGCTGCCGCTCACGCTCGCGTGGATCGCGGGCCTGCTCGCCGGCCTCCCCTACCTCGGCAGCAAGGCCCTGCGGCACGGCAGCGAGGCGTCCCCCCTCGCGCGCGCCGCCCTGGGCGGGCTGGTGGCCGGTTTGGCCATGGTCAGCTGGGTGTTGCCGCCCCTCGGCCTCGTGCTCACCTTGCTGCTGACGGGCTGGTTTCTGGGCATCGGCCTTGGGGCGCTAATCCACCGGCGCCCGCGAACCGAAGAGCAAGTATAGAAGGCCAACCACTTCCAAACAGATCACAAGGTGATCGACCTGGGCGGGGCTACGATCCATAGGGATGACTGAACTGGGTGCCCTGGCCCTCCGCTTGGCGGAGGCAACCGACATTCCGACGGCCGCGGAGCGGCTGGCAGAGCACCTGCAAAACCTGTTTTTCGGCCCTGCCGGAACGGACGCAGCGCCTCCGGACGGCGCGGCGCGCGTCTACCTCATGGGCCCGGGTGATCGCTGCGGTGCCTGCCCGCGCGCCGAAACCTGCCCGAGCCAGGACCGCTGCTTCCATCTGGAAGCGGGCCTTGGCACCTTCGATCGTCCCACGATGCTCGACCAGCGCGTGCCGCTGCTGCCTTCCGCATGGCTCGCCGCCTACGAGGGCGCCGACCTCGTGGATGAAGGCGAGTTGCCGGACGAGTTGCGCGGCGTGCGGGTCGAGCCGCTCGAAGCGACCAACGGGGTCGTGCGCGACGAGCCCGGCTTCCTCGTGCTGCCGCTCGAGGCAGGTGGTGAGACCGTCGGCGTGGTCGGCGTGCGCTTCCCCGAGCACCTCCGTGCCGAGATGGAGGCCGAAGCGCGCGTCGCCGCCTTCTTGACCGCCACCGCCATCCGCCTGCTCCGCAGCCTGACGACGGCCAACCGTCGCTTCGAGTCGCTCCTGCTGGTCAACGAGCTGGGACGCAAGGTCAACTCGATCCTCAACGACGAGCTGCTGCTGCGTCAGGCCGCCGTCGACATCCACCGCACGTTCGGCTTCCACAACGTCATGATCTTCATGGTCGATGACACGCGCAAGAGCCTCGAGCTCAAGGCGCAGGCCTCGCGCTACGCCTCGCCGATCCAGGTGCAGGAGCGCATCGAGCTTGGTGAGGGCGTCATCGGCCAAGCGTTTGAGAGCGGCCAGACGCGCCTTGAGAACGACGTCGCTGCGTCCAACCTCTACATTCGCTGGTACGCCGACACCAAGAGCGAGATGGCCGTGCCGATCCAGATTGGCGGCGTGATCGAGGGCGTGCTCAACGTCGAGTCAGACCAAGTCGGCGCCTTCACCCCGGCCGACCGCCTCGTGCTCGAGACCGTGGGCAACCAGCTCGCCATCGCCATCGAGAACGCGCGCCTCTTCTCCATGGTCAAGGAGCGGGAGGATCGCTACCGCACCCTGGTGGAGTCGAGTCCGGGCGCCGTACTCCACCTCGATACCGAGGGTCGGCTCGTCTACGCCAACCCGGCCGCGTCGGAGCTGACGGGCCAGCCCAAGAGCCAGTTGCTGGCCTCCTTCGAGCGCCTGGAAGACATGGCGCAGGAGCCCGACCGACCGGAGCTTGCCGAGGGCGTGGCCAACGCGCTGCGGGGCGAGCCCACCAGCCGCCTGGAGTTCCGCATCGCCCACACCGACGGCTCGCTGCGTTCGGTTTCGGCGTCCCTGCAGCCGCTGATCGGCGAGCAGGGAGACTCGAAGGGCGTGGTCGTTCTCGCCCACGACCAGACGCGCGAGCGCCAACTCCAGGACCAGCTCAATCAGAGCGAGAAGCTCAGCGCCATCGGCACGCTCGTCAGTGGTGTTGCGCATGAGCTCAACAACCCGCTCGCCGGCATTCTCGGCTTCGCCCAGCTCATGCTCGCACGCGATCCCGAGGACTGGGGTCGTGGCGACGTCGAGAACATCGAGATCAACGCGCGCCGCTGCCAGCGCATCGTCGAGAACCTGCTCGCCTTCGCCCGCCAGAGTCGCATGACGAAACGGCGCGCCAATCTCAACGAGGTAATCGACTCGGTCCTCAACCTCAACGAGTACCAGTTCCGCATGGACAACGTCGAGATCCAGCGCGACTTCGACTCGAGTGTGCCGCACTTCGACATCGATGTGAACCGCTGGCAGCAGGTGTTCATCAACCTCTCCAACAACGCGCACCAAGCCCTCCTGAAGAGCGGCACCTCCCCGCGGCGTATCCGCTTCACGTCGCGGCGCGACGGCGACGACATCGAGATCCGCATCTCGGACAACGGCCCGGGCATCCCGCCCGACGTACGCCAGCGCATCTTCGACCCCTTCTTCACGACCAAGGACACCGGCACGGGCCTGGGGCTCGGCATCTGCTTTGGCATCGTCGAGGAACACGGCGGCAACATCACGCTCGACGACACCGTCGAAGACGGCGCAACGTTTGTCATCCGCACGCCCATTCTCGACGCCCAGAAGTACACGGCGGAAATGCCCGCCGGCCCCCGCCGCAGCGCCTCGGATGCCGGCTCGGGCAAGCACGTCCTCGTCGTCGACGACGACACCTACATCTGCGACGTACTCACGCGCGTCCTCCAGCGCCACGACTACACCTCGGACGTCGCCAACGACGGCGAGGAGGCGCTAAAGAAGCTCGCTGTCGGTTCCTACGACCTGGTCGTCACCGACGTCCGCATGCCCGGCGAGTACGACGGCATCGACATCCACGATCGCCTTATCGCAGCCTTGCCCGAGGCCAACCGACGCATGATCTACATGACCGGCAATCTGCTCGACGGTCGCACGATGGAGCGCCTGGAGGAGCTGCGCGTGCAGTGCGTCGAGAAGCCCTTCGACATCCATGCCCTGGCCGATGTCATCAACAACGTCGCCCTGGCCGCCACCG
>JAJDEM010000400.1 GCA_029259795.1 Planctomycetota bacterium
CGAGCGCCACGATCTGCTCGCGCGGGGACGCTTCCGTGCCATACACCGAGATCTGCAGCGCAGCGCCCTGCTCGGCAGCCAGCGAGCGCGCCACCCGCCCGAGGCTCTCCGGCGCGGCTTCAGGCTCGAGGCCCTCGAGCCGCTGGGCCAGCAGGAGCGGGCTCTCGCCGGGTGCGAGCAGCGTCTGGATCGAGCCGCCGCAGAAGATGACCTGCGTCGTGCCGCGCGGGAAGCGGCCGACGTCTTCGAGCAGACGCTCCTTCGCCTCTGAGAACCGGTCGCCGTCCGTCATGCGGATCGAGCCGTCGAGCAGCAGCGCGTGCTGCGTCGCGCCCTCGCTGCCCGACTGCGGATTCGCGAAGCCAAGCCACAACAGCGCAGCAATCGCGAGGACGAAGAGATACGCCGGCAGGTGCCGGAAGCGCTTCACCAGCACACGCGCGCGCGTCTCCTCCACCGCTTGGCGCCAAAAGAGCGTCGTGATGACCGGCACCTCCCGGTGGCGTACCCGCAGCCGCTGCAGCAGGTAGAGCACCCCCGCAATCCCAGCCAAGCCAAGCACGATCGGGAGGGAGGACAGCGCGAAGCTCATACGACCAGGCGCCCTCCTTCGAAGAGGGTCGCAAGCTGGGCAACCACGGGCTGCTCGACGTCGAGCCGCAGCAGCCCGGCACCGCGCGACTGGGCGAAGCGTCCGAGCGCGTTCTGGAACTCGTCGTAGGCGCGCCGGTAGCCCGCGAGCACGGCAGGCGTGACCGAGAGGTCCTCGCCGACACCCGTCTCGCAGTCGAGCAGACGCACGTCACCCTCCACAGGCGGCTCGACATCGGTGCGGCGTACGAGTTGGATCAGCACGAGCTTGTGGCGCAGGCGTCGCAGCCCCTCGATGACCGCCTCGATGCCGCCGGGATCGAAGAAGTCCGACACCACCGCGACGACGCCGGGCCGCAGGCGCAGGCTCGCGAGCTTGTGCATCGACTTCGTGAAGTCCGTACGACCACCCGGCTCGAGCTTGGCCATCTCATCAGCGAGTCCAAAGAGGCTGCGCTTGCCCGCGCGCGGGCGCACGGCGACGCGCAAGTCCTCGGCAAACGGGAACACACCGACGCGATCGTGCTGGTTCAGGCTGATCGACGCGAGCGCAAGCGCGGTGCGCAGGCCCGCCTTGATGCGCGGCGGGTCCTCGACCCAGGCGCTCTCGCTGACGTCCGGGAGGATGTAGAGCGGCAGGTCCTCCATCTCCTCGAAGAGGCGCAGGAACACGCGGCCCAGCCGGCGGTAGATGTTCCAGTCGATCGAGCGCAGGTCGTCCCCGGCGGCATACGGCCGGAAGTCGCGGAACTCCAGACCGCCGCCAAGGTCACGGGAGCGCTGCTCGGCGTGTCGCCCGCGCGGGGCAACACGGCCGGCCACGATGCGGAGCGACGCGAGCGATGCGAGGAACGCCGGGTCGAACAGCTCGTTGGCGGGGATACGGCGATCGGCCATCAGCGAACGGCGGCCTCCGTGGCGGGCTTCACATGGGCGAGGACGGCCTCGACCACGTCATCGGCCGAGACGCCATCGGACTGACCCTGGAAGTTGACCATCACGCGATGGCGGAGCGCGTTGCGCGCGACCTTGCGTACATCGTCGGTATTCACGGCGAAGCGGCCAGCGAGCAGCGCGCACACCTTGCCGGCAAGCAGCAAGGCCTGGGCGCCACGCGGGCTCGAGCCAAGCGCAACACTCTCGTTGACGAGGCCGGGTGCGTAGTCGCTGCCCGGCTGCGTCCCCATGACGAGCTGGATGGCGTACTGCTTGACATGCTCGGGCACCGGCACCTGCCGGACGACATGGCGCATGGCCATGATCTCCTTGCCGTTGGAGACGGCGTCGATCTGGATCTCGTCGTCGCCGACGGTGCGGTCGAGGATCGCGCTGTACTCGCTCTCCTGCGGGTAGCCGACAACCAGCTTGAACAAGAAGCGGTCGAGCTGCGCCTCGGGCAAGGGGTAGGTCCCCTCTTGCTCGACAGGGTTCTGCGTCGCCATGACGCAGTAGGGCTCCTCGAGGTCGATGGTCTTGCGCCCCACCGAAATCTGACGTTCCTGCATCGCCTGCAGGAGAGCGGACTGTGTCTTGGGCGTCGCACGGTTGATCTCATCGGCGAGCACCACGTTGGCAATCAACGGGCCCTCCTGGAAGCGGACCTCGTGGCCGCCGCCCTCCTTCTCGACGAGCACCTGCGTACCGATGATGTCGGCCGGCATCATGTCGGGCGTGAACTGGATGCGGGAGAACGACAGGTCGACCGCGCGGCCAAGCGACGCGATCAGCAGCGTCTTGCCGAGACCGGGCACGCCCTCGAGCAGCACGTGGCCGCCGGCGAGCAGGGCCGTGAGGACGCCTTCGATGACATCCTCCTGCCCAACCATCATGCGCTGGATCTGGGCTTCGATCTTGGCGTAGGTCGCCTTGAACTCTTCGGCCGACTTGCGGGCGGCTGCGGATTCTGTACTCATCGTTTCTTCGTCTCCTGCGTACGCATGCGTAGGAACCAATCCCGAAGCAACGCGCGCATCCACGGCGTAAGCTCCGGCTTGGCGAGTGAACCGGCGGGACCCTGGCGCGGCATGCGCGGCTCCGCGCGCTGCAGCGGCGCGTGCTCGCGGCGCGGCTCGACCCGCTCCTGGGTCACCTTGGTCTTGCCCGGGTTGGGCTGCCCCTTGATCCGGTCGGGAATCGGAACCCCCAGCACGAGGGACGCCGTGCCGCGGGACTTCTTGGGTTGCGAAGGCCCACCGCGCCCATTGGCGTTCGGGTTGGGCTGGTTGCCGAAACCGATCGTCAGGTCACGGCTCACGGGCGGCCGGCGATCGCGCAAGTTGGGCTGTACGCCGCCGCGCGCCTCGCTGTCGACCTCTTCGTCTTCGACTTCCTCGTCGTCTTCGACCTCGTCCTCTTCGTCGGAGGAGACTTGATCCTTGCTCGTCCACTCCGAGGTCACCGGGTTGCGGTTGGACCCCTGCGACGAACCCTTGCCGGCGGTCGAACCCGACTCCTCACCCGACGCCGGCTTCGGCTCCTCGGACTTGGTCGGCTTCTTCTTGCGCTTCGCGCGCTTCTTCTTGGTCTTCAGGGGCTTCTTTACGACGGGCGGCTTCTTGCTCTCCTGGCCCTGGTTGGACGGCGCACCGCGTGCGTCACTCTCCCCGCGGGAGGCCTGCGCCTCCGCCGAGCGGCCAGCGCCGCCCCTGCCCTCCTTGCGACTGGCGTCATCGGGCAGCTCGGTCGGACGCGAGGCCGCCTTGGCTTCGCGAGAGCGGCCGTCGGGCTTGGCTTCGGGGACGGCGGGCTCGGAGGTGGGCTCTTCGATGGGCTCCGGCGTGCGCGGGTCCTTGGGACGCTCGCGGCTGATGTCGGCGATGCGTACCGCGCCGTCGTCGGCATCCGCGAGTGCAGCCTCGCCCCGGTCGAGCCCCAGGGGATGCGCCGCGCCGAAGAGCAGGGCGACGCCGGCCAGCGCGTAGAGCACGCCCCGCGGCAAGCTCGAGGTGGGCGGCGGGTTGGCGGGCACAGCCAACGGCGCGTCCACGGCGGGACGCAGGAACCAGCGCGCATCTTCGATGGCGGCGGCGGCGAACGGGTCGTGAGCGGCACCGGCCTGAAGGAGGGCATCCGCGGTGACGAGGCGCTCCTCGGCACCGGCAGCCGCATCAAGCAGACCGAGCGCGGCGTTGCGATCGACCGGCAGGCGGCGTGCCCAGTTCGTGATCAGGAGCGCGGCGCCGAGCCCGGTGAGGAGCATTGCGGCTGCGATCATCCAAGCACTCGGCTGCCACGGTGCGACGCCGGCGAGCCGCTGGGCAAACTGCACGAGCACGACCAGCAAGGGCGGGAGCACCGTGGAAGCCAGCGCCGCCGGCAGCCCCTCGCGCAGGTAGTAGCGCACGTTGCGATCGCGCAGTGCCGCTTCGCCGCGCTCGGCGAGCGTATCCAGCTCGGTTCGATCGTCCTGCATCGCATCCATGGGCGCTACTCAGCGACCTTCGGATCGAGCTGCACGGCCTGCACGACGGCCCCATTCGCGTCGCGAACGAAGGCGACGAGCGTGACCTGGTTCGGATCGATGCGTGTGGAGATGCGTCCGGCCTTGCCCTTGCCCTCCGCAGCAAGCCGCTCGAGGTAGCGCTCGTTGGCCGCCACGACGTCGGTGAGGGCCACGCGGAAGGGAATGGCGTGGGACGCCTTGCTTCCCTCGAGCGCCTGGCCCTTGGCGCCTTCCAGCAGGCCCGCGCGAGCCACCATGCGATGGATCACGACCTTGCTCTTCCCAGGGAAGAGTACGCCTCGCTCGGCGAGGACCACGTGCGCGCGCAGGCCTGCCTGCGCCGGACCGTCGATCGCAAGCGTGCCGCTCACCACGCCGTCGGCGACGGCGCCTTCGAGCACGAGCTTGTGGGTCGTCGGCGCGAGCAAGCGCTCGAGGACGCCCTTGCGGAGCCGGTTGTAGAGCGCTTCCTTCTGGTCGGCGCGCGCGGCGCCCGGCGCCTGCGTCGTGCCATCGAGCATGTGGACGACCGGACGATCAAGCGGCACGCCGCGCTGGAGCGCCGTCCCGATCGCGAGCTCGTTGACCAGCGGCTCCATCTCGGGCGCGGGCAGGTGGTAGCTGAGCGCAGCAACGTTCGCGCGCTCGAAGTGACTGAGCATGCCCTCGTTGCCGAGCGCGCCGCCGATGGCGGGCTTGAGGTGGGCGTTCGTGAAGAATTCCACGAGGACGACCCGGCCGCTGCTGTTTTGCGCGTCGGGCTTGAACTTCGTTGCCGCGCCGAAGCTGAGGATCTTGCCGCCGACGAGGCGCTCGACGAGGTCGACGGAGAAGCGCTCGTCCCCGGGCATCTTGCCCGTGAGGCGCTCGAGCCCCTCGAGCGCCTGGGGGCCGCTCTCGGGCTGGATCGACGCCTGGACGTAGCGGCTGTACGCGCGGCGGATGCGACCGCCCTGCTCGTAGTACTTGCCCAGGTAGAGGTTGACGAACCCGTCCTGCGGCATGCCGAAGGCGGCCGAGAGCAGGTGGCGTCGGGCCTCGCGCGGCTGGCCGGCTTCGAGCAGCACCTGGCCGACGCGGCTGTGGATCTTGTGGACCGCGTCGGGGTAGCGGTCCTTGCGACCGCTCTCGATCCCGACCTTGCCGGCCGCGACGACGAACTCGGTCCGTCCGGCCTCGGCCAGGACCTTCATGAGGTCGAGCATCGCCGTGGCGCGCAGATCTTCCGCGTGGCTCTCGTTGACCCATGTCAGGGCGCGCCCCATGGTCTCGCCGTCGGCGTCCTCATCGAGACGCTGATCGACAAGCAGCGCCGCGGCCTCGACCGCAAGGCGCGCCTTCGGATGGGCCTTGAGGAACGCCTCGGTCGTGTCGCCGTCCTCCTCGGCCCGGGCACGGAAGAACGCAAGGTCCTCGGTCGGGAACGCGGCGGGCTTGCGCTCGGTGAAGCGCACGAAGCGGTTGACGCGATCGATCTCGACGCGCAGGTGCTGCAGGAGGTTCAGCCCCGTGATCCCGACGACGCCATCCTTGTGGATCTGGGCGATCGGTTCGGGACGCAGCGCCACGTACGTGGCGAGGTCGAGCCCCCCGACGGTCAGCGCGCCGACGTCGCCCGCGGGCTTGCCACGACTCTCGGCCGCCCCCTCCTCGATCAGGGTGTCATAGGCCGAGGTGCCAACCGCCATCGCGCCCGGCTTGCCGTCGGCGTAGCGCACGTTGAACCAGGCAAGGTCGTTGGTGACCGAGATCGGCGCCGTGATCGAGCCGGCGACCGGCTGGATGGATTCCTCATCGCGCTCGGCCGGGGGACGCATGCGCATCACGCCATCCACGAGGTCGAAGACGATGTGGTACTTCTTCAGGATCTCCGAGCCGATGCTCCCAACGAGGGCGACCTCGCCGATCGCGGGCGCGTGGAACTTCGTGAAGTCCTCGTAGGTCTTCTCGGGGCCGTGCTCGCGCGTGGGGACGGCGATCTTCAAGTCCGGCAGGTGGATGGTGATCGCGTTGGGCGTGCCGTCGCGGTTCTCCGCACGGATGCCACCGGCCGCCTGGTTGTGGAGGCGAAGGCCGCTCTTGACGTCGAGCTCGACGAAGAGCGTGACCGGGATGCGCCGGAAGCGCGTCGAGACGTCACACGAGACGACCAGCTTCCCGGCGACGACCTTGACCGGGACAACGGCCTCCTCGGGAGCCGCGTCCTCCGCCTGGGCGGCGGAAAGGCCCGCGGCAGGCAAGAGCCCGAACAGGAGGCAGGCCAGCACGAGCTTGAATCGGACAGTCACGAAGGCCTCCCAGGCCCAATCTACGGGGATTGGCGCCTACCGAACAGGGCTCGCGGAGCCTCCCGCGCCGGCAATCAGCGGGCCTTGGCAGATACCTCGCCGAACGCCCAGGTCTGAGCCTTCATCGTCACATCGATCTCTGCAGTGGAGGGCACGCTCACGGCGGCCGGACCGAAGCCCTCGCCTCAGCAGCCCGTGAAGATGGCCTTGCCGATCTCCTTGCGGACCTTGCTGTCGGCAATCGTGAACTCGGGCGACTTCCCGAAGGGCTTCCAGGCGAAGTACTCCTCGCCGCCGCGGCCGAACCAGCGGAGCGAATCTGGCGTGAGAATGACCTCATCGCCGCGCCGCTGGTAGGCGAACTCGGCCGAGAGCGGTCCCCCGCCGAGGACGGCGGCGGTCTTGCCGGCGGCGACCACGATCGGCTTGGCGTTGCCCCGGCGGAAGCGCACGGTGCTCTTGCCGAGGCCCAGCTGGCCTCCGTGAAGCACGTACTCGCCGGCGGGCACGGCCAGCCCCTCGTGGTGGCGTGCGAGATCGAAGGAGTGCTCGCCGTCCGCGCTGCGAACGATGGCCGACTGGAGCCGAGCCTGGGCGTCCCAGCCGCGCGCGAGATCGAGGCGACCTGCTTTGCCCTCATACGGCGTGTGGCGAAGGCTGCCCCCGTCGGGCGCCACCTGGAGCGTGTGCAGGGCGCCGGCGACGTTCACCGTGCGCGAGAGGAAGCAGGCGGTCCGGCTGCTGCCGACGATCATCGCGTCGCGGCCGACGCCGTCGTAGCGGCCATCCCCATTCTGGTCGATCAAGGTGATGCGGGTCGCGCCCAGCTTGCCGACGCGGGCACCCGAAGCTGCGTAGAACCAGCCCTGGCCCTCGTTCTTCAGGCGGATGCTGTAGTCGAAGCCCGCCTCGGTCCGGAGGCGGACGTAGCCGCTCTCTCCCTCGACGGTCACATCGGTCTTGCCATCGCCATCGGTATCGACGGTGAGGCTCGAGCCCTCGATGGCCGTGGCGAACTTGGCGCCGCCGGCTGCCGTGAGGTCGATGGCCCCGCCGACCTTGGCGAAGCTTCCGGCGGGCAGGCTGTAGTGCCAGCGCCGCGCGGGCTTGTACTTGAGGGTCAGCTCGCCAGCCGCCAGCGCAGCAGCCTGCTGGGGCGCAGACTTCTGGGGAGCAGGCTCGGGGGCTGCCTTCTCGTCGGCGCCGACCGGACGGTCGGCCGCCAGGCAAACGAACGCGAAGACCATGGCTAGGGTGATTGCGCTACGCATGGGCCCCTCCTACGGTGCAGAGTATAGCGCAGGGCGCGCGCCCCGGCGCCGTGGAGGACCTTGATGGCCAACGAAGATCTCACCCGCCAGCTGCAAGCCATTCAGGCCTACTTCGAGAAGACCATCAGCTGCTTCGAGCCCGCAGACGGCGAGTTCGCGCCGAAGGACGGCATGTTCACGGTGGCGCAGCAGATCAGCCACGCAGCCCAGACCGTCGAGTGGTTCCTCGAAGGCGCCTTCCGCCCAGCTGGGTTCGACATGGATTTCGCGACGCTTGAAGAAGACGTCCGCGCCATCGAGAGCCTCGAGGACGCCCAGGCCTGGTGGACGACGGCCCTGCAGCAGGCCTATCAGGTGATCGAGGGCTCCGCGCCCGAGGCCTGGGACGAGCCCGTCCGTGGCAAGCTCATGGCCGGGATGCCGCGCCGCGCGGTGCTCGGCGGGATCAACGACCACACGGCCCATCACCGCGGCGCCCTCGCCGTCTACGCCCGGCTGCTCGAACGCGAGCCGCCCATGCCCTACGGATAACCATGCCCGCACTGCACCGCCTATTCGCCCTCACGTTCCTCCTCGGCGCCAGCCTGCTCGCCGCGGGCTGCGGCGATGACAAGACGCCGGCGCCCATCGAGCCGATCGACTTGACGGGCGGCGCCTCGTCGCCGGAGCCGGGCTCAGCGGCCGCGGGCCATGGCGCAGCCGACATGTCCGGCTCGCCCGACGGCGCATCCACCGTACCCATGGCCGGTGACCTCGCCCCGCTGCCCGATCCCGTCAGCACGGAGCCGGCGGTGGCCGACAGCCTCGAGGCCTTCCACGCCCGGATGAAGCAGTTGCTCGAGGCTTGCGCGGGGGACGACCCCACGGCAGCCGAGGCCAACGCCCGCGACCTGCTCCTCGCGAATCCGGGGGCCTGGTTCGCCGAGGTGTTCGGTGCCAAGCACAAGCGCCTCCCCGGGCTCGTCAAGGAGTACGAGGCCCGCGCAGCCCAGCTCGCGAGCCTGCCCACCGCCATCCACGACCGCATGGCCGCCGGCCAGACCGAGGCCCAGACCGAGCGCTTCATCGACGCCGACGATGAGCTCGCGACCGGCTTCCAGGCCCATGCGCTGCGCGGCATGCAGAAGCCCATCGCCCTCTACTCGCTGCGCCTCATGGAGAAGGACGCCGACGCCGGCTGGCATCTCTGGTCCTTCGCCCACGTCGACGGCCAGTTCCGCTTCGTCGGCCAGATGGCCGCGCTCTCCCCCGCCGCGGTCGACAAGCTCCTCCGCCAGCTGGGCTCGCTGCGCATCAAGGACGCCAACGAGGTCCGCGAGGAGTGGAAGAAGAAATAGGGCTCCTCGGGGTGGAGCCAGCCGCGACATGCCCTGGGCCTTTGCCCGCAAGCCCAGCGGGCTGGCGCGCCATGGCCCGTCGTCGCGCGGCAGCGGTACGCTAGAGGCTCAGCCTCGTCGGGAGAGACCCATGCCCTCCGAATCCTCGACCCACGCCGCGCGTCCATGCGCGGATGACCGCTACGGGCTCCAGCCCGGGACGCATGAGGCCGTTGGCGCTTGGGCCGCTGAGGTCGACGCGATTCTTGATGAACACGCCGGCGATGACTCGGTGCCCGATCGCGTGGCCGCGTTGCTGAGTACCCTGGTCGCGTTGCCGGACCTGCTCTGTGCCGCGCAGCGGGAACCCCGCTCCGATTGGTATGCGAAGCATCGCCTCTACGCGTGCCCGCAAGGCCGCTTCACCTTGCTCGCCCTCGTCTGGCTGCCGGAGCAAGGCACGGTCATCCACGCCCACAACGCGTGGGGTGCGGTCGCCGTCTACGAGGGCAAGCCGAGCGTGACCTGCTTCGACTGCACGGAGAACGCCGACGGGACCCACACGGTCACGCAGACCTCCGACGAGTGCTTCGGCCCCGGCGCCCTCTGCTCCCTGCTGCCGGGGCTCGGCGACACGCACCGGCTCTACAACGCAAGCGACGAGACGATGATCACGCTGCACTGCTACGGCACTGACCTCGTCGACGATCCCGACGGCATCAACCTCAATCTCAACTTCAGCGCCTAGGCCGATGAGCGCCGCCACCGAGATCCAAGGGGACGGCAAGCCAACGCGGGGCATCGATCGTCTGGTGGCCATGCTTGGGACCGCCTAGCTTCCTCAGACGACTGCTCGACGGCTGGCGCCGCATTGCGGCGGTGATCCTGCTCCTCGCGATTGCCGGCGCGGCGATCTCGGCGATGCGCAAGGGACCAGGCGCGCCGCCGCTCAAGCCCGAGCAGGTCGAGGCCGGCATCCCCGAGCGCTGGCGGCCCTTGATCGGCTCGGTGCGCACGTGGCAGGCCGCGACGAGCGCCGAGCGGAAGGCGTTCCTCGTCTGGGCGCTCGATGTCGGGCTGGAGATCCAGCGCGCCAAGGCCTCGCAGGTGATCCAGGCGCAGCAGCAGGCGCGCCTGGGGCGGGCGTCGGAGACGACGACGCAGTTGTTCCTGGGCCTGATTGCCATATCGCTGCTCGTGTTGCTCTCGCCGTTCTTCATCTCGCGCGAGCGCGTGCCGCGCCGGCTGGCGCTCTGGGGCCACACGATCCTGGCCACGGGCACGCTCGTTGTCAGCCTGCTCCTGCTGCTCGGGTGTGTGCTGCTGCTGGTCTCCGCAACCGGCCTGGCGACTTCGACGGCCAATCCCGAGCAGGGACTGCTCGACGCGGGCTTCGCCGAGCTGCGCGCCGACATCCACGCCCAGCTCGCTGCCGAAGACGCGGCCGCGCCAGAGAGCGAGATGCCCTACGGACCCATGGTCGGGGCGGGAGAGTCGACGACGGCCGGCGGCTACATCCGGAACATCCTGAGCAGCCTGCAGTACTTCGACCCCGAGTCGTTCAAGCCCGCCATCGTGTGGACCCAGCGCACCTGGCAGGTGGTGAGCCACATCCCGCTCATCGTCCCCTTTGTCGTCGTGCTCGTCGTGTTGCTCACCATGCGCACGACCCTGCTGCAGGTCTTGCGCATGCCACGACAAGCTGCGCAGGGCGAGAAGGGCACAGGGCGCCGCGCGCTCGGGCGCGCCTTGCGCTTCGTCGGACTCGAGCTCTTCGCCGTGCTGACGCTCATCGGCGTGCTGCTGCCGGCAGGACTCCTTACCAGTCTGGCGGTCCGGTATCTGAGTCGGTCTGTGATCACGGTCGTTCTTGCGCAGACCGAGACGACGGTCGTGTACTTCGGCCAGCTCGGCTCGCCACCCGATCAGGAGTCGCTCGCGTTCGGGATGCTCGCTGTGCCGGTCTTCTTGGCACTTGCAACCTGCATGTCGGCGGGCGGACTCGCCCTGTTCGCGCTGCGCTCGCGGCGCCTGCTGCAGCAGCGCTTCCACTACGGCTGGCCCCTGCGCCGCGACGAGAAGCTCTGGCGGCGCTCGTTCATGGCCATGCTGAAGCTGCAGTGGATCCCCGCGCTTGTGATGGCGGTCATGGCTCCCCAGCTGGTGGCACTGCACGCCGGTGCTCCGGCCGATGCCGCCGCAGCGCTCGAGCGACTGACGGCGGCGGGGACGCGGCTCGGCTTCGCCTTGCCGGTCGCGTTCATCCTCTTCGGCGGCCTCGGCGCCCTGCGAACGCTCTGGCCCTTCGCACGGCTGAAGCCGGCCGAGCGCGGCGCCTACACCCTGCGGCCCCGCACGCCCGAAGACGGTGAGTTCTTGCGGCGCGCGCACCATGAGGGACTGCGCCCCTGGGTCGAGGCCACCTGGGGCTGGGACGAGGTCACGCAGGCTGGCTTCATCAAGACTTGGCTCGAGGTCGGCACACCCGCGATCGTGCTCGTCGGTGGCGAGCCCGCCGGCTATCTGGAAACCAGCACCCACGAGACGGCCGTGGAACTCACCAACGTCGTTCTGCTGCCTGCCTTCCAGGGCCGGGGCATTGGCACGCGCATCGTGCAGGACGTCATCGAGCAGGCCACGGCCCAGAGGCTCCCGGTCCGGCTTCAAGTGCTGCGCGCCAACCCGGCACGCGCTCTCTACGAGCGCCTTGGCTTCCGCACCCTCGAAGAGAGCGACCTGCGCGTGAAGATGCTGCGCCCCCTGCCGTCGGCCGGCGCGGCCGCGCCGGGTACGCTGGCCTCCCCCCTGCAAGACCCGGAGGACTGATGCTCGGACGCCGCCTTCCCGCCCTCCTCGCTTTCGTGTGCGTTGGGGCCGCCTGCATGCTTGTCGCCTGCGGTGACTCGAAGCCGCGCCCGCCGACCAAGGCGGAGCGTGCGGAGACCGTGCCGTTCGCAGGCCGAGACGCCGCGCAGGTGCTCTCTGCATTCCCCAGCGACCAGCGCGATGTGCTGGAGCAGGCCGAGACGATCACGCTCTACACGCTCAACCCCACCCCACTGCGCGATGGCGTGCTCTCCCCCGAGAAGGAGCGCTTCCGCAACTACGGCGTGCTGGGTCGTGCCGAGATCAAGGGCGAGGACGGCCACCGGCGTCTGGTCGAGGCGCTCTACAGCGGCGTGCGCGGCGAAGGCGCCGGCCCGGCGAGCTGCTTCAACCCGCGCCATGGGCTGCGCTTCGTAAAGGGCGCAGAGACGATCGATGTGCTCATCTGCTTTGAGTGCACGTGGGTCTACATCTTCGGTGTCGGCGCCACGAAGGAGCGCCGCATGCTCTTCGGACCGGGCGTCAAGCCGGTGTTCGACAGCGCCGTTCGCGCGCACAGCCTTGCCGAGGACGGCGCGAAGTAGGCTGGGGCCGCACGGGCTGGGGACTACACGGTCTCCAGGAACTGGATTCCGAAGCGCTCGTCGGCGTCGGTCCAGGTCTGGACCCAGCGGAAGCGGTCGGTCAGCCCTGCGACCCCCTCGGGGCCGTACTTGTGGCAGCACTCCGTGAGGATCGACTCGCCCTCGGCGAACGCAATCGTGTGCTCTCCGAGCTGCACGGCTTGGTTCGTCGTGCTGACCAGGTGCATCTCGATGCGCTGGACCGCTTCGTTCCAGCGAGCCTCGTGGGTGAAGCGCTCGAGGACGAAGTCCGTGCCCACATCGAGGTTGAGGCGCTGCAGCAGGTTGCGGTTGAACTCAGCCGTCACGCCGGCCGCGTCGTCGTAGGCCGCGATCAGCGCCTGCGGGTCCTTGCGACGATCGAAGCCAAGGAGGATGCCGCCCCCCGGACCCGCGACCTCCGCCATCCGCTCGAGGAACGCACGCGCCTCGTCGGCGGTGAAGTTGCCGATCGTCGAGCCGGGGAAGAACACCACCCGGCGCCGCGCGGGGCGGTCCGGCTCGGGTGCGGGGATCGTCTGCTGGAAGTCGGCGCAGACGGCCTGCACCTGCAGGCCCGGATAGTCGCGGCGAAGGCTCTCGGCCACGCCGAGCAAGTGCTCCCGGGAGATGTCGATGGGCACGTAGGAGACGAGGTCGTCGAGCGCATCGAGCAGCAGGCGGGTCTTGGTACCTGCCCCACTCCCAGGCTCGATCAACTGGACGCGGGGACCGAGCACCGCCGCGATCTCAGACAGCGAATCCCGCAGGATCGCCGTCTCGACGCGCGTCAGGTAGTACTCGGGCTGCTCGCAGATCGACTCGAAGAGTTCCGAGCCCTTCTCGTCGTAGAAGAGCTTGCAGGGCAGGGTCTTCGGCTCAGCGCTCAGGCCCCGCAAGGCCTCGGCCTCGAGGTCCGCGGGTGCAGGGTGCAGGTCCAGAAGCGGCTCGGTCTCCTCGACGTCCATCAGGCATCCTTCGCGAGCCGCAGGCCGGAGAACTGCCAGCGCGCCTCGGGCGGGAAGAAGTTCCGGTACGTCGCGCGGATGTGCTCACCCAGGGTCGCGAGCGAGCCGCCACGCAGGACGTATTGGTTGCACATGAACTTGCCGTTGTACTCCCCGACGGCGCCGGGGGCGGGACGGTAGCGCGGGTACGCGGCGTAGGCGCTCGACGTCCACTCCCACACATCCCCGAACATCTGCTGGAGGCCGGGCTTGGCGGCCGCGACCTGCGGCGCGAACCGTCGGGCGTCGAGCAGGTTGCCTGTTTGGGGCAAGCCGCGTGCGGCAACTTCCCACTCGGCCTCGGTCGGCAGACGCAGGCCGGCCCAGCGCGCATAGGCGTCGGCCTCGAAGTAGCTCAGGTGGCTGATGGGCGCCGCGAGCGCCAAGGGGCGTGCACCCCCGAGGGTGTAGTCCATCCACTGGCCGTCCCGCTCGAACCAGTAGAGCGGCTGCGTCCAATCCTCTGCACGCACGCGGGCCATGCCGAGGTCGAGCCAGAACTCGGGGCGGCGGTAGCCGCCCTCTGAGACGAACTCGAGGAACTCGCCGTTGGTCACGAGCCGCGAAGCCAGGGCGTAGGGCTGCAGCAGCACGTCGTGGCGCGGGCCTTCGTTGTCGTAGAAGAACCCGGGGCCGTCGGTGCCGATGGTGTGGATGCCGCCCTCAAACGCAACCCATGTCTGCACGGGCGGCGTGGCGGTCTCGGCGGGTGCAAGCGCGCGGTAGGCGGGCAGCAACGGGTTGTGCGAGAGGTTCACCTTGAGGTCGGTGAGCATGAGCTCCTGATGCTGCTGCTCGTGGTTGCAGCCGAGCTCGAGCAAGGGGGCGATCCGGCGGCAGGTGTCGGCATCGGCCTCGTCCAGGAAGCGAACGAGCCGGGCATCGACCTCCGCGCGGTAGGCGAGGATTTCGACGACCGTCGGTCGCGAGAGCTGGCCGCGACTCGCCCGCGCGTGCATCGGGCCGAGTGCCTGATAGTAGGAGTTGAACAGGAAGTAGAACTGCTCGTCGACCGGCACATAGCCGTTGATGTTCTCCTGCAGCAGGAAGCGCTCGAAGAACCACGTCGTGTGCGCGAGGTGCCAGCGCGTCGGGCTCGCGTCCGGCACGCACTGCAGGACGTGGTCCTCGATGGCAAGCGGCTCGCAGAGCCACTCGGTCTGCGCGCGGACGGCTCGGTAGCGCGCGGCCAGATCGGCGGGACACACGGCGCCACGGCGGGCCTGCGGGGGCTTGGAATCGGGCACACGTACTCCGGTCGCTGGGGGAGGGCATCCTACCGCCCCCTGCAGCGGCCCCCACCCGACGCGGGCCCGCTGTGCAGGTTTCGGCCGCTGCAGGCGAATCCGCGGCCTCAGCGCTTGGCGCGCAGGGAATCCGCCGCGACCGCCGGGGCCTTGCCCTCGAGATCCACGAGCCGATTCGCCTCGCGCATCGCGGTATTCGAGATCCGGTTGACGAGCGGGCGCAGCGCGTCGAGCAGCCCCGGCAGCTTGCTCGCGCCCGGCGCGACGAGCAGGATCGCGTCGTACGGCGGGAACGCCTGTTTGGGATCCTTGAGGACCAGCAGGTCATAGGCGGCGATGCGGCCGTCGGTCGAGTATGCCGTGATGACGTCCACCTGGCCGTCGCGTACGGCGTCGTACATGAACGTCGAGTCCATGCCCCGCGTGCGGGCGGCCTGGAGGCCGTATGCAGCGCGGACGCGCTTCCACTCCGAGCGCCCGAAGACTTCGGGATCGCCGCCGATGGTGAGCCCCTCGGCGTGGCGCGCCAAGTCGGCGATGGAGCGAATACCCAGCTCGGCCGCCCGATCCTTGCGCATGGCAAGTGCATAGGCGTTCTCGAAGCCCAGGGGGCCGACGCAGATCACGCCGTGCTCCTTCTTCAGGTAGTGAGCCACCTCGATGAGCATCTCCGAGCGCCCGATGGGCTCGGCGCGCTTCATCAGCGTCGCCCAGATCGTGCCCGTGTAGTCCACGCACACATCGACGGTATCGCTGCGGAGGGCATCGAACAGGATCGTCGAGCCCATGTTGGGCCGCGCGCTGACGTCGGCGCCCTCGGCGCGGAGCTCGGACTCGAGGTAGGCGGAGAGGATGTACTGCTCCGTGAAGCCCTTGGACCCGATGCTGACGGTGCGTGCCGACGACAAGCCGACGGGCGCCCCCGAGGCGTCGAGGTCGCCCGCGCGGGCGCCACCGGTCGGCCGCTCGCCGAAGCGCTCGGCCACGAACGGAGCGATGCCGCCAATCGCCACGAGTGCCAGCGCGCTCAGCGTGAGGATCCCCATGCGCTTGTTGCGCGTAGTGGCGGAGATCTCCAGGGCGCGAATCAGCTGATCGAGCACGACGGCCAGGATCGCGGAGAACACGCAGCCGAAGATCACGGCCGTCCAGTTGCGGGTCTGCAGGCCGAGGAAGATGTACTGCCCGAGACTCGGAGCCCCCACGGGGGTAGCGAGCGTCGCCATGCCGACGACCCACACCGTGGCGGTCCGGATGCCCGCGATGATCACCGGCGCGGCCAGCGGCAGCTCGACGCCGAGCAGGGTCTGGCGGCTGGTCATGCCCATGCCGCGCGCGGCCTCGGTCACCGCCGGATCCACATCCATGATGCCGGTGACCGTGTTGCGCACCATCGGCAGCACGCTGTAGAGCGTGAGCGCCAGGAACGCAGGCAGGAACCCGATCGTGCCGCCCAGCAGCGGGACCATCAGCGCGAGGAGCGCGAGGCCGGGGATCGTCTGGATGAGCCCGGCGACCGTCAGCAGCGGGCCGCGCAGGCGGTCGTGCCGGGTGGCCAGGGCGCCAAACGGCACGCTGATGAGCACGCCGATCAACACAGCACTCAGCGACAAGAGCAGATGACCGCCCAGGAGGTAGGGCAGGTCGGCGAAGAGGTCCCTCAGGGCCTGGCTCACGCCCCACCTCCCGGTAGCAGGGCGTCGAGGCGCTCGGCCTGGCGGCGGGGCGTGGAGATCAGGGTCTCGATGTAGTCGTCGGCCGGATGGTTGAGGAGCTCTTCGGGCGTCCCGATCTGGGCCACGAGGCCATCGCGAATCACGACGATGCGTGTGGCCATCAGGAGCGCCTCGGTCATGTCGTGGGTGACGAGTACCGCGGCGAACTTGACCTCGCTCTGGATGCGAATGAACTCGCTCTGGATCGAGTCGCGGGTCACGGGATCCAGCGCACCGAAGGGCTCGTCGAGCAGCATGATGGCTGGCTCCGCGGCCAGCGCACGCGCAACGCCGACGCGCTGCACCTGCCCCCCACTCAGCTCCCGCGGCAGGCGGCCGGCGAAGTCGCCCGGCTCGAGGCCGACGAGATCGAGCAGGGTGTCGACTCGCGGCCGGATGCGCGCGGGCTCCCAGCCGAGGAGCTTCGGCACGACCGCGACGTTCTCCGCGATCGTCATGTGCGGGAAGAGCCCCGCCCCCTGGATGACGTAGCCGATGGTGCGGCGCAGCGCCACCGGATCGAGGCCCAGGATGTCCTGGCCATCGATGGTGATCGTTCCGCCACTGGGCTCGACCAGTCGGTTGATCATCTTGAGTGTCGTGGTCTTGCCACACCCCGAGCCGCCCAGGAGGACGATCAGCTCGCCCGGCTCGGCGGCGAACGAGACGTCCTTCACGGCGTGCGTGAGCCCGCCGTCGTAGGACTTGCGTACGTGAGACAGGTCGAGCACGAACGACGCTCCCTACGCGCCGCGCAGCTTGGTGACGACGTCGCGGCCGAGTACACCACGGACCTTGAAGGAGAGCCCACCGTGCTTCTCGAGGAAGGCCTCGAGTTCCTTCTGCGGCCAGCGCAGGAGATGCGCCTTGCCTGGCGCAACGACATCGGCTCCGGCCTTGTCGCCGGAGAGGAAGCTCATCTCGCCGACGAACTGGCCGGGCTCGAGGCTCGCCAGGAGCTTGTCGCCCTTCTTGACCTCGGCCTGCCCGTCGCTCAAGACCATCATGTGCTGAACGACGGTGCCGTCCTCGACGAGGACCTCGCCGGGGCTGGTCGTGTGCCACGCCCCGACCTTCAGCAGCTTCACGAACTCACCAGGCGTCAGATCGCTGAACACGTTGTCGTAGAGGGCGCGCTCGGCGTCCTGCAGCTCCCGCGGCCAGCGCTCGCGGATGATGATGAAGATGTT
>JAJDEM010000005.1 GCA_029259795.1 Planctomycetota bacterium
CCCAGAAGAAGGGCTTCGCCGTCGGAGGTCGCACGCTGCTCGAGGCTCGCCGCATGGCGAACCGGTTCGCCCGGCGCCTCGCCACCGGCGAGGCCTGGGAGCGCGTCGCAACCGAGATCAACACGAAGCGTGACCGCTCCCAGCGCGCGCGCACCCTGCGGCTGACCAAGACCGACAACGATCGCGTGCACTACAAGCAGGCAGAGCATCTGCGCGACGGGGATCTCTCGACGCCCTATGAGACGCTGGCTGAAGTCTGCGTCATGCGCCGGATCGGCGCCCGCCCGAGCCGTACGCTTGAGAGTGTGCGGCCGCATGTGCGCGAGACGCTGGCCCGCCGCAGGGCCCGCGCCTGGATCGAGGAGAAGGTCAAGGACCCGCAGTGGGTCCAGCTCCGCTGGCCGCTACCCCAGCGCTAAGCGCGCGCTCGCCTTAGCGCCGCGCTTCGATCGCGAGCCAGGCTTTCTCGTAGCTCCAGAGGCCGACGGCCTGGGGTGCACCGTCGAGAGCGGCCTGGGCCGCCTTGGCGTCGCCCCGCTGCTTGGCCTCGTAGAACGCCTTGCGGGCCGCGACAGCCTTGTCCAGCGCATCGCGATCCTCGTCGCCCTCCAGGCTCTTGAACCACCACTTGAAGTGGTCTTCCGCGACGGAGGTGCGGGTGATCTTCTTGAACGCGCCGTTGGGCTCCGCCACCGCGATCTCGCCACCGCGGTAGATCTCCTCGAGATCCGCCTTCCAGGACGCCTTGGCGTTCACCGACTTCGCCGACATCTGCGGCGGGAAGCCGACGCGGCCGTTCACGACCTTCTCGAACTTGTAGAGGAAGTCCAGCGCGTCGAGCCAGACGGACTCGTTGTCCGTCTCGTCCTCGAGCACGCCGATCCAGCAGCCCTCGAAGCCCGTGTCCTTGTTGACCTTGATCTGTCGGATGGCCGTAATGCGGACCTCGTGCGAGCGGTCGTGGCAGTACTCCGGAATGCGTGCGATGTCGTCCGGCTTGCCGATGCGCAGCAAGGCCTCCAGCGCGTGGCGCCGCTCCGCACCCGAGCCGCCGCCCGCCACGATCTCGCGCAGACGGGCCGCAGCGGGCTCGGCCCACTCCGGATGGCGCACGAGGATCAGCATCGCCCCCATGCGCACTTCGTGTGCTTCGTCATCGAGCGCGCCGCGTACATGCGCCGCCATCGTCTCGGCCGTCAGGCCGTCCGGGCACACGGCGCCGGGACCGCGACCGAAGACCATCCGGTCGGCGATCTGCATGAAGCGCAAGCGCACAAGCAGGTCGGCGTCGCTGGCCGCGATGGGCAGAAGCTCGGCCGGGACCTCACAGTCGCCAAAGCGCTCCGCGGCGCCAGCCGCAGCGATCATCACATTGCGCTCCTGGCGAACCTGCACGCTCGGCGCACCCGAGCGCTTGAGCAAGGCGCGGATGAGGGGCATGGCCTCCCGGTGGTCTGTGGTCACGGCCAACTGGATCGCGCCTGCGCGCGTGAGGTCGCCAGCATTGCGCAGCCACTCGTCGATCGTCTCGCGAACGCGGAAGGCCGGCTCGTTGGCGATCTCATCGAGGAAGTACGGCTCGACCATCAACGAACGCAGGACGACGCCGCGAGTGTGCAGCGAGGCTCCGGAACGCAGCAAGCCTTCCAGCTTCTGCAGCCGGTTGAAGTGCCGGTGCAGCAAGTCGGCGCAGATCTTGCGCACTTCGAACGCGTTGTCCTCATCCACGACGGCGTCGAGGAGGCGCTCGATCACGAGGTCCTTCTCGGGGTGCTCCTTGAGCGCGGTCACATGCGCCGCGCGCGTGCGCCCCTCGTTGCTGTGCAGGCCACTGATGTGGAGGTCCACGGCGATGCGATCGCCCAGGACGATCCAGCCCACCGCGAGCAGCACGACGAGGACGCCGACGATGACTGCGTAGCGTTTCCAGGGGGCGGCTGCCGCAGGCTGGGAATCCGGGCCCGACACCTCGGTCGGGGTGGGCGTGGCGCTGTCGTCGGTCACGGTACTCTCCTCGTCGCCTCGGCCGGCGCGGGCCGGAGGGTACAACAGGGCTCGGTCGCATGCGGGCAACGACACAAGGAGACGCACCATTCCCGGTACCGCCCCCGAAGGCGACCGAATCGCTCTGACCCTGGGCCGAGAGGCCGCAGGGCAGCGGCTGGATCGTGCACTGGCCGATCGGCTCCGGGAGCACTCACGTACGGAGATCACCACCTGGATCCGGGAGGGGCGGGTGAGCGTCCAGGGCGAGATCCTGGCGGGCAAGGCGCGGCTGAACGGCGGCGAGGCGGTCGTCGTGATCATCCCCCCGCCCAAGCCAACCGACCTCCTGCCCCAGGATCTCCCCCTGGACCTGCTCTTCGAGGACGAGGCCATCCTCATCGTGAACAAGCCCTCGGGGCTGACCGTCCACCCCGGCGCGGGCCAGCCGGACGGCACGCTGGCCAACGCCCTCGCCTTCCACATGCGCAACCTGCCGGAGCTCGGCGGCTCGGATCGACCGGGGATCGTCCACCGGTTGGACAAGGAG
>JAJDEM010000041.1 GCA_029259795.1 Planctomycetota bacterium
GCAGGCCACCCCGAAGTCGATGCCGCTGGCGCCCAAGCCCTGGCGCAAGCGCCATCCCGTGCTCTCGCGCACCATCCTGTACGCGCTGGGGGCCGGCCTCGCCGTCCTGCTCGTGGTACTGCTGAATGATCGGCTCGGCGAGGACCGCGAGGTCGAGCTCGAGGCGCTCCAAAAACAGCTCGACGGGCTGAGTCTCGTGCTTGCCACCGATCCCACCGGCGACCGCCTGCTCCAACTCCTCGACGAGAAGTTCTCTGACCCCGACCTGCCGGTGCTGCTGAAGGGTCGAGCGCTGCGCTGGCGGGCCATGGCTTGGCGTCGAAAGGCCGAGAACGCCGACGCCGCTGGCGACACCGTCGCGCGCGATGGCGCCCTGGCGCAGGTGGACGCCGCCTTCGACGCCTGCAAGGCGCTTGATCTCGCGCCAGCCGAACGTTTCGCCATGCGGCTCGAGCGTACGGAGTCGTTGTTGCTCCGCGAGCGGGTGAGCGACGCATTGGCCGTCCTGCCCGAGCTCGCTGACGGCCACGAGATCGTGCTCGCGCTGATGCGCCAGTTCCTGTTCGCCCAGGCCCGCCGGCTGCAGGGCCGGCTGGACGAGGCTCTGGCCGTTCTGCGCGCGACCTTGCGCGGCATCGAAGGCGGCTTGGGCGTGAGCCAGAGCTACGTGGGTGGCCGGGAGTGGACCACCGCGCAGATCGCGGTCGAGATGGCCAACTTCCTGACCTCCCAGGGGCGCAGCGCCGCGGACGTCGAGCTGTGGATTCACCTGCGGACCCTTGGTGCGGACGACTACGAAGTGCAGAAGTCCGCCGCGCGAGGCCTCGCGGCCCTCGGTGAGCAGAACGAGGCCCTTACAAGCTGGCGGAACGCCCGGCGCCTCAACAGCGCCCTGGCCGACACCGAGGCGGCCCACGACGAGGACCTCGGCCGCCTCCAGAAGGCCCTGCGCGCCCGCTAGGCCCTGTTTCTTGTAGGTTCCGGCGGATGCCGTGGAATTGCCTCAAGACTCGTGGCCCGGGCCGTCGATAGGCCCTGCGGCCCGGGGTGAGCAGAGCTCATCACCCCCCCGAGCCCGGCCCGCCCAGGCCGTTCAAACATCGCATTCAGGAGTTTCACCATGATTCGCAAAGAAAAGGGGTTCACCCTTATCGAGCTGATGATCGTCATCGCGATCATCGCCATCATCGCAGCCATCGCTATCCCGAACCTGCTCGCGGCCCGCTTGTCGGCCAACGAGACGGCGGCGATCGCGACGCTTCGCAACATCATCTCGGCCCAGGCTCAGTTCCAGCAGAGCGGCAAGGCTGACACGGACGACGACGGCACCGGCGAGTACGGTGGCTTCAACGAGCTCTCGGGTGGCGCTGCCGGTCGTATGGCTGCAGCCCTTGTCCCGCCGGTCCTCTCGGGTGCGTTCCGCGTGCTCAACGCCAACGGTGAAGTCAGCCGCTCGGGCTACTTCTTCCGCATCTACATGCCCGACAACGCTGGCGCCGCCGTCGGCGAGCCCCAGGCTGGCTACGCGGACGACGGCACGCTTGACGCCGACCTCGCTGAGACGACCTGGTGTGCCTACACCTGGCCGGTCAACTACAACCAGTCCGGCAACCGCACGTTCTTCACCAACCAGGGTGGCGACGTCGTGGGCTCTGAGGACGGCAACTACAGCGGTACGGGCAACGGCCCCGCCGGTGACGCGGCCTTCCAGGCTGCGGGTGTCATCACCGGCAGCGTCGCCATCGGCGTCGCTGGCCAGGACGGCAACACCTGGAAGCAGGTCAACTAGTCACTGCCTCCGGGCAGTCTGCTCCAACGACTGTTCAACCTCGATGGGGTCGCGGCATCTGCCGCGACCCCTTCGTTCGTTTTGCGGCCCTGCTTGGCTGGACCGCGCCAGCGGCTGGGACGAGTGCAGGGCAATGGCAGCGGAGTCGGAAGCGGTCGCGTGGTTGCGTCTTGCACTCGCGGAACATCCCGCTGGGCGCTTGGTGGGCGCGCGTCTTGCCCTTGCGCTCGGCGGGCCGGCCGCAGTCTTCCGTGCTCCGGCCGTGCGCTTGCGCGAGCTCGTGGGCTCCGACCGCGCCCGCGACCTGCGCGCGGCTTGGCGCCGGGTGCGCCCGGCGGCGGTGCTGCGTCGCGCGCGCGAGCTGGGGCAGCGGGTGCTCACCCCCGCCGATGAGGGCTGGCCCCGCCGGAGTCTGTCGGCGCTCGACGACCCGCCGTGCGCGCTCTTTGTCGAGGGCGTGGACCCGCCCGACGAGATCCACTCCGGGCAGGCCCACCCCGGCCAGGTCTCCTCAGGCCAGGACGGCTGCCGCGCGGACGCGCCCAGCGTCGGCATCGTCGGCACCCGCGATGCCACGCCCTACGGCTTGGACGCCGCACGCGGGCTCGGCGCCGACCTCGCCCGGCTGGGGCTGCCCGTCATCAGTGGCTTTGCGCTGGGCGTCGATGGCGCGGCCCATCGCGGGGCCATCGAGGCGGGCGGGCCGACATGGGCGGTCTTGGGCTGCGGGATCGACCATCCCTACCCCGTGGCGCACCTCGACCTGCGCGATGACCTGCTCGCGGGCGGGGGCGGACTGATCAGCGAGCACCCGCCCGGCGCACACCCCCGCAAGCAGCACTTCCCACGCCGCAATCGCATCGTCGCTGCGCTCGTAGGTGCCTTGGTCGTCGTCGAGGCGCCCGCACGCAGCGGGGCCCTGATCACGGCGCGGTTCGCGCTCGAGCTGGGGCGTGAGATCCTGAGTGTGCCGGGCAACGTCGGGCAGCGGGGGCGGGCCGGCTGTCATCAGCTGCTGCGCGACGGCGCCGGGCTCTGCGAGTCGGCGGCGGATGTCTTGGTCGCGCTGGGTATCGATCCCGCAGCAGGTCCGACCCTACCGCTCCGCGCGGAGCCCGAGGGCGAGGCCGGGCTGCTCTGGCGGGCGCTGGATGCCGCGACGGCCAGCGACGCCGGCGCGCTCTGTGCACGCACGGGGCTTGCCGCCGACCGCGTGGCCGCCGCGCTCGTCGCCTTGGAGATGGCCGGGCGCGTGCGGCGCGTCGCCACGGGCGGCTTCGTGCGCGTGCGCTAGGTAGCCGCCTGACCCGCAGCTCGCGGCGTGCAAAGGCCCGGCGTCAGGCGAAGATGCGTGCGACGAGGTGGATCGCGACGCCCACGGCGATCACGCCGAACGTCAGCGTGAGGAACGTGCTCCAGATCGAGCGGACGATCGGCCGAAAGCCCCGGCGGCCGGCGGCGCCGAGCACGACGGCGATGGCGACCATGACCGGCGGAAGCCAGAGAAGATCCATCCAACTCATCGCGGGAGGTCTCCCTCATTGGACGACACGTCAGGGGATCCGAACGGGTCGTGGGGCGGCGTCTCGGTCGGTGCGCCAGGCGCCTGCGGCTGGTCGGGGCCTCGTTCCGCTTCGGCCTGGTGCTCGTGCAGGGACGTCTGCGTGTCGAAGGCGATGAGGTCGTCGCCTGCGTCCGTCGATTCCTCCACGGCTGCAAGCGCGGCCGCCTCCCGGTTCCAGAGCTCGGCCGCCCTGGCGGCGTTGCGTTCGGTGGCCGCTTCGTTGTGCTCGATGACCCCGCCCAGCGCATCACAGATCGCGACGAGGTTCAGCAGGCCTGCGACGGCGGCGTAGAGCCGGCCAACCTCGAAGTACGGCTGAGCCTCCACGAGCACGATGTCGCGCGACAGCCAGTAGGCGGCTGCGGTCGGGCCGCCGATCCACATGTGCGCGACGAACTCCAGCCCGTAGCTGTAGGGGTCGACGCAGGTGAAGCCTGTGAGGAAGAGGCCGAGCGCGAAGAGCCCACCAATCGTCACCAGCATCAACAAGCCCTTCAGGGGGCGACCGACGTAGACCTGGCCCAGCCCCGGGATCGTCCAGCCCAGCGCCGCAGCGACGAACCCCGAGCGCCGGCCCATGGCGGGCGGCAGCGGGGCGGGCGGCGCCGGCGGCGTCGTCGGCAGAGTGGAGGGGGTGGCGGGAGCGGCGTCCATGGCAGGCAGGGCAGATTATCGGCCTCGGCCCGGCCCTTCCCCCCGATAATCCGCCCATGGGTTCGGAGACCGACTTTCACGAGACAAGCATCCGCGTGCGCTACGGCGAGGTGGATCGTATGGGTGTGGTGCACCATCGGCACTACCTCTCCTACTTCGAGCACGGCCGCACCGAGCTGCTTCGCGATCTGGGGGCCAGCTACCGCGATGTCGAGGACCAGGGCACCCTCCTGGTGGTCGTCGAGACCGGCGTGCGCTTCCTCCGCCCTGCCGGCTACGAGGACGAGCTGCTCATCCGTACCTGCCTGGGCGAGGCCCGCGGCGTCCGGATCCGCTTCGAGTACGAGATCCGACGCTCCGGCGTCCTCTTGGCCACCGGCTTCACCGTCCTCGCCGCGTGCGACGCGCGGGGGCGGCCGAAGCGGCCCCCGGAGGCGCTCGTTCAGCTATTCCAGGGACTGGGCCGCAAGAGGGACGCGGGCGCTGACGTCCAAGAGGCCACACACCGAGGCACTGCATGACCCACTCGCGCTCGCTACCTCCCCGCATGTGCCTGCCCCGGGCCAGCCAGCCCTGGACCTGCAGGCTCGTGGCACGTACCGCAGCCCTGGTGTTGGCTGCCCTGGGGCTGCTCCTGCTGGCCGGCTGCAATCAGCAAGGCAAGCCCACCAGCACGACCGCCGCCCCGAAGGAAGCCGCCCTGACGCCGGCCACGGACCCGCGCGTGAGTGCCCACCTGGACACCTTCGGCCGGACCGAGGCGCTGATCACGAGCTGGGACGGCCTCCGCGCCGACGGCCGCATGCAGGACGCTCGCCGTGTCGAGTCGCAGATTCGCACGGAAGTCGATCGGCAGTTTCCGACCTTCGAGCAGGCAGCGGGCGGGAGCATGGGATTGCACGCCCAGTACCTGTCCGTGAGCGCGCTCGGCTTCTCCGCCAATCCGAAGGCGACGAGCATCCTGGCGCAGCGGCTCCTCGAGAAGGACGCCAAGCTGCAGGGCAACGCCCTGATCTCCCTCGGGCTGCGCGCCGACCCGCGCACCCCCGTCGACGCGCTGCTCAACCGCACGTCGCCCGCCATGCCGCTCGACGTCAAGCGCTATGCGCCGCTGGCGCTTGCCAAGGTGCTCGAGGCGCAGCGGGCGGCCGGCATGCCGCCGAACGCCGGCGTCGCGCAGAACGCGCTCGCCCGTCTGGGGGCGTTGGCCGTCGATCACGACCCGATCGTGCGTCTGCACGTCATCCAGGCCCTGCGGGCCATCAACAGCCCTGCGGGCTATCGCTACCTGGCGGTGCTCGTCGGCGATCCCCAGATGCGCGTGCGCTGGGCCGCCGCCGGCGCGCTCGACGCACTGGGAGACCCGCGCGGCTTCCCTGGCGTGATCCGCCTGCTGCATGACGTAGCGCCCGACTCCAAGCACATCATCCGCGACATCCTCGTGTCCTACGGCGGCCGCCTCCAAGGCCGCTCGCTGACGGCGGCCGAGATCGACAGCCTCGGCACCGGGCCGCGCGCGTGGACCCAGTGGTACACGGAGTGGCGCCGCTCGCGCGGCATCGCGCCCGGCCAGGCGATCCAGCCCAACGGCGCGATCTCACCGGGTCCCGCCCGGGGCACCCCGCGTCGTCCGACGCCCGCGCGCGGCTCGCTGCAGCCCGCCCCGCGCCCGTACACGCCCTCGGGCGCGACCCGCGGCGGCGGCTAGCGAGTCCCCTAGCCCGAGCCCGGATGTTGCGTGAAGCCGCACGGTAGCCTTGGGGGCAAGACCCCCTACGACCGGCTACGAGCTGGAGTGTAGACAACGGCCTCGGTGCTGAGAGCTAGAGCGTGCCCAAGGGGTCGACGTCCCACGTCTCCTCGACGCCCTGCTTCGGACGCGGCGCCTTGCGCAAGGCCTGCAGCACGGCGGCGATCTCGCGCGGCCCCGGAGCCTTCACGATGAGGTGGCGCCGGTAGAACCCCTGCACGCGCGGCACCGGCGGTACCGCCGGCCCGAGGATCTGGGTCTCGGATGTCGCGGCCGCCACGATGCGGCGTTGCGTCTCCTGGGCGCGCGCGTCGAGCGGTCCCTGGTTCTTGGCCCGTAGCGTGACGCGCAAGAGCCGCCGGAAGGGGGGGTAGCCGAACGCTTCGCGATCCTCGAGGGCGCTGCTCGCAAACTTCGGATAGTCCTGCTCGGCCGCAAGCGTGATGGCCGGGTTGTCGGGCATGAGGGTCTGCACGACGACGCGACCGTCGGCGTCGCCGCGTCCGGCCCGCCCTGCGACCTGCGCCAGGAGACTGAAGGTCCGCTCGGCGGAGCGGAAGTCCGGCAGGGCGAGGGCCGTGTCGGCAGAGATGATCCCGACCAACACGACGTTCGGGAAGTCGAGTCCCTTCGCGATCATCTGGGTGCCGACGAGGATGTCGATCGCGCCGCGGCCAAAGCGCCCGAGAACGTCTTCGTAGTCGTCGCGCGAGACCATGCTGTCGCTGTCCATGCGCGCCACCGTCGCGTCCGGGAACCGCCGGCCGAGCTCCTCCTCGACGGTCTGGGTGCCCACGCCGCGCATGGCGGGGCGCGGCAACGCGCAGTCCGGGCAGGCCTGGGGCATGCGGTCCTCGTGGCCGCAGAGATGACAGCGCGCCATGCCGTCGTGCCGATGAAAGGTCAGGGTGACGTCGCAGTTGGAGCACTCGAGCAGCCACCCGCAGCGCTCGCAGGCGACCGACGTCGCGTAGCCGCGCCGGTTCTGCAGCAGGATGACCTGTCCCTTGGCCTTCAGGGCCTCACCAATGCGGATCTCGAGCGTGCGCGAGATGTGGCCCTTGCCGAAGGCGCGCTCGTCCTCGCTGCCACGGTCCACGACCTGCACGCTCGGAAGGGAGCGGCCGCCGATGCGATCGGGAAGCGAGAGCAGCGTGTAGCGGCCGGCCTGGGCGTTGCGGTAACTCTCCAGCGCCGGCGTCGCGCTGCCGAGGACCACGACGGCCCCGGCGGCCTTGGCGCGCACGATGCCGACATCGCGGGCGTGGTAGCGCGGGGTGCTCTGCTGCTTGAAGGTGGCTTCGTGCTCCTCGTCGACGACAAGGAGACCGAGCTTGGGGACGGGCGCAAACACGGCGCTGCGGGGCCCGATCACGACATCCGCCTCGCCGGCGCGGATGCGCCGCCAGGCCGCGGCGCGCTCGGCGTCCGTCATGGCCGAGTGCAGCACGGCCACGCGGTCGAAGCGACCGCGGAAGCGGCGCACGGTCTGCGGGGTCAGGGCGATCTCCGGCACGAGTACGATGGCCTGGCGGCCCCCAGCGACGCAGCGGTCGATCGCCTGGAGGTAGACCTCGGTCTTCCCCGACCCGGTGACACCGAAGAGCAAGAAGGTCTCGAACCGCTTGTCCTCGACGGCGTCCCAGAGAGTGTCGACACAGACCGTCTGGTCGGGCGTCAGGGAGAGCGGCTCGGTCTTCGGCGCTTCGCGTGCGGCTTCCTCGAGCACATCCGAGACGCTGCGTTCCACGGTGAGGGACGCCACGCCCTGCTTTGCGAGGGTGTGGACAGGGCTGGGGGAGACCTGCGCCGCGCGGCACAGATCCGTGAGGAGGAAGCCCTCGGGCGTGACGCGCAGGCGGCGCAGCACCCGCGCCGCGGCGGCGCTCAGCTTGCTGCGTTCCTCGAATGCATCGGCGGCCTCGGTCGAGGTGAGCGTCACGCGGGTGCGCTTGCGGCCCTTGCCCTTGTGGCGTACCCCGCGGGGGACCATCGCCGCGAGGGCCTCGCCGAGGGAGCAGCCGTAGTAGCGCGCGATGAAGCCCCCCAGCGTGATGAGGTCGGGGGTCAGCGTCGCGCCGTCGTCGGGCGCTTCGGTGATGTCCAAGACCTTGAAGGCCGGCGTGCCGTGCTCGCGCGCGGCCACGAAGCCCGTGAGCGTGCGCCCGCGGAACGGAACGCGGACTCGATGCCCGACGTCGGCCTGGGCGCGCTCGTCGCCCCACACGCGGTAGGTGAACAGGCGGTCCATCGGGAGGTCGAGCGCGACCCCGATGTAGGCGCAGTCATCAGCAGGGAATAGCGAGGGCGGCACCATGGTCCGATCGTAGGTCGCCCCTCGGACCGGGACGCGCGGGCCCAGGGAGCTACGGCGCGCGCCAGAGCAGGAGGCGAAAGAGCGAGCCGTCCGTGTAGAGCGCGCCCCGGATGTGGCCACCGGCGAGGACGGCGAGGAAGCCGCCCGGCTCGAGGGCCTTGCCGAGAATCTGCGGGGCTCGGGTGCTCTTGAGGAAGAACGAGGCGACGAGTTCCATGCCCGCACCCGGATCCCAGTCAGCAGCCGGCGGGCGGGGGGCGGCCTGCTTCACGGAGAGGTGATTGCGCATGCCTTCGAGCGCCGCTTCGGCCGTGGGGCCGAAGGTGAGGACATCCATGGTGGGAGACGCGCCGGCGTCACCGACGGCGAGCGGAACGTTGCGAGCCAGGCGCAGCGTTCCCTTCGGCGTCGCGCGCTCGGTCGCCGCATCGCCCTTGGTGATGGGGGCCGTGTTCGCTGGCAGGTCGACGGACGTCTGCCCCTCGGCCGGCAGCGGCAGGAAGGCCTTGAGCGGCGGGAGGTGGCCGGAGGGCGACACCATGCCGAGCGTCCAAGCGTAGCCCGTGCCGATGCCCTTGGTCGCCCAGAACAGCACACCGCCTGCATCGGCGGGCGTCACCCGAGGGCCGACGCCGGCGGCCAGGCCGCCGAGCAGGTCAACGCCGTCCTCCTCAGCCACGAAGCGCACCCCGCACGCGAGCAGCGCCTCGGCGAGGAGGGGTCGGTCGTAGTCGTACGGAATCCGGAGCCACGCCTCGGCATCGCCCGGTGCGTGCGGCGGTTCTGCAACCGACGTAAGGGTGCTGATCTGGAGGGGGCCAGGGTGCTGGTGCGCCTTGCGTGCCTTGAGTGCAGCAGCAACCGGCCCGCTCGCGGACGGCACCAAGTCGACGCGGATGCGTGCCTGCTCCTTCCAGCCCCAGAGCTTGGCCGTGTCCCAGGACGTCCGGATCCGCTCGACGCGCTGCGCGCCGGGGACGATGGCCTGCATGGCGGTGCTGCCTTCGACGTGCACGAGCCTCGTACCCGCCGGATTGACCCCCAGGGACTCGAGGATCCCCCGCCAGGGGTAGGACTTGGCCACGAGCATGACGTGTTCGACGAGACCGGGTACGTCCGCGGCGATCGCGTAGTCCTCGCCGAGCTCCTTGCAGTGGAGCGAGCCCCGGCCCATGCGGCGCGTGGCATCCCGGCTCGGGCCGACGGCTGCCCAGCCGCCACGGATGTGCAGATGCTGCGCGTGCCGGATCAGCTTTCGTTCGAGGAAGTCCGTGCGCATGAACGCGTCTTCGAACGCGCCCGCGTCCTCGAGGCGGAAGATCGCCATCGATGCATCCTGGTGGCGTCCGCGCGGGAGCAGCACGAGGTGAATGGGCGCGGTGTGGTCGACGCCGGGCAGGCCGGGCACGTTGCGCTCACCGGCGATGACGTCGCGGGCGGCACGAATGTCGCGGCCGCGTGGGCCGAACGAGATGTCGTCGAGCAGATCCAGGTTCTTGAAGCGCTGGACGAGAACCGCCTCGGGCGGCGCGAGATTGGCTGGCGTCGGCTTGGGGGCGAAGAGGGAGTGCCCCGCGGCGTAAAGGAGCCCGATGGCCAGCGGCAGCAGGATCCACACGGCGAGCGGGACGCGCGAGGCGAGCGAGCGAGGGGCGGTGGCGGTCGGCATCAGCGTGGTGGAAGATCCTGCGGCCGAGTCCCAACCCCCTGGTATCCCAGCAGGTCGTGATGGTACCCGGACTCCGACGCCTGCGAGACCGCTATGAGGCCGTACTGGTCGACCTCGACGGCACCCTGCTGGACGGTCGCAGCGAGCTGACGCCGCGGACCGCGCAGGCCATCCGCGCTCTCGTCGACGCGGGGCTCTATGTCGTCCTCTGCACCGGACGCGGGGTTGCGGGCACGGAGCCCTTTCATCGGGCGCTTGCGCTCGAGTCCCCTGTGATCACCTACAACGGCTCCTGGATCGGGCGCCCCGGCGAATCGCCGGAGCGTTACATCCCGATTCCCGACGAACATCTCGGTGCGCTCATCGAACACGAACGTGACGCCGTGTTTACATTTCGCGACCAGCACGGCTGGAAGCACACGGTGATGACGCCGCACCCCGACCACGTGCCGGTGGCCGACTGGTTCGAGAACGTGCGCCGGGTCGACGCGCAGCATGCGCTGCCCGCGACGGACCTGATGCGCATCAGCATGTTCTTCTGCGAGACCGAGATGCCCGGCGGCAACGTGCAGCAGACGCTGGACACCCGGTTGGCGGAGTCCACACGAGGTGGGTTGCGCATCGAGTGCTTCCCGCTCAGTTTCTTTCCGCCCTACCCGGATTCGACGCTCCACCTCTACGAGGTGCAGGGCATGTCCAAGGGCAAGGCCGAGGCGTACGACTGGCTTGCGGATGTGCACGGCATTCCCGCCGAGCGCACCATCGCCATCGGCGATCACCGCAACGACCTCACGATGCTCGAAGGCGCGGGCCTTGCGATCACGCCGGCCAATGGCGTGCCGGCCTGCCAGGCGCGCGCCCATCTGACGATTGGCCACCACGCCGAGTTCGGCATCGCAACGTGGGTTGAAGCCGGAGCACCGCTCGAAGGGCGCCGCGAGCGGCGCCTCGACCTCCCGCCGGCCACATGGGATGGGGTCGAGTGAAGGTCGCGCTTGCCGCGCGCGCGGGGGAGACGCACGAGCAGATCGTGGCTCGCGGCGCCCTGCTTGACCAACGCCTCTGGCATCTCCCCGGACCGCTGCCGAACCCTCGGGCTGCGCGCAGCCATCTGCACGCCAACGGCATCGCCATCACGTCGCTGCTGACGGATCGGCGGGGCCTGGATGCCGCATGTTCCAACGCGGCCGAGCTTGCAGCCCGCGCGATCGTCGTCGAAGGCGGCGCGCTCGAGGGCGAGCCGTCGGACGTCGCAGCGGACCGCCTGGTGCGTGCCCTGCATGCTCCCTTGGCGGCGGGGGCCCCGCTTGCGCTTCGCAATGCCGCCGGACCAGAAGATCTGCTCGGTGTCACCGAGGTCGAGTGGCTGCTCAGCGAGTTGCCGCGACTCGCGCTGTGGTTTGATCCGGCCCGTGCCATGGCGCGCCAGCGCGCGGGCGGCGGCGCCTCCCTGCGCACGTGGATCGATGCCTACGCCGATCGCTGCACGGGCGTCTTCGCCCACGGCCTCGGCCGCGACGGCCTCGGCGGCGCGCACCCGAGCGACGATGGCGTGGACTGGGCGGCGCTTTGCGGCGCCATCCCGCGGTCCGCACCGTGGGTGCTGGCGATGGATCCGGAGACCGACGACGACACGCTGCGCGATGCGCAGAGCTACCTGCGGTCGCTCTAGCGCTACGCGGGGCGAGCGCGCTTGATGAATCATGCGGGCTAGGGCTTGGGAAGCTCCTGCACGAGGCGGAAGCCCGTGACGGCCTGGCGCTCGCCCTTCTTGAGCACGCGGTGCAGGTAGATCGCGCCGCGATCCGGGTCGTCGCCGACCCCAGCGCCCTTGACGAGCACGTCGCCTTCTCCGAGGTCGCCCAGGGATGACGTGACCATCTCGCGCGCGTTGCCCAGCATGCCAAACACACCGAACGGACTCACATCCTTGACATGCGCCCCTGCGGTGCGAAGCGGCGAGGCGAACTCGCCATCCGTGCGCTGGCCTGCTACGCCGTTGGTGAGGTCGTAGCCCAGCGGGGCACCCGCCGCGAGCACCCACTCGGCTTCGGTAGGCAGCCGCACGACGGCGCCGGTGGTCTTCGAGCGCCAGGCAGCGTAGGCCAGGGCGTCTTCGACGCGCAGGCCCACGACGGGCGCTTCCTCACGACCCTTGGTCACGATCGGCACGCCGCCCTGCTCCGGGTCGGGGATGAACGCCACGTTGGGGGCGTGCGCCTTGCGCGCCTCGACGTCGAGCGTCGCCAGGAACTGGGCATAGGCTCCGTTCGTGACTTCGGCGCGGCTCATGAAGAACGCCGCCACCTCCGTCGCGGCCGGACTGCGCGGCTGGAAGGGGAGGTCGCGGGCGAGGACCCGGCCGCCCAGCACGAGCACCATGCCTGCCGGCACCGCATCGGGAGCCACGCCGATCTTCAGGATCTGGACCGGCGGCTCGTGCGCGACGTCCGCCGCGCCCTGCGTGTCGCGGATCAGCAAGCCCACATCGACGGGGAAGCGGATGTTCGTCGATGTGAAGACGTGATAGCTGCCAGGCGGCAGGCGGTTCTCCCCGATCTGGACGGCCACCTTGCCGCCGTTCACGAGGTCCTTGGCTTCGAGCCGGGTGCCCGCCGGAGCGTCGATGCGGAACCGCGTCGGCGCGAAGCGGCCGCGCACGAAGGCGAGGCGCTTGCTGACGGCGTCGACGCGCGCGTCGCTGGCGTCCTCCCCTTCCAGGCGTTGCTGGATGCGGCCCGCCGTCGTGTCGAGCGAGGTCCAGAGTCGGTTGCGCTCGATGGGCGTGAGGTTGACCGTGAGACGCTCGAGTCCGTCGAGACTGTCGGCCAGTTGCTGGATATCCGCTTCGGCGTCGGCCACACGCGTGGACGGCGGCGCGTCCCCCGCTGTGGCGGTCAGCTTGGCGAGGAAGATGCCTGCGACGAGACCGCCCGCCAGCCAGAGGGCGGTGACGAGGTGTGTGCGTACGGCGCGGCGGGCCGACTCCACGGCCGCCTCGGTGCCACCGGCTTCGGTGAGTGCGCGGACACGGCTGCCGCCCAACCAGGCCTGGAGCTCTGTCGCGAGCTGCCGCGCGTTGACGTAGCGATCCGAGGTGCCTACGGCCATGGCCTTGCGCACGACCGCGCGCAGCGGCGCCGGGGTCGTCTGCGGCAGCTCGGTGTACACGCCATCCCGAGCGTCTCGGAACAGGTCATCGAGCGTACGAAGATTCGGATCGGTCAAGCGCGCGAGCTGCTCTTCGCACATGGCGATCTTGCGCTCGTCGTCGGCTGCCACGGCCTTCTTCTTCGTGACTTGCAGCGCCTCGATGCGGCGCTTGAGCTCGACCTTGTTGATGTTGCGGGCTGCCGCAATGGGCGGGTCGCTGGCAACGGCCGCGAAGATCGTGGCGCCGAGACCCCAGACGTCGGTGCGTGCGTGCACGTTGCCCTTGACCTGCTCAGGGGCAAGGAACCGCGGCGTGCCGACGATGCCCTCCTCCTCACCGGTCGGGGGGATGACGGCCTTGGACGCGAAGCCGGACTTCTTCTCGAGGACCTGGCAGATGCCGAAGTCGATGACGTAGGGCCGGAGCGTGCGGGAGTCGATCAGGATGTTCTCGGGCTTGAGGTCCCGGTGGATGACGCCGTTCTCGACGTTGGCCACGTAGACGCCGTCCGCGACGGGCACGATCACATCGCGGATGAGGTTCTCGATGTCCTCGAGCTTCTTGAGCGTGGCATAGCGTGCCAGCTTGCCGGCGTCGCGCTTCTCGATGATGTCGGCAAGCGTCCAAGGCTTGTAGAGCTTCTCCATCGTGAAGAACGGGCGCCCGTCGTCGAGCTCGCCGCGGTCGAAGACCGGCATGATGTTTTGGTGCCGGATGTTCGCCTGTACCTCGATCTCGCGGAGGAAGCGCGTCCGCATGACATCGGAGGCGTCCTGCATGAGGACTTTGAGCGCGACGCTGCGGTTGGTGGTGGGGTCGAACGCGGAGTAGACCGTGCTGGTGCCGCCGACGCCGACGGCCTTCTCGATGGTGTAGCGCCCGATGAGGTCGCCCTTGCTGAACTCCCCGACGAGGCTGTCGCCGGACGTCTCCGCCTCCGCGCCCGCAGGAGTCTCCGGCGCCGGATCGGGCTCGGCCTTCACGTTGTCGCTGGGCGCATCCTTCGTCTTGGGCGTGTCCTTGGGCTGGGGGGCGTCCATGGCCTTGCCGCGCCCCTTGGCCTTCGATGACCTCGGAGCCTTGGCCGACTTGGGAGCCTTCTTGGACTTGGACTTGGACTTGGGCGCGGGCGCCGGGGCCGGCGGGCTCGCCTTTGCTGCGGCGGCGTTCGGGTCGTCGAGCGTGCAGAGCGGCTTGCCGTCGTCTCCGACGCGCAGAGCGAGCGGCTTCTTGCAGCCCGCACAGCCGAGGTGCGCGACGGAGTCAGGCGTCGCGGTGAGCCCGTCAAGGCTCATCCGATGCTTTTGTCCACACGAGGGGCAGTAGAACGCGGGCGGCTTCTTCGAATCGGTCATGGCGCGACATCGTATCCGCCCCTGCACGGAAGGACCATACGCCCTTGGGGCCGGGCTACTCCTGTGCCGGCGGCACGGACGGCCACCAGAGCCTGAAGGCGGTTCCCTCGCCCGGGACGCTCTCGAAGTCGATCGTTCCGCCCAGGTCCTGGACGATCCGGTTCACGATGGCGAGGCCCAGGCCCGTGCCGCGCGTCTTGGTGCTGAACTGAGGCTCGAAGAGGCGCTTGGCGTGCTCCGGCTCGATGCCGACGCCATCGTCCACGATCGTGACCAGCACGCCGGTGCCGGAGGCCCGCAGCGCCTCGGCCGCATGCAGCGTGACCCGGCCCCCGCCCCGACCGTCCAGCGCCTCCATCGCGTTCAGGACCATGTTGAGGAGGATCCGTCGGAGCTCTTGCTCATCCCACCAGATCGTCGGCAGCTCGGGAGCCACCTCGCAGGTGACGGTGACGCCCTCGACCTCGGCGCCGGCGTAGAGGTCGGTGACCTCGCGGATCAGCGCGCCGACATCCACGATGTCCGTGCGGCGCTGGGGGAGCCGTGCGAACTGTGCGAAGTCCCGCGCGATGCGGTCCAGGCCTTCGATCTGCTTGAGGACCATCGGCGCCGTGCGTTGGATGGACTCCGCCGCGCGCGCCGGGTCCCGCGCGAGGTC